>JASHRJ010000068.1 GCA_030037395.1 Thermoplasmata archaeon
CCGTCGATGAAGGACGGCGTCGACCTTCCGGCCGACGCCCCGGCGCCGCCGGAGAAGCCCGCGCGGGAGGAGCACCCGCCGGCGAACCGCTGCACCAGCTGCGGGTCGAACCACCTCACCCGCGACTACGAGCGCGGGGAGGTCGTCTGCGACGAGTGCGGCCTGGTGCTCGAGGAGTCGATGATCGACCAGGGCCCGGAGTGGCGCGCCTTCGACGCCGAGCAGGGCGAGAAGCGCGCGCGGACCGGCGCCCCGACCACCCTCACGATCCACGACAAGGGCCTGTCGACCGAGATCGGCTGGAAGAACCGCGACCCGTTCGGCAAGTCGATCCCGACACGCAACCGCGCGCAGCTGTACCGGTTGCGCAAGTGGCAGCGCCGGATCCGCGTCTCGAACGCGACGGAGCGGAACCTCGCGTTCGCGCTCGCCGAGCTCGACCGCATCGCCTCCGGGATGGCGCTGCCGCGGAACGTTCGGGAGACGGCCGCGATGATCTACCGCAAGGCGGTCACCAAGAACCTGATCCGCGGTCGCTCGATCGAGGGGGTCGTCGCCGCGTCGCTGTACGGGAGCTGCCGGCAGTGCAACGTGCCCCGCACGCTGGACGAGATCGCCTCCAAGTCCCGGATCGGCCGCAAGGAGATCGGGCGAACCTACCGCTTCATGACCCGGGAGCTCCACCTGCGCCTGCTCCCGACCCGGCCCCAGGATTACATCCAGCGGTTCTGCTCGGAGCTGAAGCTGAAGGGAGAGATCCAGTCCCGCGCCAACGAGATCCTCAAGGAGGCGACGGAGCGGGAGCTGACGAGCGGCCGCGGCCCCACCGGGGTGGCGGCCGCCGCGATCTACATCTCCAGCGTGCAGTGCGGCGAGCGACGCACCCAGCGCGAGGTCGCCGAGGTCGCGGGGGTCACCGAGGTGACGATCCGCAACCGCTACAAGGAGCTCACCGAGAAGCTGAACCTCCGGGTGATGCTGTGACGGGCCCGGCGGCCGCCACCGTCATCTAAGCCGCCGAGCGTCCGGGGCCCGTGACCCGCCCGCTCGCGGTCGCGATGCTGGTCTCCGGCGAAGGGACGACGCTGGAGGCGATCGCCGAGCTCCAGGGCGGGGGCCACCTGCCGGTCCACCTCGCGCTGGTCGTCGCGGACCGGCCCCACGCGCCGGCGATCGAGAAGGCGCGCCAGCGCGGGCTCGCCACCGTCGTCCTCCCGTTCCGGGGGACCGAGCCCGAGATCTGGGCAGCCCACCTGACCGAGGAGCTGGAGGCCCGCGGCATCGAGCTCGTGGTGCTCGCCGGCTTCCTCTCGATCCTGCCGCCGAGCTTCGTCACGCGCTGGCGGGGCCGCGTCGTGAACCTCCACCCGTCGCTGCTGCCGAAGTACGGCGGTCCCGGCTTCTACGGCCCGCGCGTGCACCGCGCGGTCCTCGCCGCCAACGACCGGGAGACCGGGGCCACGGTCCACCTCGTGACCGCGGACGTCGATCAAGGGCCCACGATCGCCCAGGCGCGCCTCGCGGTCGCCCCGGACGACACGCCGGAGAGCCTCCGCCGTCGTTTGCACCCGGTCGAGGTGGAGCTCCTGGCGACGACCCTGCGCCGGTTCGCCGACGGTTCGCTCCCGCTGCCGTACCCTAGCGGCCGGACGAACCCCGCGGGGCGGCGCGAGCCGGCCGGCGAGCGGCGATGAGAGGGGGCAAGGCGTTTCAGAATCGGTCGAGGCTCATGCTGGTGAACGTCGCTCGATCGGCGGCGAGCTCCCGCCGTACGGTGCGGGCGTCCGCGACGCGTCCGAGAGGACACGCCATCAGGACGTGCCAGTCGCCGCCCTCCCGCCGCACGTAACGCCGCCGGCGCAGCGCGGCGGCGAGGTCGTGGACGGTCGTGTTGCCGAGCGCGAGGATCCGGCCCGCCGCGGCGGCCTCGAGGGCGGCAAGGAACGGCGCCCGGTCCTCGGGGCTGGCCACGAGCTCCCCGCAGGTCAGCTGTGCCGGGCCCTGCCCCACGACCGCGTACCCTGCCAGACGGCCCCGGCGCCGGTACACGCGCAGCCCGTCCAAGCTGAGGAGGCCCGCCCGGTGCTCCTCCGTCAGGAACCCCCGGCCGCGGGGCACGAAGCCGTGGCGTCCCCGCAGGACCTCCTCGTGCAGCCGCTCGAGCCGGGCCAACTCCCCGGCGCGGGGCGCCCTCAGGGACTCCCCCGGCCGGCCCCGCCGCCCCCGGGGGAAGGCGCGGGCGGCCATCGGCGGAGAGTACACGTCGCGGTAGCCGAGCTTCTCGTAGAGCCCGTGCGCGTACCACCCTCGGTTGGTCCACAGGAGGGCATACCGGCAGCCCGCCTCCGCCTCCCGACGATGGACCTCGGCGAGGACGGCCCGCGCGACCCCCCGGCGGGCCGCGTCGGCCCGGGTGGTCACGGAGGCGATTCCCGCGACCGTCTCGGTCCCCGCGGGGCCGGTGTAGGGGAAGCGGAAGACGAACGTCTGGCCGACGATGCCGCGGCGGTCCAACGCGAAGAGGCCGGCGTAGTCGGCGAACGCGTAGCCGCGCCGGCGCATCGCGCGGATCGAGCGGCCGCCGAGGAACGAGGAGAACGCGCCCAGCTGCAGCGCGGCGCGCGACGCCTCCGCGCCGGCCGGGAGCTCGTCGAACGGGACCACGCGCACGGCCGTCATCGGACGGTCCGCGAACGCCGGCGCCACCTAACGCCTGCGCCCCGCCACGGCGCCGCGAGCGCGTCGGGCGCCGGTCGCGGCCGGTGCCCGCCGACCGGAAGACCTAGTTCTCGAGCTCCGCCAGCGGGACCGTCCGGCGCGGCAGGTCGATCCGGAGCCGGTGGCGGGTCGTCTTCGGCGGGAACGGCCGCCCGTGGTGCGCCCGCCGGACGACCTCCGACTTCTCGATCGGCGGCCCCGGGTTCCAGCGCTCGAGATCGACGCTGTCGCCGTCGTAGTCGAACACCCACGCGGGGATCCGCTTGAGGCCGAGGCGTCGGACCGCCTCCACCCGGTGATGCCCGTTCAGGATCACCCACGAGCCGCGGGCGACCCAGATCGGGTCGACGAACTCGCCGGTCCGCAGCAGCTCGCCGACGAGCTCGTCGACCTTGTGCGGGTCGAACTCCTCGTGCCCCCGGAGCCGATCGACCCTCAGGAGCCGGAACTCGGGCTCCGAGCTCATCCGGCCGCCCGTGCCTCCGCGTCGGCGAGCGCCCGGCGGACGTAGACGGCGATCATCTTCCGCCGGTAGTCCGGCAGCAGGAACGTGTTGTGGACCGGTCGGACCCGGCGGGCGACCTCTTCGCCGAGCTCCCGGCGGCGCGCGTCGTCCAGGCGCTCGCCGTCCAGCGGCGCCGTGAGCTCGTCGAACCGGCGCGGGTGCGGCTCGGCGCCGCCGACGGCGAGCCGGAGCTCGCGGACCCGCCCGTCCGGCTGCCATCGTCCCGCGACCGCCACCCCGAGCTCGGGGAAGTCGTACGCCGGACGCACCCGCAGCTTGAGGTATCGGCCCTGGCGCCCCCGAGCCGCCGCCGGCAGATGGACGGCGACGAGCAGCTCCCCCGGGGCGAGGCGCACCCGACGGATCCCGTCCCCGGCGAGGTCGTACAGCTCGCCGAGCGGCATCCGGCGCCGGCCGCCCGCGCCGGCGACCTCGACCTCGGCGTCCGCGACGAGCAGCGCCGGCGCGAGGTCCCCGCTGAAGGTGGCGTAGCACGTCTCCTTCTGGGGGACCACGTGGCAGCGGTCGCCGTCGGCCTTCAGGCAGAACCCGAGGCTGGCGCGCCAGAAATAGCTCTGGTTGAAGAAGAAGCAGCGGGTCTCGACCAACAGGTTCCCGCCGACGGTCCCGCTCGCCCGGACGAGCGGCGTCGCGACCTCGGCCACCGCCTCCCCCAGCGCCGGCCAGGTGGCCGCCAGGTCCCGGTCCCGCTCGAGGTCGGCGAGACGGCACATCGCGCCGAGCCGGCCCTCCGAGTGGCCGGCGAGCTCGCCGACGTCCTCGAGCGCCACGAGGTGCGGCCGCAGGTTGATGTGCATCTTGTAGTTCGGCAGGAGGTCGGTCCCCCCGGCGAGGTAGTCGAACCGGCCCGCCAGCTCGCCGGCGAGCCGGACCGTCTCGTCGACCGACGTGGGCCGGTGCAGCTCGAACGGGTCCAGGTGCATCGGCCGATCACGCCCCCTTCCAGGGGCGCCCCTCCTTTCGCCGCTGTTCGCGGGCCCGGACGACCCGGTCCGGCGTGATCGGCAGCTCGGTGAACCGGCAGCCGATCGCGTCGTACAGCGCGTTCCCGACGGCCGGGAGGGTCGCGATCAGCGGGCCCTCGCCGGCCTCCTTCGCGCCGAACGGCCCTTCGGGGTCGTCGGCGCCGACCAGGAGGATCTCGACCTCGGGCATCTGCTGCGGGGCCGGGATCTTGTACTCCAGCAGCGACGGGTTGAACAGCCGGGCGCCGCGGTAGCTCATCGTCTCCCCCATCACCTGCCCGAGCCCCATGTGGATCGACCCTTCGATCTGGCCCTCCACCGCGAGCCGGTTGAGCGGCCGCCCGCAGTCGAACGCCGCCCAGACCTTCGGGACGCGGTACGCGCCGGTCTCGAGGTCGACGTCGACCTCGGCGACGTACGCCGAGAACGAATAGGCGGGCGCCGTGCCGGCGCGCGCGCCCTTGAAGGTGCCGCCCATCGGCTTCGACTGGTAGGCGCCGCTCGCGGTCAGGGCTCCCTCGTTCTCCATCGCGGCGTGCAGCGCCTCGAGGAAGCTCACCCCCTCCTCCGGACGCCGGCGCCAGCGGATCCTCTCGTGGGCGACCTCAAGCTCTTCGGGCGCGGCGTGGAGGAGCCCCGCGGCGCCCCGGACGATCTTCTCGCGGAGCTGGAGCGCCGCGGTGCGCGCGGCGTTCCCCATCATGAACGTCACCCGGCTCGAGTACGACCCGAGGTCGATCGGGCTCACGTCGGAGTCCACGCGCTGCACGTGGACGCGATCGAGATCGACCCCGAGGACCTCCGCGACGATCGCGGCGAGCAGCGTGTTCGAGCCCTGGCCGATGTCCGCCTGCATCGAGTGGACGGCGATCCCGCCGTCCATGTCGACCTTGAGGTGGACCGTCGACTGGGGCATCTTCGGGGTAAAGTGGATCGGGCTGTTCGAGCCCGAGATGTAGAACCCGCAGCCAAGACCGACCCCGCGGCCGAGCGGCAGCTTCCTCCACTTCCCTTCCCAGCCGCTCGCGCGGCGCACGGCGGCGAGGCACTCCCGGAAGGAGGTCGAGGTGATGCGGAACTCGTTGACGGTCGTCGAGTTCGGGGGCAGCGCGTTGCGCTCCCTCAGGTCGAACGGGTCGACCCCCAGCTCCTCCGCGAGCCGGTCGAGGGCGACCTCGATCGAGTAGCGGATGTTCGTGCCGCCGTGCGCCCGCATCGCGCCGCTCGGCGGGCGGTTCGTGTACACGCGGCGGCCCCGGTACCGGAAGTTCGGCACCCGGTACGGGCCCATCGCCAGGACCCCGTTGTAGTAGGTGGTGACGGTCCCGAACGAGCTCCACGCGCCGCCCTCGATCAGCGCCTCGATATCGTAGCCGAGGAGGCGGCCGTCGGCGTCGCAGGCGATCCGGACGTCGTTGAACGTCGGGTGACGGCCATGGTTCGTGTAGAAGACGTCCTCGCGGTCGAGCAGCATCTTCACCGGCCGGCCGGTCTCGAGCGCGAGCGCGGCGCAGGCGATCTCGTGCGGCAGCGGGTCCGACTTGCCACCGAACCCTCCGCCGACCTCCGGCTTCACCACGCGGATGCGGTGCATCGGGAGGCCGAGCACCTCGGAGAGCGCGCGGTGCAGGTAGTGCGGGACCTGCGTCGCGCTCCAGACCGTCAGGCGGCCGTCCGGCGTCGCCTCGGCGATCGTCGCCAGCGGCTCGGTGAACGCGTGGGTGACCCCGGCGAACGTCCCGCGCACGCGGACGGCGTGAGCCGCGCGCGCGAACGCGGCGTCGACGTCGCCGAAGTGCTGGACGACCTCCTTCTGGACGTTCGAGCCGGCGAGGCCCCGGGCGTGGATCGGCTCCGCGACCTTCTCCGTGCCGGTCCGCGGGTCCGAGTACTCGGGCAGCGGCTCGACGTCGAACCGGATCTTCGCGAGCGCCTCCTCCGCCGTCCGCTCGTCGACCGCGGCGACCGCCGCGACGATGTCGCCGATGTACCGCGCCTTCCCGACCGCGATCGCGGTCTCGTCGTGCGTGATCGGCAGGACGCCGAACGGGGTGGGGTAGCGCTCGCCGGTCAGGACGGCGGCGACCCCGGGAAGGGCCCTCGCCTCCGTCGTGTCGATCGAGCGGAGGCGGGCGTGGGGCCAGGGGCTCCGCAGGAGGCGGCCGACCAGCTGGCCGGGACGCTGGATGTCGTCGGTGTACTCGGCGCGCCCCGTGACCTTGAGCGGTCCCTCGACGTACGGGATCCTCGATCCGAGCAGCCGGTACACGGGCGGGGCGTCGGCCGCCGGCATCACGCCTCCGCGCGCGCGGCCGCCTCGATCGCCCGGACGATCGCGAGGTAGCCGGTGCAGCGGCAAAGATTGCCCGAGATCGCCCGTTCGATCTCCTCGCGGCTCGGCGCGCGGTTCTCGCGCAGCAGCGCGGTCGCCGTGAGGACGAAGCCGGGGGTGCAGAAGCCGCACTGGGTCGCCCCGTGCTCGACGAAGGCGCGCTGCACCGCGGAGAGGCGCTGCGGCGGCCCGACCCCCTCGATCGTCGTCACGGAGCGCCCGGCGGCGAGCCGCGCGAGCGTCAGGCAGCTTAGGGTCGGCCGTCCGTCCACGAGCACGGTGCAGCAGCCGCACGTGCCGAGGTCGCAGCCGCGCTTGGTCCCGGTGAGCCGGAGGTCCTCGCGCAGCAGGTCGAGGAGGATCCGCTCGTCCGGGCACCGCGCGGTGACCGGCTGCCCGTTCAGCGCGAACCTAAGCGTGCCGCTCTCCGCCATCCCCCTTCGCCCGCGGCGCCGGCTCCGGAGCCGGCCGAGTACGTAACGGCGCCGGATGAAGGTCGCGGACGATCTCCGCGACGATGCTGACCGCGATCTCCGCCGGGCTTTGCGCCCCGATCGCGAGACCGACCGGCGACCGGATCCGGGCGAGCGCCTCGCGGCCCACGCCCCGGTCGCGCAACCTCGCGTACATGTGCTCGCGCTTCGGGGCGCTCGCGATCAGTCCGATCGTGTTCGGGAACCGCGCGATCGCCTCGAACAGGACCTCTCCGTCCTTCGCTGCATCGTACCCGAGCACGAGCAGGTGGGTGAACTCGGCGGGGGAGAAGGCGTCGAACAGCGCGCCGGGGGCGACGACCTCGTGCCGATCGGCGTCCGGGAACAGGTCCGCACGGACGTAGTCGGGCCGATCGTCGGCCACCGAGTGGTCGAACTCGAGCGACGGCAGCAGGCGGGCGACCGCCTGCGCGACGTGGCCGCCTCCCCAGAGCAGGAGGTTCGGCCGCGGCGCGACGTATTCGAGCGCGACGTCGACCGAGCCGCCGCAGAGGCTGGGAAGCCCCCCCTCCTTCCAGGCGGCGAGATCGAAGTGCAGGAGATCGCCGCGGTGCCGCTCGATCGCCTCGACGGCCCGCCGCTTCACCTCCTCTTCGAGGGCCGCCCCCCCCACCGTACCGAGCGTCGAGCCGTCGTCCCGGACGATCATCGTCGCACCGAGCTTGCCGGGGACCGACCCGCCCGTCCGCACGACGACCGCGCGGACGAACGACCGATGCCGCTCGAGGAGCCGCAGCGCCTCCCGCTCCGTCCGCCGGTCCACTAGACGACCTCCCCGCGCTCGACGAAGGAGGCGAGCGCCGAGCGGTACTCCTCCGGGGTGTCGACGTTCGCGACGACCCCCGGGTCGTCGACCGGCACCCGGCGGACCTGCGGCCCGAACTCCGGCAGGAGCGAGCGGATCGGCGCGTCCGGTCGAAGGTCGAAGAGGTCGGGGCGCAGATGCGGCCGCCACAGGACGGGATGTCCGCCCCGGCCCTCGAACGTCGGGATGAACCACAGGCCGAGCAGGTCCTCGTCCCGCGCCCCGAGGAGGATGTCGATCGTCCGGGGCGCGACGAACGGGTGGTCGACCGGCCAGAACAGGATGTCGCGGTCCTCCGGGATCGCGGCGAGGCCCGCCTGCACCGAGGCGGTCCGTCCCTCCGCCCAGCGCTCGGCGTCGACCAGGTCGATCGGAAGCCCCCGCAGCTCGTGCGCGATCGCGCTACGGTGCGGACCGGCGACCACCGTCACCGGCGCGAACCCGTCGGCGAGGCAGATCTCGGCCAGGCGACGGATCCCGGTCCTCTCGTCGATCGGCAGCAGCGCCTTCGGGGCGCCGCCGAAGCGGCTCGACGCCCCGGCGCTCAGCAGCAGGGCGGCGGCCCCGGGGGTCCCTCCCAACGGCTCGCCCTCCACCGATCGAACGGCGCGGGACCTTGTTAAGCCGGCGACCGGAGCCGCGGCCCCCGGCGCCAGCGGTCCGCCGCCGGACCTCGCGCGCGCGGCGTTTAAATACGGAGGCCGAGTGGCCGCGCCGCCCGATGACGCGCCCGACCGACGTACCGGCGTCCGCGCTGCTGCCCCGCCTCGCGGCGGAGCTCAAGAGCCGGAGCGCCGTCGCGCCGCCGGAGTGGGCCTCGTTCGTCAAGACCGGCGTCCACAAGCAGCGGGCCCCGTACGATCGGGAGTGGTGGTACCTCCGCAGCGCGTCGGTCCTCCGCAAGGTGTACCTGAAGCGGGCGATCGGGGTCATGCGGCTCAGCGCCGAGTACGGCGGCAAGCGCGACCGGGGGAGCGCCCCGTACCACGCACGCCAGGGCTCCCGGGCGATCGTACGCGAGATCGTGCAGCAGCTCGAGAAGGCCGGGCTGCTCCAGCCGTACCAGGGGCGAGGGCGCCGCGTCACCGCCGCCGGGCAGAAGCTCCTGGACGGGGTGAGCCGCGACCTCCTCCGGAGCATGGCCGCGAGCCGTCCCGAACTCGCCAAGTACCTTTGAGGACCGTACGGGTCGAGGAGAGGTTCCGGTGGCCGCCGACGATTCCGAGCTCGCCGAGCTGCGGCGACGCCGGGTCCAGCAGCTGCAGGAGTCGCAGACCTCCGACGCGCTCAACGCGCAGGCGTACGCCGCCCAGGAGGCGGAGCTCCGGCGCCGCGACGCCGAGCGGACGGAGATCCTTCGCCGCATCCTCACCCCGGACGCCCGCGAGCGCCTCGGCCGGATCCGGCTCGCGAAGCCGGACGTCGCCGCGGGGGTGGAGCAGCAGCTGATCGCCCTCGCCGCCGCCGGCCGCCTGCCGCGCGCGGTCGACGACGCAACGCTCCGCGCCCTCCTCGAACGGATCGCCCCGGAGCGCCGGGAGATCCGGATCACGCGCCGCTGAACGAACGGGAGAACGACACATGGCAAACCGTCGCAAGAGCCACGCCCGCAAGCTCCGCCTCTTCCGGGCCGTGAAGAGCAACCGCCGCGTGCCGGCGTGGGTCATCCAGCGAACGAACCGGGCCGTCACCCAGCACCCGAAGCGCCGGAGCTGGAAGCGCGGCCACCTTCACAAGTAGGGAGGGACCGACGAGCGCATGCCGGCCCCTACCCCGCCCCGCAAGAAGGAGGAGATCGAGCGGGAGTACGTCATCCCCCTGCGCGCCAGCCGCCACCAGCCGTCGCGCCGGCGGCGCGCTGGCCACGCGCTGGAGACGGTCCGCCGCTTCGTCGTGCGCCACATGAAGGGGGCGCCCGAGGACGTATGGATCGACCCCCGGCTGAACGAGCACATCTGGGAGCGCGGCATCCAGCGGATCCCCGCGTACGTCCGGGTCAAGGCGATCCGGTTCGAGGACGGCCTGATCGAGGTCGACCTCCTCGACACGGACTAGGGCGGCCGGGGGGACCGATCGCGTGCCGGTCGGCCGCACGATGGTCGGCGGGAGTCCCTACCTCGGGGTGTTCCTGCGGGCCGACGAGCGGACGGTGATCGGCCCGCCGTCGCTGCCGGGGGCGCTCGAGCGCGACCTGGCGCGGATCCTCGGGGTCGAGGTCGTGAAGACCACCGTCTCCGACAGCGAGGTCGTGGGGGCGCTGGTCGCCTCGAACTCCCGGGGCAGGGTCGTCGGCGAAGGGCTGGACGCCGGGGAGCAGCGCCGGCTCGAGCGGGCCGGCCCGATCACCGTCGTCCGCGACCGCCAGAACGCGATGGGCAACAACGTTCTCGCGAACGACGTCGGCGCCCTCGTCCATCCCGAGTTCTCGAGCGAGGCGGTCGCCGCCATCGGGCGCGCCCTCGGCGTTCCCACCGAGCGCGCGACGCTGGCGGGGCTCGGCACGGTAGGGATGGCCGGGGTCGCCACGAACCGGGGGGCGGTGGTCCACCCGAAGGCCACGGATCGGGAACTCGCGCGGGCGGAGCAGGTCCTCGGGGTGCCCGTCGCGCGCTCGACGGCGAACTTCGGCGTGCCGGTCGTCGGGGCGTGCGTGGTCGCGAACTCGCGCGGGATCCTGGTGGGACGGCCGACGACGCCGGTGGAGATCGTCCACCTGCAGGACGGGCTGCAGCTGTTCGACTAGGCCCGCGCCGAGGCCGCCTACGTGCCGCGCTTCCGCTTCATGTACCGCGTCGCGTAGCCCGCGATGCGGTTGGCGAGCTTCTTGTAGACGACCGTCATCTTGCCGTCCACGCTGACGCCGAGGTCGGTCAGCTCGAGCACCTTCTTCTTGTTCTGGGCAAAATCCCCTCCGAACGAGTCCGGGTAGTGGCGGATCAGCTCGATCGCGACCCGCTTGATGTACGTCTGGCGGATGTTGCCCATGCGCGCGGTCGCCGACCGACGGCCCCTAATAGCCGTTCCGCGGGCGGAGCGGGGCCCGTCCGGGCGGGTCCCGGCGCCGACGGAAGGCCGGCGATACCGTCGGAAGCCACAAATACCTACGTCCCGGTTCAAACCATCATGCTTTCCGCCGGGCCCGTGCCGGCGGCGGCCCGGAGCTGACCGAGCGTGGTACTCGCCTCGGAACACGCCGCCCCGGACGCGGCCGGCGCCACGTCGGCGCCCGCGGTCCCGGAACCGGATCTCCGCGAGCGCAACGTCCTCCTGCTCGACCTGTCGAAGAGCATGCTCGCCCCGGTCCCCGAGCCCGAGGGGCGGTCGCGCGAGCGGCAGAAGATCGAGGTCGCCCGGACCGCGGTCTACCGCATCCTTCAGGACGCCGCGAAGAGCGGCACGCCGTTCGGCCTGGTGACCTTCACGGAGACGGTCCGCGTTCCGGTGCCCCTCGCGACGATTCAGCGCGACAACCTGCCGTTCATCGAGAACCTGATCTCGCTGCTCACGCCGAGCGGCCGCTCGGCGATCTGGGACGCCCTCGCCGCGGGCGCCGACCTGCTCCGCTCGGGGGAGCGCGGCGTCCGCGGGAACCTCGTGCTCGTCACCGACGGCTGGGACAACGCCTCGGCGCGCTACACCGTGCGGCCGTCCGACGCGGAGGCGGCTCCGGACGGTAAGGCGGACCTCGCGGTCCATCTCCTGCCCCCGAACTCGCAGCTGAACCTGCGCATCCTCGGGATCGGCAGCGGCGCCGAGCGCGACCGGGGGGTCGACGCGGGCGAGATGAACGGGCTGCTCGCCCGCCTCCGGGCCCGCGCGGCGGAGATCGGCGCGGTCGGCGTCTTCTCGTTCCAGGAGGTCACCACCGGCTCGCAGCTGTTCGCGCAGATGGTCCAGGCGTTCCTGGACGTCGGCTACGGCGACGAGACGCCGCCGCTGGACGAGCTCCACCCGGAGGAGCTGGCGCGCACCGCCGCGGCGGCGGCGAAGGCGCTGAAGGAGCCCGGCACGCACGAGACGGTGGGTCGGCTGCGGGTCGGCCCGTTCGAGCCGGCGTCGGCCGCGAGCCCGGTCGCCTCCCCCGAGGTCGAGGTCGGGGTCGTCCCGGCCGGGGCAAGCGCCCCCGCCTACCTCAAGGACCGGTACGGGCCCCTCGGCGAGGTGGTCGAGGAGTACCTCGCCGGCCAGTACGAGCAGGCCGCCGGGCTGCTCGCGCGCGCCGCCTCGGTCCTGCCCCCGGTCACTCGATGGTACTGGGAGGCTCGGATCTGCTTCGCGCGCCAGAACGCCCCGGAGGCGGCCCGCGCGCTGCTCCACGCCTGGACCGAGGCGGAGCTGCTCCCGCCCGAGAGCCGCTCGCAGGTCTTCCGCCGCCTCGCGCTCCTCCAGGCGAAGCTCCAGAACGACGCCGAGACGGAGACGCTCGTCCGGTTCCTGGACGACACCGAGCACCGGCTCGAGGGGGCGCGGCCGGCGATCCGCGAGCGCCTGCGGGGCCTGCTGGCGAGCCTGATGGAGCTGCGGGGGACCTACCAGCTGACCCGCCTCGCCGGGGCCGGCGACGTGCAGGACGCGGCGCTGAAGCACGAGGCGGCGGTCGAGGAGGTGTTCGGCCGGCTGCAGGACGCCCGGCTCGAGCTGGCCGGGACGGGCCCGATCGTGGACGGGGCGCTCGACTTCATCGAGATATGCCTCGCGGAGATGCGGTAGGGGGCCCGGGGCGATGGCAGAGGTGAAGGTCACGACCCGGACCCGGCGGGCGCCGGGGAGCCGGCGCGAGGCGAAGAGCGCCGAGGACTCCGCGCGGATCGCGGTCGTCGGGATCCCGGCGTCCGGCAAGACGACGTACTTCCGGTTCCTGAGCGGCCACTTCGGCCTGAACCTCCCGATCACCTACGTGCCGGCCCGCGAGGACGGCTGGACGCTGCCGATCTACGGCGACCTCGACAGCGACGTCGCGCTCGAAGAGACGACGTACGAGACGACCGACCCCACCGATCCGGAGGGGAGCCTCGAGACGACGACGCGCTACTACGTCAACCGCCCGATGGAGGACCGCAAGAAGCTGTGGATCGAGCTGTCGGCGGGGCGCGAGGACCAGGGGATCCTCACGAAGTACCCGCTCCCGACGAAGTTCAACCAGTTCGTCGAGATGCGGATGCGCTTCCGGTACGGCGCCGCCGACGGCTCGGGGACGTCGCGGCCGATGGAGCTGCTGACGGTCGACGAGGCGGGCGGGATCATCGCGGACTACTTCACCTACGACCGGCTCTGGCTCACGGCGCCGGACGCCGAGGTCTCCGCGAAGAGCTGCCGGGTCATCCCGCACTTCGACTCCTGGCGGCCGGACCGCCAGGAGCTGTGGCGGCGGGGCCTGACGCTCCTGGGCCGCTTCGTCGAGGGGGCCGACGCGATCGTCCTGCTGCTGTCGCCGGCGCTCGCCTCGCTGCGGGACCAGGCGCAGCAGGTCAACCTCGCCCGCGGCGTCTTCCGCTACGTGAAGGCGCGGAACCTCCCGCTCGTCCTCGCGATCTCGAAGGCCGACCGCCTGAAGGACTTCTACGCCGAGGTCGAGCGGTCGGTCCGCGAGCGGACGTACCGCAGCCGGTTCGACACCGCCGACTTCCTCCTCCGTCGGGACGGCGCCGGCATGGGGACGATCCTCGTCGCGCAGGAGGGCCGAGGGATCTCGACCAAGGAGGACGTCTTCCTGATCTCGAGCGCCGTCTCCACCGGCGAGGGCCACCCGATGTTCCTCGGGGAAGGCGGCGAGCAGGCGCCGGAGGTCGGGACCCCGACCCTCGGCGTGCCGGTGATGGTCAACACGACGCTCCCGCTCGCCCGGGCGTGCGAGCGGGTCTTCGCGAAGCGGGGTACCGGAGGCAGCTGATGGCCGCCAGCGCGGAGGCCGGCTTCGTGCGGTCGGTCGCCCCGATCGCGTCCGTCTGGTGTCGCCAGGTCGACAACGAGGCGGAGAGCCCCGGCTACACCGCGATCCCGGACGAGTTCCCCGGCCGACGCGAGGCGCTGGAGGCGATCCGGCTCGTCGGCAACCTGACGATCAACGTCGCCGACACGAGCGACTACTGGGACCCGGATCCGAGCCAGACCCTCTCGTTCTACCCGAACCTGTTCCTCTACCCGGCGGCGGGCGGGCGCTACACCTGCGTCGGGCGGATGTTCCTGTCCACCGAGGACCGGCCCCGCCTCGGCATGAAGACGCTCGTCTTCTCGACCGAGGAGCTCGTCGCCGGCGGCGAGTTCGGCGCGATGGTCCTGCGGGCCCACGCGACGATGGTCGGGCGGCCGGAGGTCCGGCGGGCCGCGCCGGAGCCGGACGCGTCGATCTTCCAGGCGGTCGGCGAGGGGTTCCTGTTCCACCGCGGGACCACCGACCCGGTCGTCCTGGTCGCGAGCGAGCAGTGGGAGGCGGTCTCGCGGGCGGTCCTGGAGCTGGCCCGCACGATGCCGGCGTCGCTCGTCGCCCGCGGCGCCTTCCTCGTCTTCCCGTACTTCCTGCCGGCGGCGAAGGTCAACCTCCGCGAGTTCACCGAGGAGCTGCCGCTCGCGCTCGCCGTGATGCGGGTCCCCCGGGCGGAGGCCGAAGGGGAGCGCCACGCGAAGCGGATGCAGAGCTGGCAGGGCGCCCCCGTCACGCTGCGCGACCTCACCCGGCCGGCCCCCGGCCGGGCGAAGGACCCGCTCCCGCTGATCCTCCAGTACGTCCGCGACGCGAACGACCCCCGCATCCTGGAGGTCGCCCGCCGCGTCGACCAGGTCGAGGCCCCCCGGCTCCACGCGAGCCTCTCGGACGCGGAGGCGCCGACCGGTCGCGAGCGCCGCAAGGAGATGTGGCGGATTGGCACCGCGATGGAGACCGCCGCCCTCCTCCTCAGCCGGCCCCGCGGCCGCACCGTCGCGATGACCGGCGAGACGGCGAAGCGCGCGAACGCCTATCTCGAGGCCCGCCCGGGGGAGAGCCCGATCCTCGCTCCCGCGGCCGACGCGGTCGCGGCGGCTCCCCCGGCCGCGACCCCGCCCCCGTCCGTGCCGCCCGTTCCGGTCGCCCCCGCCCCGGT
>JASHRJ010000069.1 GCA_030037395.1 Thermoplasmata archaeon
CCCCGAAGGGGGAGCACGGGCACCGGAGATATTGTAGGGGCCGGACCCCCGAACGTTAGGGGCCCATCGGGGCGAGCCACCGGAGAACGGCTCGACCGAGACCGGTCTCGCCGCCCGGGCCCGGCTCGCGGGAAGCCCCGCCTCCAACGCGCTCCGGGTCCGTCGGAAGCTCCCCCAGACGGCGGCGGAGAACCCGATCAGGAAGCCGAAGCTCACAAAGTACACGCCGACCACGACCGAGACGACGACGCCGAACGTCAGGGCCGGCACGGAGGCGGGAGCCGCGACGCCGAGCCACGGACCGGTGAAGACCGAGTAGCCCTTCAGCGGACCGTCCTCCAGCCCTAGCCGGACGAGCCAGAGCAGCAGCCACAGGAACGGAACCGCCGCGGCCCCTCGGTACGTCCACCGGCCGGTCGCGGTGCGCTCTACGACCAGGCGGCGTGCCGCGAACCGGTGGCCGGCCGCCATCGAGACGAGGAACGGAACCCCGACCGGTACCAGATACCACGACGCACGCAGGAGGTTCGGCGTGAGACCGGCCCGGGAGAGGGCCAAGACCCCGCTCGAGAAGACGTACGCCGCGAGGAGCCCGTAGATGAGGATGTGCATCCCGAGCGCCGGGCGCGAGACCGTGGAGCCGCGATGGAGCTCGTAGGCCCACCAGATCGCGTAGCCGACCAGGCCGACGAGCAGTACGGCATCTTCGACCGTGAAAATGAAGACGAGCGGCCCGAGGGCGACCGCCCCGAAGGAAAAGATGGCGACCCCCCCGGCCCCGGACATCGACGGGGTATTTGGATATGCGCAAGGGAAGTTGCCACCCGATATCCGACCCTGGGAAACGTAGGATCGTTGAGCGACCGAATCCGAGGGGTCGAGGGTCGCTCGCCGCGCGCCTCGACGCGGCGCGGGTGTGACGACCTTAAGGGAGCCCACCGGTGGGAGGGACCATGGGGCTGGACCAGCTCGAGGGGACCCGGCCGGTCGTGGCCGCGCTCCTCGCGGCGGGGGTCGTCTCCCTGCTGTGGGAGGCCCTCGGGGGCCGCGGCGGCCGGGAGACGCTGCGCCACGGCCTCCTCAACGTCCTCGCCGTTCCCGCCGGGACGTTCGCCGGGCTCACCGGGGTCTGGAACCTTCATCGAGGCACGACCGCAGCGTTCACCGGCTACCTCCTCGTCTTGGCCGGCGTCGTCTTCTGGGCGAAGGTGTTGCACGATCTTCCGTGGCCCGCGCTCGTCGCCCTCGCCTGCGGGATCGCCGCCGGGGTCGGCTCGTGGTTCCTGCTCGGTACCGCGCTCCCGTGGTGGGGCGCGGCGGCGATCGGGCTGGTGGTGTTCGCGATCGTGTACCTGCCGCTCGCGGTCGTGAAGGGCGTTCTCAAGCTGGCCGCGCTTCTCGTGGCGCCGCGCTTCGTGATGCTCGTCCTCGGCGTCGTCCTCGTGGTCGAAGCGGTCCTCGTCGATCGGGGCAGCTCGCTCTCGGCGCTCTGGTAGAGCCGTCCCGGCGGAGGTCAGGGACTGCCACGGCGATCCCTCCGGAAGAGAGCCCCCGGTCCACCGTCGGCCCCCCGCGCATTGCGAGAACGCTCTTCGCCGTGGTGGAGTCGCGCGGGTCGACAGCACGACGACCGACCACTGGCCGGCCGAACGCGCCGAGTGGGGGGACCCGAGGCTCGCGTTCGGCCCGCGACCGCTCGGCGGCCCGAGCGCCGGGCCGGAGGCGAGCCGGGCGCCGCCAGGGCTAGCGCGAGCGCCGAGTCGATGCTGCCGGGGACGGGGGGCCCAGGGGAAGCGCCGAGGCAGGTACTTCGGGTACGGGCCCCCCGGGATTCCCCCCGTGGCTCCGACGGACGCTAATCGTTACCGTGACCGCGACCGGGCTCCCCGCGACATGGACCTCCCGAGGGTTCCCGACAATGGTGTACCCCGGCTGGAACGTGACGCGGTAGCCGTACGTGCCGTTGGGGAGCTCGAAGACGAGCGGGCCCCCTCCCGTCGAGGTGCGAGGGACCCCCCGGACCGTCACCGTCCAAGAGCTCCCGGGGGGAAGGCCGACCGCGGTGAAGGTCACCGCGTACGGGTGTACGAACTTGAGGGCGATCGCGGTCGCCTTCCCCGCGGTCACGTTCACCGAACCGGAGTCCGCCACCGGGACCCCCTGGAGCTTGGCCGAGATCACCTCCCCCGAGACCGGCGAGACGACCGCGTATGGGTAGTTGCCCGGGCTGAGGTCCGTATACACTAGGCTCGAGCGGTTGCCGCAGGCCTGCTGCCCGCTCACGTTGACGCACCAGGGGTGCCCACGGGGGACTCCGGTCTCCGTGAAGCGGAGCGTGGAGGTAGTCCCCGGCACGAAGGTGACCGACTCCGAGAGGTTCTCCGAGGAGTACGCCAGGAGGCCGCTCGGGGCCATGCCGGTCAGGCGGTATCCCTTCGGGCCCGTGACCAGGTACGGCAGCGAAAAAGCGTCCGGGCCCGCGAACGTGACCGACGAGGTGTAGAGGACCTGCACGGTCCCGTCCACCTCCAGCCGCCAACCGTCGCGAGCCAGGACCGTGGCCGGCAGGCCCGACTCGCGGAACGTGATCGAGTACGGGACGTCGGTGAAGACGATGTCGACCGCCGCCCCGGAGGCGTTGACGGTCACGTTCCCTTGTGCCGGCTCCGGCAGCAGGCCGGCGAACGGCGAGACCTGATAGCTGTACGTTGCGCCGACCGGCACCCTTGCCGCGAAGGACACCAGGTCCGTCCCGTAGGATCCGTCCCAGGCCCCGAGCGAAGTATTCCCTTCCACTGCCACCTCCCACCAGGCTCCGGCGGGGAGCCGGCTCTCGGTGAACTCGAGGTTGGCCCCCAGGGCAAACCGCACCGGGACGGCGAGCGAGGCGGCGTCGACGCGGACGGTGCCCGAACCCGGTTGTACGAGGTAGTCGGGGGGCGGCCCGACCGTGTAGTTGATCGTTCCGTTAGGGACCGTGAATCCGATCGTCGACGCGTTGGAGGTGCTCTGCTGCCCAAGAGCGCCCAACGTAACGGTCCAGTCCGTCCCTGCCGGCAACCCGCTCTCGGTGAAGGCGACCGTGTACTTCCACACCACGAACGTGAGCCCGACGCTGGCGTTCGCTCCCGCGACGGAGACGTTGCCCGGCCCGGTGCCGTACCCCTCGGAGGTCGTAGTGTAGTTCCACGTGCCGTTCGCCGCCGGCACCATGAGCGAGGTCCCGGAGGTGCTGCGCGAGGTGCCGCCGAGGACGAGCGTCCAGGACAGGTTGGCCGGCAGGCCGGCCTCCATGAACGTGACCTGGTACAGGGAAACGAAGTTCGCCGGGACCGCCACGGCAGCGCCGCCGACCGTGAACGACCCGTGGGGGGGAAGGGCCTCGAACGCCCCGTGGAGGACCCCGAGCGAGAAGCCGTACGTCCCGTTCGGCTCCTCGAGCTCGATCGAGGAGTCGTTGGAGGAGAACGCGGGGCCGCCGTAGACCGCGAACCACCACGTTCCCCCTCGCAGCGGCTCCTCCCGCGTCACGTCGACCGCGTAGTCCGCGACGACCGCGACCAGCACCCGGGCTTGGCCTGTGTACCCCGAGCTGTCCGAGACGCTGACCTCCACGGCGTAGTCGCCGGGCGCGCCGACGGCGCAGTCGAGCGTCGAGCGGTTGGCGCTGGCGCAGCCGGACGGTAGGCCGCTGTACGAGTAGGTCGGGGAGCCGATGCCCCCGACCTCCAGGGTCACGAGGTGGAGCGTGCCGCCGAGCGACACGGACTCGGGGCTCGCCTCCACGGTCACGTTGGTGATCAGGCCGGAAACGGGAGCGTTGGCCACCAGGTACACCGCACCGGTGACCCCGTCGTTCGCGAGGAGCCCGACCCCGGGTACCCAGGTGCCGGACCGCGACGCCTGGCCGATCGGGATCGAGGCCAGCGTGTCGGTGGTCAGGTTCGCCTCCGTCGCGACCGCCGTCTCGTTGAACAGGATCGCGGCGCCGTTGCTCGGGTCGTAAGCGAAGGCGGCGACGTAGGTCACCGGCAGCGAGCCGGCCGTCGCGAGCGAGGAGGCGTTGAGCAACCGCACGGGTTGGCCGGACGCGTCGCCGACCAGGACCTGCTCGGTGAGCGGATCGTATCCCAGCGAGAACGGCGCTCCGGGCATCGCGAACGTCGCGACCAGAGCATCGGTGGTCCCGTTGACCACGGAGACGTTCTGAGATCCCCAGTTCGCGGTGAAGATGTCCCCCGAGGCGGCGTCGTATAGGACCGCGTCCGTGTTGTTCCCCAGGGGGAGCTCAGCGACCGCAGTTCGGTTCGACGCGTTCAGCACCCGGACCTCGTTGGTGAGGTAGTCGGCCACGAACATCCGATCGCTGCTCGGGTCGTACGCGATCCCCCACGGCAGGTCGGCGTCGCCGAGCGTCGCAACGGTCGCCCCGGTGCTGCCGTTCACGATCTGGATCCCGTTCCGCCCGACGAACAGACCGGCCAACGTGATCCAGAGGTCGTGGGTCCGGTTGTCGTAGGCCACGCCGTACGGCTCGCCCTCGAGGGGAACCGTCGACTCGAGTTGCATCGAGGCGGCGTCCACGAAGTCGAGCGTGTCGCGGCCCGAGTCGGCGATCGCGTCGCAGGAGCAGGCGGGATCGTAGACGCTCGCGTACGGGTCCGAGCCGAAGTGCATGACCGGGACGTCGGTGCGGTTCACCGTCGAGACGGCGTCCAGGGTGTCGCTGTAGTAGATCGGTACGAACACGCGGCCCAGGCTGGCCACGTCCACGGGGAGGACCTGGCCGTAGAGGAACGCAGGGTCCTGTGGGAGGGACATGTTGTAGAGGATCGTGAGGGTCTTGGGATCGACGACCGTCGTCAGGTTGCGGTAGGCGTCCGGCACGTAGAGGTCGCCGGTCCCAGGGTCGTAGGCGAGGTTGCTCGGGAAGCCGCCGATCCTCACCGAGCCGACGACCGTGTCGGTCGAGGGGGAGAGCTCGACCAGGCCCGCCCCCAGGCCGACGAGTCCGGCGGAGACGAAGACGTCGCCCGTGGCGGCGTCCAGTCCGAGCCCCCACGCGAAGCAGCAGAACTGCGGGATCGAGACGTTCGCGACCTGTTGCAGCGTCGACCCGTTGAAGATAAGCACCGACTCTGCCTCGTAGTACGACAGGTAGACCTGCCCGTTGGTGGGGTCGTAAACGCCGGCCAGGACGTCGTTGAACCCGCCTCCGACCGCCCGCTGAGCGAGAAGCGTGCCGTTGGCAAGGTCGACGACCGATACGTTGGCCGAGTACGGGTTGGTGACCCAGAGCGCATTCGTGTCCGGGTCGAAAACGATCGTTCCGTCCTGCCCGGCGGCCGCATCGGGTACCGGTATGCGGAACGCCACCGTGCCGTTCCCCGGGTCAACCCCCAGGACGACCCCGCTCGACTCGATGAGCAGCTGGCCCGTGAAGCCGTCGTAGACGAGGTTCCCGGCGGCGGCCGATACGTTCCAGCGGCCCACGACCGCGAATTGACTCGGGTCTACGACCAGGACGTCGTCGCCGCCATAGGTGATGTACAGGAGGCCGGTAGTGGGATCGAAGGCCGCGAACGCAGCCCCCCCGAGCGAAGGGGTGGCATCCCCTTGACGGAGGGTCCCATTCCCGAGGAACAGCGTGTCCCGAACGGCGAGTGCGCCGGCCGCGGGCTCGACGGATCGAGATGCGTGGCTCTCGGTCGTGCCCACCGGCCGTTCGCCCGGGAGCCCCGAGGCTTGTGAGGGGATCGTTGTCCCGGGCGCTCCCAGAGCCCCGGCCCCGGCAGTGCCAAGCACGAACGACGGGAGGCCCGACCCGCCCCCAGGGAGCGGAGTCCCCGGCGGAGCCGGCTGCGCGGCCGGGGGCCCAGCGTCCGCCGGCAGCTCCTGGGCTGCGGTGGGCTGTGGCGCGGTCGTCCCCGCGGGGACCGCCGCGGCTGCTGCGCCAGGGTCCGGTGAGCGGTCGGCAGCGGAGGTCGGGACGGCAAAGGAACTCAGTAGGAGCGTACCGGTGACCACGCTCACGAGGGCGAAGGGAAGGAGCTGCCGCATCGTGGCACCGGCTCCATCGGCCGTGGCTATGTGGGGTTTTCGGCACGCCCCAAACCGAGCCCGGGGGAACGGCGGCTGGGGGGGTCTCTTGGCCCGGAGGGCTGGCCGTGTACCTCGCAGTCGCCTGCCGGAGGCCCACGCTCGATGACGGCCCTCCGGCCTGCCCCAGCGGGCTGATTGACCTTGGAGGCTCCCGTCCGACGGGGCGAGCCCCGGGTGGACCTCGGAGGTGAGGCTGCATGACCGCCCGAAACTCCGGTACCGGCAGGCCCCTCAGCCAACCGCGGGCGGCGAATGCCCGTCGGCCATCACCTCTCTTCGTTCCTCCGGATGCCTTGCAGGTCGTCCCATCTCCGTCCTGTGAGGCGTGGCGAGCCAGCCTGCGGACCGGTCTGCAAGCGCGATCCGCCGGCCACCCGCTCTTCGACAAACGCCGCGGGGAGGAGGGATAAAGACCCTGCTGGTATCGGGGCCGGCCGGTACGCTCGCGAG
The DNA here is from genome assembly GCA_030037395.1 of Thermoplasmata archaeon. GTDB lineage: Archaea > Thermoplasmatota > Thermoplasmata > Lutacidiplasmatales > UBA184 > Lutacidiplasma. The sequence goes on from JASHRJ010000069.1 coordinate 6,553, forward strand.
GCTCTGATGCGGCAGCGTCATGCATCACCCCGACCCGCATCGACGCCGTTGGTGCTCGCGCTGGCCTTGCTGAGCGCAACCAGCGCGCTCGCCGGAGCGCACGTGGCGCCCTCGGGGGGCTCGGCCACCGTGACGGGGGCGACCGCAAGCTCCGGCCAGCCCTCCGGGGCTCCCGCCGGACCGTCCGGTGAGCCAGGGGCGAGCCTGCCCTCGGGGCGGCCGGCCGAACGGGAGGTGCCGGCGGCCGCGTCTCCGCTCCCGGCCGTAGCCTCGACCCTCGTTCTCTGGAACAACACGACCGTCCCGGGCAACTACATTCCGCCAGTGGTCCGCCCGGAGGCCGTGGCCTATGCCCCCGAGCTCGGCGAAATCTTCGTCAGCAACCCCACGACCGTGGTAGTGATCAACGATACCACGGATGCGGTCGTCGCGACCGTTCCCCTCGCCCCGTATTCTATCGGCGGAACTGGTCTTGGGGGCGGCCTAGCCTACGACTCTGCCACCAACGAGGTCTTCGTCGCGGATTTCGACTCGAACCGCGTCAGCGTCCTGGCGGCTTCCAACGACACGGTCGTGGCCACCGTGGCGGTCGGCAGCGGACCGACCGACGTGGCGTACGACAGCGGCCAACACGAAGTATTCGTTGCCAGCGCCGGCTCCGGGACCGTGGATGTCATTGCAGATTCGAACGACACCGTCGTCGCGACCGTGGACGTGAGCCTCGAGCCGGTCGCGCTCGCCTACGACCCGGCCCGCGGGGAGGTCTTCGTCGCCGACGGGAGCGGCGCCGTCAGTGTGATCGCGGACTCGAACGACACGGTCGTCGGGACGGTCAACCTGAGCTCTCCCTCGAACGCGATCGCCTACGACAGCGGCCGGGGCGAGATCTTCGTGGGGAGCAGCGACGGCGAGATGGCGGTGATCTCCGACTCCAACGACACGGTGGTCGGCACGATCGACTTCAGTACCGAGGGGTACTCGCTCGCCTACGACGCCACCTCCGGCGAGGTGCTGGCGGCCACCGAGGACGGGTCGGTGGTAGCCATCTCCGACCTGAACGACTCCGTCGTAGCCACCACCGGTCTCGACTACCTCCCGCAAGGGCTGGCGTACGACGCGGGCCGAGGAGAGCTCTTCGTGGGAGACGACTTCCCGGGTGGGGTCACCATCCTGTCAGTTCCGGCCCTTGCGGTCGTGGGGGGGGCCGACGAAGGCACCGCTGCGTATCCCGTGTATGCGGTCGCGTACGACCCGGCGCAAGGCGAGGTCTTCGTCACCGAGAGCGGCGAAAGCTCGGTCGCCGTGATCAACGATACCACCGACCGGGAAGTCAGAACGGTTGGGGTGGGCGAGGAGCCGGACGGAATCGCCTACGACAGCGGCCTCGGGGAGGTGTTCGTAGCGAACTACGGCTCGGACAACGTTAGCGTGATCGCAGCCTCGAGCGACCGCGTGGTCGCGACCGTTCCCGTCGCGAGCGCTCCCGAGGCCCTCGCCTACGACCCCGACCAGGCGGAGGTTCTGGTCGCAGAGGAGTCCGGCAACCTGAGCGCGATCGCCGACGCGAACAACACCGTGGTCGCGACCGTTGCGGTGGCGGACGGGGCCTCGGAGCTCGCGTACGACTCCGGCCTCGGAGAGATCTTCGTGGCGAGCGGAGACTCGAACGTCGTCACCGTGCTCTCGGGATCCAACCTCAGCGAGGTCGCCACGGTCAGCGTCGGGAATTTCGCCGCGGCCGTCCAGGGCCTGGCCTACGACGCGGCGAGGGGGGAGACGTTCGCCGCGGAGAGGACCGGCCCGATCGCGGTCCTGAACGACTCAGCCCTTACGGTCGTCGCGACGATCCCCACGGGCCCCACCGAAGGTGCCGCCGCGTCCGGCCTTGCCTACGACCCCCTGCAGGGCGAGATGTACGCCGTCGTCGGAACGACGGTGGAGGTCATCGACGACGCCACCAACTCCGTCGTCGGAACGCTCGACATTGGGAACCAGACCGGGATATCTCCCGAAGGCGTGGTCTTCGACGCCGGCCAGGACGCGGTGTTCGCGGTCAACGGGTTCATCTACGAGTCCGAGACCCTTAGCGACATACCCGCCGTCGCCCAGCCGGTGACCCCCTGGTCGGGCGCGCTCGCGGTCAGCTCGACCCTGGTCCTCTGGAACGGCACGGTGGTTCCCGGAGGATACACGCCCAGTCTGTACGACCCCGTGGCGGCCGTGTACGACCCGGCGGAGAGCCGGGTGCTGGTCGCCGACGCGGCGAGCGGGGACATCGACGTCATCGCCGCGACGAACGACACCCTCGTGACCACCGTGGCGGTAGGAGTCGACCCCGCCGGACTCGCCTACGATAGCGCCCGCGGAGAGCTCTTCGTGGCGGACTCCGGCTCGGACTCCGTGAGCGTCCTCGACCTGACCAACGATACCGTGGTCGCCACCGTGCCGGTCGGCTCCGCGCCGGAGGGGTTGGCCTACGACAACGTCTCGGGCGAGATCTTCGTGGCCAACGAAGGATCGGATACGGTCAGCGTGATCGCGGACGCGAACAATACGGTCGTCGCCACGGTGACCGTGGGCGAGGGCCCGGCCGCGGTCGCGTTCGACCCGGCCCGGGGAGAGCTGTTCGTCGCGAACTCGGGCTCCGCGAACGTGAGCGTTCTGTGGGTGTCGAACCGTACGGTCGCCGCCACCGTGGGGGTGGGGACCCACCCGGACGGGATCGCGTACGACTCCGGCCGGTCCGAGGTCTTCGTGGCCAACGGCGGGTCGAACACGGTCAGTGTGGTCGACGACGCGAACCTGTCCGTGGCGGCCACCGTCGCGACGTCGCAGGAGCCGGTCGGGGTGGCGTACGATCCTGCCCAGGGTGAGGTCTTCGTGGCCGACGCGGAGTTTGGAGTGGTGAGCGTGATCGCGGACTCCAACGACACCGTCGTGGCGTCGCCGGAGGCGGGACGCGGCGCCTCGGGCGCTGCCTACGATCCGTCGCAGCACGAGATCGTGGTGACGAGTGGGCTCGGCGGGATCGGCGGGAGCTGCGGGTGCGACGTGGCGTTCCTTTCCGACTCGAACCTCACCGTGGTCGGCGAGATCCTTCCCGGTTCGGATCAACCGAGCGCTCTCGTCTACGACGGCGGGAAGGCTGAGGTCTTTGTCGCGGACCCGGACCTGGACGCCGTGCTGGTCCTGGACGACGCGTCCGATCGGATCCTCGCCACCGTGTCGGTGGGGCTGTACCCTGCCGGACTCGCGTACGACCCTCGGTTGGGCGAGGTGTTCGTCGCGAACGAGGGATCGAACACGACCAGCGTCATTTCGGACTCGAACGACACCGTCGTGGCGACCGTGCCGGTCGGCCTCAGTCCGGACGGCGTCGCGTACGACCCGCAGGCGCGCGAGGTGTTCGTCGCGAACTGGGCCTCCGGGGACGTCAGCGTCATCGCCGACTCGAGCGACAGCGTGGTCGAGACGATCCCGGTGGGGGCGGGCCCCGACGGGGTGGCGTACGACAACGGCACCGGCGCGCTGTACGTGGCGAACGAGCAGGCGAGCACGGTGAGCGTGCTCTCCGGCGCCCCCGCCCGGGTCACCGCCACGATCGCGGTCGGGCCGTTTCCTACGGCCGTGACCTACGACAGCGGCCGTTCCGAGATCTTCGTCGCGGACTCCAACCTCGGCCAGGGCTCCAGCTCCCTCAGCGTCATCGCCGACTCCGACAACGAGGTGGTGGTCACCCTCGCCGGCGGGATCGAGAGCGACTTCGCCGCGCTCGCCTACGACCCGGCGCGCGGGGCGGTGTTCGTGGCGGACCCGCGGCAGGGCGAGCTGGTGATGGTCAACGACACCTCGGACCAGGAGGTCAGTGTCGTGGCGTTCGCCTGCGAACCGGAAGGCCTTGCGTTCGACGGGCGGCGTGGGGCCGTGTTCGTCGGGATCGACGGGCGCCTCGTAGGCTCCCGCCTTGTCGAGCCGGCCTCGGGCTCGGTCGCTGTCGTGCCGGACACGTCCCCTACCGGAGCCGGATACGCGGTGACGTTCTCCGAAACCGGGCTACCCACCGGGTCGGGTTGGGCCCTGACGCTCGAGGGTGCAAGCGGCTCGCTTGTGAACGACGGGAACACGTCGACCGTCGCGTCGATCGTGGATCGGGTCCCCGACGGGAACTACACGTATCTCGCCACCCCGCTGGTCGCCGGCTTCCAGGGCGAACCCGGCTACGGAAACCTGACGGTCAACGGGAGCTCGGTCGCCGTCGTGGTCCGCTTCGAGGCGGTCTACGCGGTCTCGTTCTCGGAGGTGGGCCTCCCCGCGGACACGGCGTGGTCCGTCGCGTTCCAGGGCCTGGCGAAGACCTCCCTGCTCGCGTCGATCACGTTCTACGCGGCGAACGGGAGCTGGGCGTTCACGGCGCACGCGGGCGGCTACCTCGCGCTCCCCGCCTCGGGGAACCTCTCCGTCGACGGTGCCGATGTCCCCCAGACGATCGACTTTGCAGTCGGCGGGGCCGGCACCTACGTCGTCACGATCGTCGAGTCGGGTCTTCCGTCCGGAGGGTCGTGGTGGACGGATCTTGCCGGAACGAACCTCTCGAGCCGGGGGTCCTCTCTCGAGTTTCTCCGGGTCAACGGCACCTATGCGGTCACCGTCGGCACGCCCCTCGCCTACACCCCGGATCCGGTATCCGCGACCCTGGTCGTTCGGGGAGGGGCGGCCCGCCTGGACGTCACGTTTGCCGCGCTCGCGGCGGGCGAGTTCGCGGTGCGGTTCGCGGAGGTGGGACTGCCTGCCGGGACGAACTGGAGCGTTACCCTCGGCGGGACGCGAGGCTCTTCGAACGGTACCGCTCTCGCGTTCGTCGAGCCGAACGGCTCGTACACGTTCGACGTGGGCTCCGTGCCAGGGGAGGCCGCCGTGCCGAGCTCGGGCACGGTGAACGTCTCGGCCGGGCCGTCCGCCGAGGAGATCCGCTTCAGCCCCGTGCCCGCGACCCACGCGAGAGGGTTCTTGGGTCTTCCCGGGAACGAGGGATACTATCTGCTCGCAGGCGCGGGGGCCGTTGCGGGTGTCCTGGTGGTCACGGGGGTCACCCTGTACCGTAGGCGTCCTGCGCGGACGCCCGGCCCTGCGCCTAGGGCCGGATCTGGCGGACCGCCGGCGGCTCCCTGACCGGCCCTCAGGACCCCCGGCGGCCGGGCGCGGCGGGCCTCCCGCCGTAAGCTTTCGGCAAAGGGGCTACCGGCCGCCCGCAGCCGTGCACACGCCTCCGGGATCCCTCGGGCGCGTCACCTCGAGCGAAGTAGGCCCGACCAAGCCGGCGGATTCACCCGGGGCACGGCCGGCTGCCGCAGGGCGGTCGGAGCCCTCTCGGTAGACTTCTGGGAATTTCTTCGGGGTGGTTCAAATACGATACCGGCATTCCCTTTCGGCGGGGTCCGTGACCGTCGTAGACGACCCTCGGTCGCGGCTACCGTGGTTGTGGCTCGCGGCCGTAGCGATCGTAGGCTCCTTGGTGCTTTCTTCCCTGACCGGGCCGGCGGGGAGCGGAGGGCCGGGGACGACAGGTTCGAGCCCGTCGCCTCCCACGGGCCCGGCGGCGAGCACCCGGGGCGCAGCCGCCCCCGCCGTCCGGGCGGCTGCTGCCAGCCCCGCGATCCGACCCGACGGGGGTGACCCCCCGTCGTACGGAATCGACAACCTCACGGACGCCCTGGCCCCGGAGCTCCTCTGGACCGGCCAAGAGGCAACGGTCGGAGACCAGCTGGTCATCACCGGGGGCAACGGCCTGGTCAGCGTGAGCTCCTCGGACCCCGGCAGCCCCCAGAACATCTCGGGGGTGGACGGCTACTCCGACTACGCCCAGCCGTCGGGCGGGAGCCTGCTCCTCGGCGGGACCGCGGGGGGCTGCCCCGGCGGAGTGAACCTGTACCAACTCAACGGCTCGAGCACGTCCCTGTCCTCCCTGAACGCCGAGCTCCCGGCGTCGTGGACCACGAGCGGGTCCTGCTACGATCTCGTCGCGATGGCGAGCGGCGGGCCGTACACCGTCCTCGTCCGGGAGACCTCCGGGGGCTCCTCCCCGGTGGTCGGCCTGCTGGACGCCGGGGTCTTCTCGACCATCACCGGTCGATTCCCGACGCTGCCGGCTCCGGCGGCCGGGTTCTTCGACGCCGCGTACGCCGACGGCTACTTCCTGCTGGTCGCGCAAGGGTACGCCGGGCTGGTGTCGCCCACCAACAATACCTCGAGGAACCTCTCCACCTTGCTCGACGCAAGCTACTACCAGACCCTCGGGAGCGGCCGGCTGGTCGCGGCGGACGGCTCGTCGTTCCTAGTGGCCGAGGACGACCGGCTCGTCCAGCTCTTCCCCAACAATCTCACGGCCCGGCCCATCTTCAACGTCTCCAGCGGGAGCGCGACGTTCGTTTCGTACGTGGGGGGGAGCCCCAGCGAAACGTGGATCGGCGTCACAGACGACGACAACACCACCCTGTACGTGGCCTACGGCAGCGGCTCGTTCACCGAGGTGGGGACGTTCTGGGGGACGCTCACCGACCTGGAGGCGTTCGACGGGGCCGTCTGGGCTTCCGGAACGGAGTTCCTGAACCCGAACCCGCTCTGCCACTGCGAGTCGGTGCTGTACGCCATCACCCCGAACGCGTACCCGGTGACCTTCTCGGAGTCCGGCCTTTCGCCCGGGACCCTATGGTCGGTCTCGGTGGGCGGGGTCACCGAGAGTTCGACGGGGTTTACCGTTCGGTTCAACGAGTCGAACGGCACCTACGCGTGGTCCGCCTCCCCGGTCCCCGGCTACCAGGCGAACGACTCTGCCGGCACGGTGGCCGTGGACGGGGCGAGCGTCAACGAGACGATCACCTGGTCCGTGGCCCCTTCGAACGTCGCCGTCGATCTGCTGGGCGGTCGCACGTACGTCGCGCCGTCGCTCAC
>JASHRJ010000070.1 GCA_030037395.1 Thermoplasmata archaeon
GGCCTGCTCCGGGGTCGCCCCGGCGAGCAGACGGCGGAGGGCGAGCTGCTCCCGGCGGCCGAACGGCAGGCTCTCCAGCACGAACTCGTCGAACGCCTCGAAGGCGACCGGGCAGACCAGGCGGCCCAGCCGGGCCAGCTCCGCGGCGTAGAGCCGGATCTCCTCCTGGGCGTGGGCGTCCAGCCGCAGCGACAGGAAGTGGAACAGGTTCCACAGGTTGGTCTTCCAGTACCACTGGGTGTAGTAGGCGACCGGCAGCACGAGGCGCGCGGTCTCGCGGGCGACGCCGGCCTCCAGCGCGCGGGAGTAGACGGCGTAGGCGTCCTCGGAGACCCGCTCGAGGTCGAAGCGGAACCGCTCGACGACCGTCGACTCCAGCGGCTCGTCACGGCCCTGACGGTTGCGCGAGGACTGGTGCCGGACCTCCTCGGGCGCCGGCACCTCGAACTCGTCCGGGACGATGGAGTACCGCGCCGAGTACTCGTTCACCGAGCTCGACCGGTGACGGATCCACTGCCGGGCGACGAAGATCGGGAGCCGGACCAGGAACTTCAGCTCGACCATCTCGAACGGCGTGGTGTGGCGGTGGCGCAGCAGGTAGCGGACCAGGCCGCGGTCGTCGCGCACCGTTTTCGTCCCCCGGCCGTAGGAGACGCGCGCCGCCTGCACGATGGCGGCGTCGTCCCCCATGTAGTCGACCAGAACAACGAACCCGTGCTCGAGGACCGGGTGCCGCAGGCCGATCTCGCGGTCCGCGGCGGCGACGGTGGGCCGGACCATCGGCGGCTCGGCGTCGGGCACGGTCCCGACAGCGGTCCGGTCCGTTAAAGCGGCGCGCTCCGCGCCACGCCCCGGTCCCATGACCGGCGGGCCGAGGGGCGCGACGCAACCCTTACGGGACCGCCCGGCTCGCTCCGCTACCGAGGGGGACGATGGCCCGGATCCTGGTCGCGGTCGCCTGGCCGTACGCCAACGGCCCGTTCCATCTGGGGCACCTCGCGGGGGCGTACCTCCCCGGGGACATCTTCGCCCGGTACCACCGGCTGCGCGGGGACGAGGTGCTGATGGTCTCCGGCTCCGACATGCACGGGACCCCCACCCTGGTGCGCGCCGAGCAGGAGGGGACGACGCCGGCCGCGGTCGCCGAGCGGTACCACGCGATCAACCGCGACGCGTTCGAGCGCCTCGGCTTCTCGTTCGACCTCTACACGTCGACGCGCACGCCGGTCCACGAGCGGACCGTCCAGCGGCTGTTCCTCGCGCTGCTCGAGCACGGGTACGTCCGGCGCCGCACCGAGGAGGCCCCGTTCTGCCCGAAGCACCAGCGGTTCCTGCCGGACCGCTACCTGATCGGAACCTGCCCGAACTGCGGGTTCGAGAGCGCCCGGGGGGACGAGTGCGACCGCTGCGGGCGCCCGCTGGACGCCCGCACGCTCGGGAACCCCCGCTGCTCCCTCTGCGGGACCCCGGCGGAGCGTCGCCCGACCGAGCACTTCTATCTCGAGCTGGACCGGCTCGCGCCGAAGCTCCAGGAGTACCTCGCCGGACAGGGGCACTGGCGTCCGGGGACCCGACGGGTTGCCGAGAGCTTCCTCGCGGAGGGGCTGCGGCCGACCCCGATCACGCGCGACCTCGACTGGGGGGTACCGATCCCGCTCGACGGCTACGCCACCAAGCGGTTCTACGTCTGGTTCGACGCGCTGATCGGCTACCTGTCGGCGTCCGAGGAGTGGGCGATCCGCTCGGGGCGACCGGACGCCTGGCACCGGTACTGGGACGAGCGGGAGCCGGTCCGCGCCTACTACTTCGTCGGGAAGGACAACAAGTTCCACCACACGATCGTCTGGCCGTCGGTCCTCCTCGGGGTCGGCGGGCTCAAGCTGCCGTTCGACGTGCCGGCGAACGAGTGGCTGCTCGTCCAGGGAGAGAAGGTCTCGAAGTCCCGCACCCAGGGCCCGGACCCGTTCGTGCCGTCGCTCCTCGCCCGATACCCGCCGGACGTCATCCGGTTCTACGCCGCCCTCCTGGCCCCCCAGCACCACGACACGGAGCTCGACTGGGAGGAGTTCGCCCAGGTCCGCGACGAGGTGCTCGCGAACCAGTACGGCAACCTCGTCCAGCGGACCCTCGTGCTGGCGCGGGACCGCTACGGGGGACGGGTCCCGTCGCCGCCGGACGGCTGGGCCCCCGACGCCCCGGACGGGGTCGGGTCCCGGATCGCCGCCGCCCACCGCCGCATCACCGACGAGCTGGAGCGGGTCCACCTCAAGGAAGCGCTCGACCTCGCCCTCGAGGAGGTCCGCGAGGCGAACCGCCGCTTCCACGAGGGCCGGCCCTGGGCCCTCGAGGACCCGGACCGCTCCCGGGTGGTGTACGAGGCGCTCTGGAGGCTCCGCGCGATCGCCACGTGGCTCGCGCCAGTCCTTCCGTTCTCGAGCGCGGAGGTCCACCGGATGCTCGGCTTCGCCGACCCGCCCGGGCCCCGCGACTGGGACCGCGCGCTCGAACCGGTGCCCGCCGGCCAGACCCTCGGCACGGTCCGGCCCCTGTTCCCCAAGCCCGAGGAGAGCGGGCCGTCCGGCGGCGACCGCCCGCCGGCGCCGGACGACCCCGCCGAGGTCCCGCTCGAGCTCGTGGCCGCGGAGATCGTCTCCGCCCGCCCGCACCCGAACGCCGATCGGCTGTACGCCCTCGAGCTGTCGCTCGGGACCCGGGGCCGCCGGACGGTCGTGGCAGGGCTCCGGTCGTCGTACCCGGCCGAGGCGCTCACCGGCCGCCGGGTCGTGCTCCTCGCGAACCTCGCCCCGAGGCCGCTCCGGGGGATCACCTCGGAGGGGATGGTGCTCGCCGCCGACGCCGGCGAGCGCGCGGTCGTCCTCGCGCCCCCGCCGGGGGTCGAGCCCGGAACGGTCGCCGGCCCGGCGGGGTCCCGGACGATCTCCCCCGAGGAGTTCGGCTCGGTCCCGCTCGCCGTCGGGACGGTGACCGGATCCGGCGCCCCCGGGGGCACGGTGGTGGACCTGGGGGGCGAGCCGGTGCCGGTCGAGGGAAGCTGGCCCGCGGGGGCGCAGGTGGTCGTCCGGCGCGGGCGCCCCGGTGCCCCGGCAGCGACGGTCGTCGCCTTCGGGCCCGGCCGGGCCGTCGGCCCGGCCGAGCCGGTCCCTTCCGGCGCGAAGGTGCGATGACCCCGGGCCGTCGGCTCGACCTTCACGTCCACTCCGCCCACTCGCCGGACGGACGCGCCCCGGTCGAGGCGCTCGTGGCGGCGGCGCAACAGGCGGGGCTCGACGGTCTCGCGCTCGCCGACCACCAGAGCGTCGACGGGCTCGGTCGGCTCGCCGACCTCGCCCGGGAGACCCCCGGGTTCCTCTGGCTGCCCGCCGTCGAGGTGTCGACCGACGCGGGCCACCTCCTCGCCTTCGGACTGGGGGAAGTGCCACCCCGGGACCTCCCGGTTGACGCTGCGGTCGCCTGGGTGGAGGGGCACGGAGGGGTGCCGGTGCTCGCCCACCCGTTCCGCCTAGTGCACGGGGTCGGGACCCGCTGGGCCGACCGGGCCGCAGTGCCCGCGATCGAGACGATCAACGGCCACACCGGACTGGGGACGAACCGGCGCGCCACCGAGGTCGCGCGGAGGCGGGGGCTCGGGACGACCGGTGGCAGCGACGCCCACGGGGTCGAGGAGGTGGGGACCGCCTGGACCCGGTTCCCGGAGGCCGCCGCCACGGTCGACGACCTGTTGGAGGCGCTTCGCCGGGGCCGCACGGTCGCCGAGGGTCGGTCCGCCACCGCGTCGTACCGGCTCCGCCTCGCCGCCCGCTCGCTCCGCCTAAGGCTGCGACGGGGACTCCGGCCGATCTGAACCGCGGCCCCGGCACGGGGCCCGGAGCCTCGAGCGAGGTCTATAATCCCGAGCCGGCTCGCGGTCACCGCGCCGAGGTGGCAGAATGGTTAATGCGACGGACTGCAGATCCGTTTCCTGGGGGTTCGATTCCCTCCCTCGGCTCTCGGCGCCCCGGCGCTAGCGGCCCCCCGCGCCCCGGACCCGTCGGCCCCTGCGCGCGGCCGGCTGATGGCGACCTCCGGACCCCCCGCCGCCCGACCCACCCGGAGCGCGCGCCGGGCCGCTACCAGATCCGGACCCGTTCTTCCTTCGGCCGCCACGCCGGGGCGCCGGGACGGATCTGGAAGGCGTCGAAGAACGCGTCGTGGTTCCCGGCGGC
>JASHRJ010000071.1 GCA_030037395.1 Thermoplasmata archaeon
GCCGCGTGCGTCCGAGCGCCCAGAGAGGGTCGCGGAGGCGACCCCGGGATGGGCCAGCTCCCCACCGGGCGCGGAGGGATTTGAACCCTCGACCGCCGGGTTAGGAACCCGGTGCCCTATCCAAGCTAGGCTACGCGCCCCGACAGAGTTGCCCGATTTCGCAGATAATCCCATCCCCCGGACCTGCCGACCGGAAAAGCGACACCGACGTCCTGCGTTCGGCCCTCCGCCAGCTTGGGCCCATCCCGTCGGCCCGCGGGGAACCTAGCGGCCGCCGACGTCGGCGTACGCGGCGGGAGGTGGCCCGGCCTCCGGGCTGGTGCGTGCTCGCTGCGCTCCACCGGCGAGCCGGACGCAGGGTCCGGGCCGCAACCCTTCGGGGGTACGGCGAGCGTCGGGGAGGAAGCTCGCCCTGAGGTGCCGCAAGACGGTCGCCGGGCCGGGTCACGGTCGCGGTTCGGCCGGGGACCGTCGGGGAACCGGACCTCTGGGCGGCCCTCGGAGGCGTCGGACGGTCACTTCGAAAGCGCGACGGTTCTACCTCGCGCGGCTGCGGGGCGTTCCCTTGCCGCCCGGGGACCGGGCGGTACAAACGTCGAGGACGCGACCCCGCTTCGCGAAGCGGCGTACGAACGGCCCGGCGCTCTGCGGCGGGCCCCCGGGGCCCCGTGTCGGGACGACCCCAAGAATTCCGGCGGCCTGGGGTCGGTCCGATCCCGCGGCGGTCGTCGCCCCCGCCCCTACTCGCCGACGGAGCGGGGGACCCGAGGAGCCGAGCGACCGGATCCGCGGCGACCGACCTTAGGGGAACGGGCCTCGCGGTCGGCGAACGCGGGACCGCGCGCGCGATCGAGGTCCACCCGATGCCCCCGGATCGGTACCCCCTCCTTCCTCAGGAGGGCGAGCTGCCGCTCCCCGAGGGCCGGCGTCCCGTCGGAGCGGACCACCCGGTACCAGGGAACCTCCTCCCGGGTCGTCGCGAGGACGAAGCCGACGCGACGGGGCGCCCGGCGATAGATGTCCCCGTACGTCGCGACCGACCCGCGGGGGATCTCGCGCACCTGCTCGACGACCAGCGCCTCGAACTCGAGCCAGCTCCGGCGGCTCATGGCTTGCCCGGTGGGCCACCTCGGGGCGGGGGGAGCAGCCGGTCGTACCGGTGGTCGAGCGGCCAGCTGAAGCCGGCAGCCGGCTCCTGGTGGATCTCGATCCCTTCGAGGTACTCCCGGATCGTGGGCAGCACCGGACGGCGGGCCCCCGCGTCGTCGGTAGGCCTGGCCGCGGAACCGCCGAGCGCGCCGAGCAGCCATCGGTCCGGCGCGGTGGCGAAAAGGAACGGGTAGACGCGCGACTCCCGGCTCAACGTCGAGAACAGGATCTCGGGCCGGGCGCCCGGCTTCGGGGCCCCGCTGACGAGGACCACCTGGTCCGCGACCCGGCCCTGGAACGGCGGAAGCCGGCCGGGGTCGAGCAACGTCCGGTGGACGACCCAACCGCGCTGGAGCAGCCGCCGCTGCGAGAACGGGAGGCCGAACGGCCCCACCAGGTGAGGACCCCGGCCCTGCGCGACCACGGCGAAGGGGCGGAGCACGAGCTCCGAGGCGGCCCACCACTGATGGGCGGAGAGGGCCGTCGGGCCCGCACCGTCCCCTTCCTCCGGCATCCCGCCGCCGAGCCCGTGCGGGTAGGCGAGGGTGCCGTCCAGCCCGGCCAGGTGGGACCAGAGGCCCTCGAAGTCAAAGTAGACCGGGATCGTCGGGCCCTCCGCGCGCACCGTGACCGCGAGCGGCGGTGGCGCCATCGGGGCGGCGGCGAGCCGCCCCAGGAGCCGCTCGAGCTCGGCCGCCGTGCGGTGCATCAGGACGGCGACCACCACCTGCGCCCCGCGCCAGACGACGACCGCGCCGGCGTCCCCGGCGACCGCGGAGACCAGCTCGTCGAACCGGTCGGCGTACGGCCGGGCGAGCAGCACGGTCACCGTGGGGCGGCCGAACGCGACCGGGTGCGGGACGTACCGGTCCCGTAGCCACCCCTCCTCGTACGCCCGGCGCCGGATCGCGTGGTAGGTCGAGCGGGGAACCCGGATCTGGTGCAGCCTCTCCCGCTCCTTGTCGGGCCGTGCCGCGAGGAGCACCGCCAGGACCCGGGCCTCGGCGTCGGTCAGTCCGCGCACGGGGACCGCTCCGGCCTGCTGCGATGCCTTAGCATGGGGTCCAGTCGCCCTCGAGGGGGCGTAAACCTCGCTTTAAGACGGCCCCCCTCTCTCCCACTCTCGGAAGTCAGGCCCCGACCGACCATGAGAGGGCGCGAACGCACAGGGCTCCTCGTTGCCGCCGTGTCAGTGGCGGTCTCCCTCTTGACGGTATGCGTGCCGTCGGCGGCGTCGGCGCGCGCGACCGCAGCCGCGGCCCCGCAGGGGACCGCGTGGGCCTACGGCACGATCCGGCCGGTCGCGGGATCCGGTGCGGCGGTCGGTTACGCCTACGAGGCGAACGGGACGTTCGGCTTCGCGGTGGTCCTCAACGAGACGAACACCTCGGCCACCGGCTATGTCCTGACGGTGAACCGCACGATGGGAGCGATCCTGTCGGTCGAGTACTGCGCCCCGAACTGCCGCCACCCGGTCGGCACCGCGACGGTCGACTTCCACGCCTGGGAGTCGCTGGACGCCACGCTGAGCCTCACGCGGGCCGGGACCGTCTACGTCGGCGGGGCGCCGACCGCCGCGATCGGACTGAACGCCTCCTCGCTCGCGATCTCGGGCGGAGTCCACGAGGCGACCTCCTACCAGCTCAGCGGGGTCACCGAGCGGGCGAAGAACCTGACCGTCACGCTCGCCGGCTCGTCGAACACGACGTTCACCCCCGCGCTCGGGATCGTACCGCTGAACCTGACGAACGAGTCCTGGAACGCGACGAGCGCCTTCTCCGAGCACGGCGACTACGCTTGGGCGATCTCCAGCGTCCTCTCCGGGGCCGCGGTCCTGCGGCCCCACAACATCTCGCTCTCCGGCCGGGGGAGCCTGAACGCCACCGGGAACGTCTCGCTCGCCGGCACCGACTCGGGGACGACCGTCGACCTCGGAGGCTCGGCGTACCAGGCGCTCGACTTCTCGCTCAGCGGCCCGTTCGCCCTGCGCGAGGGGTTCCTGCTGGTGCCGAGCAGCTCGGATCTGTTCGGCGCGGCGCCCCCCTCCTGGCTCTCGGAGAACACGACCAACAACTCCGGCTACGCGAACGTCTCGGCGTCGAGCCTGGACGTCAGCGACCGCCCGGCCGTCGGAGGCCACCTAGGCTTCTACGCCTCCGGCGCCTGGTGGGGCTCGCGGACGGTGAACCCCGCGATCTCGGACGTCACCCTGGGCTCGGACGCGGGGCTCTCCCCGGCGACGGCCTCGGCGCCCGCCGCCGCCGGGCCGAACGCAACGTACGTCCAGGGCACGCCGGAGTCGGTGCGCCAGGCGACCTCCGACCAGAGCTGCCTCGCGACCGGCGTCGGCTGCCCCACCGTCGGCGGACCCGGCGCGCCGCTGGGGCGGTGGATCGCGCTCGGCGGGGCGGCCTCTGCGCTCGTCGTCGTGCTCGTCGTCCTCGCCGAGCGCCGCCGGATCCCCGCCGCGCCGAGCCCGAACGCGGCGCTGTATCCCACGGTCACCTCCAGCGCCACGGCCCCCGTGCCGCCGCACCGTCCGGGCGCCCCCGCGCCCCCGGTCGAGGACGACCCGCTCGGCCACCTCTGGTGACCGGCGGCCCGCGCCGGGGCTCCGCGAAGCGTGCCTACAGATACGCGCCGCACCGGTGGCAGTAGTACCGCTGGAACTCGGGGACCAGCGTGGTCGGGCCCCCGCACCGAGGGCAGGTCGGCGGCCCCCCCGGGGCCGCCGTCGACGGGGCCGCGGGTGCCGGCGGGGGGCTCAGGAGGAGCTCCGCCTTCACCCACGCGACCGCGAGCAGGACCCCGACCAGGACGAAGAAGAGGATGCCGAGGACCACCCAGACGATCAGGTGGTCGCGGAGCAGCCCATACTGCCGGGAGGCGGCCAGCGCCTGCAGTCCGGGCAGCTCCCGCCAGACGACGTAGTTCACGACGGCGGACGCGAGGCAGTAGATCGCGACGACGATCCCGCCCGCCCCAGCGCCGAGCAGCAGGTTGAACACCGCGAACGCGAGGAACACGAGGAACAGCACCCCCGCGAGGAGCGCGAGGAGCAGCGCGAGGCTGCGCGACAGCGACAGCAGGACCCGGATCGACTCGTCCGGCGCGGGGGGGCCCGCGAGGGGAGGCGGGGGCGGCGGAGGAGGGGCGGAGGTCGCCATCGAGGCGGCGGGCCTACACGGCCTTGGAGATTAACCCTGCGCCCGCAAGCGAGGGGCCGCGGCGGTCGCCATAGGGTAGCGGAGGATCGCCCCCACCCCTCCGAACGCGCGCGCGAGCATCTCCCCCTCCTCGCTCTCGGTCGAGATGAGGCGCGCCTCGGCGCCGGAGTCGACCGCCCGACGGAACAGGCTCTCGACGTAGTCCTCGCGGCCGACCTCCGCGAGGGCGGTCGCCCCGCAGCTGGGGCACGGACCGTGCTCCACCCCTTCGACCTCCTCGTCGGCGACCGTCCGGGAGAACGCGTGCTGGCACGCCCCGCACCGCAGGCTGAGCCGCTGGCGTCGGAGGCCGTCCGAGACCAGCAGCGTTTGGACCGCCCCGACGTCGAGGGCGTGCCCGACGTCGCGCTCGCCGTAGGCGGCGAGGCCGACCTCCGCCCGCCGGATCTCCGCGAGGAGCCGCTGGACGATCCGCTTCTCCTCGGTCACCTCGAGCCCGTGGAGGGTCTGGGTCGCCTTCTCGACCAGTTCCTTCAGGCCATGCTCGTCGGTATAGCCGGTGTCGAACAGCGGCTGGACCACCTTCTGCTGGAGCTCGTACTGGAGGAATCCCTCCTTGAAGAAGAACTCCTTGGTCGCCCCGGGCCCGCCCAGGAGGATCCCCTTGAGCTGGTCCTTCTTCGGCAGGAACAGCTCCGCGCACATCTCGGCGACCTTCACGAAGAACTCGTGCGCCGCATGCTCGATCATCCGCTCGAACCGGTGCGCGGACTGCCCGCCGCGCCCGTGCTTGCTCGGCACCTGCGACTGGCGGTTGCGCATCGGCTCGACGCGCTTGCCCCGGAGGAATCCGAGCGTCACCTCGGCCCGGTCGACCACCACCAGCCCCCAGAGGTCCGGCTCGTGCACCATCGCCTGGAGCGGCTCGAGGAAGAACGTCGAGTCGCACCGGTACAGGTACGTGTTGAGCGGCTCGGGAGGCTCGACGATGAACGTCACCGCTTCCGACTTGTCGGCGCCCACCGCCTTGCTGCCGACGAAGAACGCGACCCCGTGATCCGGCGGCACCTTGTAGGCCCGGACCCGCCCCATGAGCGACTCGATCGCCCACATCACGTTCTTGCGGGTCGTGCGGCTCTTGATGTTCGAGCTCTGGGCGTACTCGTTCCGCAGGTAGTTCATCACATCGGAGATCTGCTTGCCCGGCGGGACGTACAGGCTGATCAGCTCGGTCGCCCGGCCGCGGGTCGCCGCGATCTCGCGGAGCTTCCGCTGGAAGGAGTAGCGGGCGAGCTGGGGATCGAGCTCCGGCGCCTCCGTCATGGGGCCGCCGCGGCCGGCGGGGTCCGGGCCGCCGGGCCCTTGGCGGACAGGGTCGGCCCGTTCCCCGGGCCCCGGAGTCAGAGCAGCTTGCGCACGTGCTCGTCGATGACCGCTTCGGGGTACGCCCCCACGATCCGGTCGACGAGCTTGCCCTGGCGGTAGAACAGCAGCGTCGGGATGCTCATGATCCCGAGCGCCCCGGCCTTCTCGCCGTTGTCGTCGCTGTTCATCTTGCCGAAGGCGACCTTCTCCTTGTACTTCTCGCTGAGCCGGTCGACGATCGGGGACACGACGCGGCACGGCCCACACCAGGGGGCCCAGACGTCGACGACCACGGCAGAGCTTGACGACGTGAACTTGTCGAACTCGGGTCCCCCAATCTCTCGGACGGCCATCGATGCCCTCGCCCGGTTCGAGGGGGCGCGAGTATTAAAAATCTTGATGGTGCGGACGCCAGCGGAGGACCGAAGGCGTCCGGTACCGCTGCGGGCCGGCCCGCGGTCGGCGGAACCGCCCGCCACGAACTCTATCTGCCCCGCCGCCCTTCCCGGGACCGTGGGTTCTCCGCTCCCCTCCGATCGTAGCTGGGGGCCCGACCTGACGGCAACGCCCTCGGCGCTCGGGGGGGATACCGTGCCGGTCGCCTCCGGCGGCACCCCCCGGCCGGCGATCGTCTCTCCGGCCGCGCACAAGGCGCTCCGCCAGCGGATGCTGTTCCTCCGGTCGGCCTCCGTCGAACGGCTCCGCCGTCTCACGGGCGCGCCGGTCTCGGAGCTGCAGCGGTACCGCCGGGAGCTCCGGGAGAGCGAGCTCGCCGACGACCTGCTGCGACGGGGGGCCGGTCCGGCGTTCGTCCGCGAGCTCCCGCAGGGCGCGTTGCTGTACCTTGCCGTGCGGGCTCAGCGGCCAGACCGCCTGGTCGAGACCGGGGTCCGCCCCGGCTACACAACGGCGTGGATCCTCGCCGCGCTGGCCGCGAACGGACGCGGGGAGCTGGTCTCGCTGGGGCCCGGCCCGACCGTCGGCCGCTCGGCCGGGGTCCAGCAGGCGGGCGTCGGCCAGCTCGTGCCCCCGGCCCTGCGGTCCCGGTGGACCCTCGCGCTCGGCAACACCGAGCCGCGGCTCCGCGAGATCCTCACCGCCTCCTCGCGGATCGACCTGTTCCTGTACGACAACGGTCCGGACGTGACCCGCGCTCGGTTCGAGCTCCGGGCCGCGTGGGACGCGCTCTCGGCCCGGGGGATCCTTCTCGCCCACCGGGTCGACGCGAGCCCCGCGTGGAGGGAGTTCTGCTCCCGGCAGGGCGTGCCGCCGCAGCTGCTCGACCCCGGCCCGCCTCCGATGGGGGCGCTCGGGGTCGGGCCGTCCGCGCGGTAGCGCGCGCGGTCACCGCTCGAGCTCTTCGACCAGATGGACGGTCGCCGGGAGGATCAGCCGCTCCACGGCGGTGCGGACGGCGCGCTCGCTCCCGGGAAGGGCGTAGACCGGCTTGCCGTGGAGGACGTAGAGGCCGGCGCGGCTGATCATCGCGAGCGGTCCGACCTCCTGGAAGCTCAGCGCGCGGTAGATCTCGCCGAACCCGTCGAGCCGACGGCCTCCCATCGCCTCCATCGCGTTGACCGTGAGGTCCCGCGAGCTCGCGCCGGTGCCGCCGATCGTGATCGCGGCCTCGACCGCCGTGTCGGCGAGCCACGGCTCGAGCCGCTCCCGGACGTCGGCGATCGAGTTCGCGACCAGGCCGCGGTGCACCACGCGGTGACCCCCGGCCTCGAGCAACTGGCGGGCGAGGACCCCGGACGGGTCGTCGTCCTCGGTGTGGGTGTCGGAGACGGTCAGGACGGCGAAGCCGAGGGCGCGGGCGGCGCCCAGGCGGTGGCGTCCGGCGGTCGGGGGAGTTCCGCTCATGGGGTCCGGCGGCTCTGCTTCTCCTTCGCTACCAGCCGCACCGGGCCGAGCCGGGTGTGCGGGTAGAGCCCGCGCGCATCCTTCTCGAGGTACTTGACCATGTCCCAGACCGTGAGCAGGGCGACCGTCGCGCCGACGAGCGCCTCCATCTCGACGCCGGTCCGATCGAGCGCCGACGCCTCCGCCCGCACCGTGACCCCCCGCGGGCCGACCGCAAGGTCGACCCGGCTCGCCGTGAGCGCGACGGCGTGGCAGTGCGGGATCAGCTCGGCGGTGCGCTTCATGGCGAGGAGGCCGGCGAGCTCGCCGGCGGCGATCGGGTCGCCCTTCGGCACGGTGCGCCGCGCGACGGCGCGCCGGGTCGCGGTCCCCAGCTCGAGCCTCCCGACCGCGACCGCCCGGCGGGCGAGGGGCGGCTTGGCGGCGACGTCGACCTGCCGGGCCACCGCTCACCCCGCGCGCGGCGAGCCGGCGGCGACGTGTGCGAGGACCGCCTCGAGCTGGACCCGATCCGAGGCGCCCTGGGCGAGGCGGAAGTCGACCTCGCCGAGGTACTCCAGGAGCCGGATCTTCTCGCGGGCCGGCAGCACCGACTCCGGGATGTCGGGCAGGTAGGCGTGGATCGCCCGCAGGATCTCCTCGCCGGCGGCCCCGCGGTCGACGAACAAGGAGAACAGGCGGTCCCGGGCGTCCCGGAAGTTGCCGGCCAGCGCCGCCCCGAGCATCCCCTCGACCTCCCGGCGCAGCGGCGCCGTGGCGTACTCCTTCAGCGTCTCGGCGGTGACCGAGTCCGCGTGCGTGCCGGCGAGCTGGAGGAGGTTCGTCGCCCGGCGCATGTCCCCCCCGCTCGCGGCCAGGATCGCCTCGTACGCTTCCGCGCTGACGGTCTTCCCCTCGGCGGTCGCGATCCGCTCGAGTTGCCGACGGACCGCCTCGGGCCGGTACGCGCGGAAGCGGAACACCGCGCACCGCGACTGGATCGGCTCGATGATCCGGGACGAGTAGTTGCACGAGAGGATGAACCGGCAGGAGGTCGAGTAGCGCTCCATCATCCGCCGGAGCGACGCCTGCGCCTCCGCGGTGAGGTTGTCCGCCTCGTCCAGGAAGAGGATCTTGAAGCCGGCGTCGCCGAGCGGCGACGTGCGCGCGTACTGCTTGATCGTCGTGCGGACGGTGTCGATCCCCCGCTCGTCGGAGGCGTTCAGCTCGAGGAAGTTGTCGCGCCAGGAGCTCCCGAAGAGGTCCCGAGCGAGAGCGAGCGCCGCCGTGGTCTTCCCGGTCCCCGGCGGACCGGCGAACATGAGGTGCGGCATCGACCGCTTCGCCGCGTAGGCGCGCAGCAGGGGGACGATCGCCTCCTGCCCCTCCATCTCCGCGAGCGACGCCGGGCGGTACTTCTCGACCCAGACCGCCTCGGAGGTTCGACCGGCCATCGGTGCCGGCCGGCGCTCGTCCGGCCCGCTCATTATGCTTTCCCGGACCCCGGGGCGGCGGGTGCGGTCGGCTCGTCCGCGAGATGCCGGCGCAGCGCCTCGGCGAGCAGGCGGCCGTACTGCCCGAGCGCCTGCCGGTGCCCTCCGTGGTCCTCCTGCTCGACGATGCCGAGGAACCACCGGAGCTGCTCGAGCGAGGTCCGGAACCAGGCGTGCTCGCGGGCGAGAAGCTCCTCCCGGGTCCGCGGCCGATCCGAGAGCCCCGGGGCGACGGGAGCGCCCCGGAGCTGCGGCCCGAGGTGGGTGGCGAGCCCCCGGTCGAACGCGGCGACCGCCTCCCGGATCTCGCGGAGCGTGTACGGGGCGAGCCGGACCAGGGCGAGCGAGAACCGGTCGAACCACTCGACGAGCTCCGGGAACGAGGACGGGGCCGGGGCGGGCGGGACGAGCTCGCCGGACATCCCCCGGGGGTGGCCCGCGCGGGCTTGAGGTTTCGGTCGCCTCCGGCGGCTCCGTTCGGCCCGAGCGGCCGGAGCGCGGCGGGACGGCGCGGGGTCGGTGGCCCTCCGTCGCGACGCGGCAGCAGCCACCCTCGCCCAGGGCTGCGCACCGGTCTGGAGAGGGAGCGACCCGCGTCCGGCGGCGGGCCCCGGCCGCGAGTCTACGGCGCTCCGGACGGCGGCCCGGCGGCGGCGGCCGAGGGGAGCATCCCTCGCTCCCGGCGGTCCAGGGTCCTCCCCATCCGGTAGAGTAGGTAGGCGAACAGGGCGGCGACCAGCAGGATCCCCGGGATCGAGAGCTCGACCACGGCGTCCCACAGGAACAGCGGGATGAGCATCCCGACCGCGAAACGGTACTGGGCCCTCTGCGGGCCGAGCGCCCCCACGTGCCGCGTGACGATCGCGAGCGCGGCTCCGTTGGCGACGACGATCGCCGCCGCGGCGAGCCACGCCGAGAGCCGAGTGGCGGTCGCCACGATCAGCACGAACGACCAGGCGACCCATTCCAGGGCCCCGGCGAGGCCCAGGGTCCATCGCCCGACGGTGGTAGGGCCGGGCTTCGGGTGCAACAGGTCTCCGCGCACGGCCACCCCCAGCCCGACCAACGCGAGGGCGACCGCGAGGAACAGGAGGAAGGCGGCCGGCGACGGCCCGTGCCCGACGAGGAGCCCGAAGATCCCCACCTCGGCGAGGTAGACCCCGGCGAGCAGGGCGAGCCCGCCCCGATCGACCCACCGCCGGTCCCGGCTCGTCGGGTACCAAAGGTACGTCAGCAGGATGGGCAGCGCGATCGAGTAGGTCGCGTGGAACACCGTGAGCTCCAGCGCCCAGAGCCAGTTCACGCCGTACGCGGAGCCGTAGACGGCCAGGTGCCCGACCGGCGGGCCGCTCCGCTCGAAGAACGTGTGGACGGCGAACCCCTCCTCCGCGATCCCGTAGGCGGCTCCCCACAGGAGGACCGACGCCCAGCCCTTCCGAAGGATCACCGAGAACTCCCGGATCACGAGGGCGCCGGTGCCGTACAGGCCGAGGTCCAGCGCGTAGCCGACCGCGAACCCCGCCGGGTTGGCGACGAGCTCGGAGACCGGCGTCGAGCCGGTGAGCAGCTCGGGGATGGAGGGCGCGAGGAGCAGCAGGGCGAGGAACGGCGTGCGGGGGCGGAGGAGGATGCGCACGGCCGCCGCAGCCGGGCGACGCCTACATCAGGACGGCGCTCGACCCCGGGGCGCCGGCCGGCCTAATATCCGCCGCCCGGGTGCGCCGGGCGCGATGCGCGAGCTGCTTGTCCACGTACCGTTCCGCGGAACGATCCGCGAGCGTACGGTCGAGCCGTACGTGCGGCTCCTGCGGCAGCTCCGCGGCCGCCGACGGGTCAAGGGGGTGCTGTTCGACATCTCGAGTCCCGGCGGCGAGGTCGTCGCCTCGAGCGACCTGTTCCTCGCGGTCCAGCGCCTCAACGCGACCACCCCGGTCTACGCGTCGATCGGCGGGCTGGGCGCCTCCGGTGCTTACCTCGCCGCGTTGGGGGCCCGGAAGGTGTTCGCCTACCCCGAGTCGCAGGTCGGCTCGATCGGCGTGATCTACCCGCACCTCGCCGCCCGGGAGCTCGTGCGCCGACTCGGGATCTCCGTCGAGCTGATCCACGTGGGCGAGCACAAGGATGCGTTCGCCGGGTACCGGCCGCTGACCGAGGTCGAGCGGGGGAAGGTGCTGGCCGTGGCGCAGGACGACTACGAGCTGTTCGTGGCCGCCGTGGCCCGGGCCCGGCGCCGATCGGTCGACGAGATCCGCGCCCTGGCAACGGGCGAGGTCTGGTCCGGAGCCCGGGCGCTCGCGCTGGGGCTGGTCGACGCGCTCGGCGACCGGGAGGCCGCGCTCGAGGAGCTGGCCCGGGAGACCCACGTCGCGGTTCGCCGGGCGGTGCGCATGGTTCCGCGCCGACCGCTCCTCGAGCGGATGCTCTCCGGCGGCGGCAGCGCGTTCGCCACCGCCGTCTCCGGGCGCCTTGGCGAGTCGGTGGAGGACGCCCTCCTGGAGCTCGGCGGTCCGATGGCCCGGCGCTAGACCTTATCTGACGGGCCCCCCTTCCCGGGGCGATGCCCGACAACCGCCGCTCCGGCTTCTCGAGCGCCGCCGGACTCATCCAGTACTACGACATGGAGGAGTCGCGCTCGCTGAAGATCAACCCGTACGTCGTGATGAGCTTCGGGCTGGGCGCGGCGATCCTGGTCGAGATCCTCAACTGGCGGTTGGTCTAGCCGGCTCCGGCGCCCGGCCGGGGAGGTACCGGTCGACCGTCCCCTGCCCGAGCAGGAGCACCTTCGACTCGGGCGACTCGTCCAGGACCTGGTAACCGGTGCGGTGGGCGAGGCGCAGCGCGAACGCGCGGATCTCCTCGTGCTCGGGAACGTGGTCGCGGCCGAGGCGCTGGCGCGACCGGCCCATGTAGACGTACCCCTTCGGCTCGATGAAGTCCGGCCGGGCCCGCGCGTCGAGATCGGCGTAGGCGTCCGCCCAGCCGAGGTTCCAGCCGCGGACGAGGGTATGGCGCACCACGCGCCGGGTCGGGAGCCCGCGCACGATCTCGAGCGATTCGAGCAGGCGGTCCCAGGCGTCCTCCTGCGCGGGGAGCGTGAGCCGACGGAACACCGCCTCGTTCGGCGCGGTCACCGAGACGTACAGCTGGGTCGGGAGCGGGTCGAGGGCCCGGAGCGCCTGCGGATTCGTGCCGTTCGTGACCAGGAACGTCGTGATCCCGCGCCCGTGGCACAGCTCGAGGAAGCGGTTCATCTTCGGGTAGAGCGTCGGCTCGCCCGTCAGCGAGATCGCGATGTGCCGGGGGAGTTGCGCCTCCTCCCAACGCTCGAGCGGGACGGTCGGGTCCCCTTTGAACCCCGAGAGGATCCGGCGCTGGGCGTCGATCGAGCGGTCGAGCAGCCCCTCGGGGTCGTCGTACGCCTCCATCGGCCCGTCGTTCTCCCATCCCTGGTTCCGCCAGCAGAACCGGCAGGTGAGGTTGCACGAATCGATCGCCGGCGACATCTGAAGGCACCGGTGGCTCTCGATGCCGTAGAACCGCCCCTTGTAGCAGTCCCGGCCCCGGGCGAGCGACTCCCGGCTCCAGTAGCAGAGCTTGACCGCGCTGTGCTTGCCGACCAGCTGGTAGCCCTGGTCCGCGAGGTCGCTGGCGAGGTCCTGGTCCCCCATCGGCCGAGCGGCCGGAGGCGCTCGGCGTAATAATATCCTCTCGCGGCGGCCCCGTCCCCGCACCGACCGTGCGTCTCCCCGGTGCGCAGGGTCTATCGGCCCCCGCGGGGCTGCGCGGGCCGCCCGAGGCCGACGATGGACCGGAACCTCCGATGGCTGGCGTTCGGCGCGGTCGTCCGGGCGGCCGGGCTCAGCTTGCTCGGACCGTTCGTCGCGCTGTACCTCCGGAACGTCCTGCACGTCGGGTACGCCCAGCTCGGGGTGCTGGTGGCGCTCCTCGGGATCGTGCCGCTCGCGCTCTATCCGTTCGGCGGCCAGATCGCCGACCGGCTGGGCCGCCGTCGGCTCTTCCTGGCGTCGCTCGTGGTCGAGGCGGCGAGCATCCTCGGGATCGCTCTCGCGATGCACGCCCGGTCGTTGGGGGGCGTCCTGGCGACGAGCGTGGGAACGGGGATCGCCGGCGCGCTCGGCGGGCCGGCGCTCTCGGCGTATGTGGCCGACCTCGCGAGCGGCTCGGACCGGACGACCGGGTTCACCTGGTTCCGGATCGGGTGGAACGTCGGCTTCACGGTCGGCGCCCTCGCCGGCGGGGTGCTGATCGGCTTCCTCGGCTTCGCGACCGACGGCCTGCTGGCCGGCGCGGTCCTCGTCGGCAGCACCGCCCTGCTCACCCTGGTCCTGGAGCCGAGCCCGTACGATCGGGACCGGGCCGCCGGGAGGCCTCGCCCCGCCGCCGAGGGGGGGAGGGCGGCGAGCCCCTGGCGCGTCCTCGGCGCGGACCGGCTCTTCCTGGGCTTCTGCGCGACCGCCGCGATCGCGGGGCTCGCGACGAACCAGTGGGGGACGACGTTCCCCGTCTACGCGAACACGGTCCTCGGGCTGCCGTACGCCTACGTCGGGATCGGGCTCGCGCTGAACGGGCTCCTGGTCGTCTTCGCCCAGGCGCCCACGACCAAGGCGGCGATCGGCCACCGCCACACGCGGCTCCTGCTGCTCGGGGTCGCGCTGTACGTGGCCGGCTTCCTCCTCTTCGGCCTGGTCGCCCTGCTCCCGGCCCTCGTGCTGGGGGGTTTCCTCGCGTCCGTGCTCGTGCTCACGATGGGGGAGAACGTGCTGTCGATCCCCACCTCGACGCTCCCGTCGAACCTGGCGCCGCCCGGTGAGATCGGGGCGTACAACGGGGCGTTCTTCGCGATCAGCGGGATCGGCGGGGTGCTGGCCACCACCGTCGGAGGGTTCGTCCTGGCGCTGGGCCTCAGCCCCCCGCTCACGTGGGCGATCCTGATGCTGCCGGCGTTCCCGGCGCTCGCGCTGGTCTACGCCTGGCTGGGGCGCCGGATCCCGGCGGGGCCCGACCGGGCGTAGCGCGCGGCTCGCGGACCCCGGGGCGGCTCAGGTGAACTCCTCGCGCTCGAACCGCCAGAGGCCGACCGCCGCCGTGACGACCAGGTAGGCGATCATGATCACGACCCCTTCCGCGATCCCCGCCGTCCAGGTCGTGGTGGTCGTCCGGAACTCGGTGACGGTGCTGGACTGGCCCGCGAGACCCCAGTTCACGCCGGAGCCGAAGACGTTCGTGATCGTCGAGGCCGCGTAGGAGATCACCATCCACGGCTCGATGCCGACCAGGTCGGTGACGAGCTCCTGCAGGATCGTGAACCCGAAGAGGAACAGGATCGCGGTCAGGACGAAGCCGTAGGCGCTCGTCTTGAACAGCGAACTGAACAGGAACGTCGCCCCGAGCACGGCGGCGAGGTAAACGATCGCGAGCACGAGCGAGACGCCCAGCTGCCACGGCAGCGCGGCGGCGCGGAGGTAGAAGACCCCGTTCCCGACGACGATCGCAAGGAACAACAGGACCATCGCGACCGACGCGAGGAACGCCGCCAGGAACTTGCCCACGTAGACGGTCGTCCGCCGGACCGGCAGGCCCATGAGGAAGTACCCGGTCTTGTTCTGGAACTCGCCGGCGATCGCGTCGCCGCCAAAGAAGACCGCGGCGAGCACGATCACGACGGTGACCCCGCCCCACAGGTCGGAGTAGAACGCGAGGCCCCCGCCGAGCAGCGCCGACGGGCGGTAGTAGCCCAGGAGCCCGGTCAGGATCGCCCCGATGGCGCCGATGATGGCGACCAGCGCCAGGAACCGCCGGGATCGGAGGTACTCGCGGAGCTGGTAGCGGGCCAGCTTCCCGACCTGGGCGAGCGAGTCCGGCACGGCGGCGAGCCCGGCCCGTGCGGTCGCCACCGGCTCAATCCCCCCGGGAGATCTGGCGGAGGTAGATCTCCTCGAGCGCGCTCTCGCTCTCCGAGACCCCGATCACGCCGAGGTGCAGGCCCACCAACGCCTCCAAAAGGCGCCCCTGGCCGTCCGGCCCGCCCTCGAAGCGGACCCGCAGGCGCTTCGGATCGAGCTGGGTGCAGTCCTTCACGTTCGGGATCCCCGCGATCGCCGGCCGCACGGACTCCAGCGCGACCGGCCGGGCAAAGGCGACGTCGACCGTTCCGTGCCCGTCGGCGAACCGTGTAGTGACGTTCTCCAAGGTGTCGTAGAACAGCAGCTTTCCCTTGTCGACGAGCGCGACCTCGTCGCAGACGTCGACGACCTCGCTGAGGATGTGGCTGCTCATGAAGATCAGCCGCTGGCTGCGCTTCAGATCGCGCACGATCGACCGCACCTCGGCCATCCCCCGGGGGTCGAGCCCGGTCGACGGCTCGTCCAGGATGACGACCTCCGGGTCGTGGACCAGCGCGGAGGCGATGTTGATGCGCTGCTTCATCCCCTTGGAGAACCGGCCGACGCGCTGGTGGGCCCACTCCAACATCTTCACTTCCGAGAGCACGGTGCGGATCCGCTCGGGCCGCTCGGCCGGGGGAACGCCCCGCAGGTCCGCCACCATCTCGAGGGCTTCCTGGGGGGTGAGCGACGGGTAGATCTCGGGGCTCTCAATCAGGACCCCGGCGGCGGAGAGCGCGCGCTTGCGGTCCTCCTGGACCGAGATCCCGTTGATCTCGCAGCCGCCGCGCGACGGGAAGATCATGTCGGTCAGCAGCTTGAGGGTGGTCGTCTTCCCGGCGCCGTTCGGCCCGAGGAAGCCGACGCACTTGGTCCCCTCGAGCCGTAGGGTGAGGCCGTCCAGCGCCGTGAACTTGCCGAACCGCTTGGTCAGCTCGTGCGTCTCGATCGACGGAGGGCTCATCGTCGGAGCCGTCGTGAGCCCCCGGCTACTAAACGGCTTCTGCCGCCGGCCGGCCGGCGGGGGGCACGGGCGTCGGCCGGCGGCCGCGCCGCGGCGGCCCGATCGCCCAGCGGAGGCTGAGCGAGCTGACGAGCACCGTCGTCGAGGAGAGGCCCATCGCCACCGCTCCGAGGACCGGCAGGTAGCCGTAGGCGGACGGCCCCAGCGCGGGGACCAGCGCGCCGGCGGCGACCGGAAGCAGCACGGCGTTGTAGCCGATCGCCCACGCGAGGTTCCCCCGTACCCGCCCGACGATCCGGCGGGCCGCTCGAAGGGCCCGGGGGACCCCCTCGAGGTCGTGGCGGACAAGGAGGACCTGGCCCGCCTCGCGCGCGACGTCCGAGCCGGTGCCGAGCGCGATCCCGAGGTCGGCGGCGGCGAGGGCGGCCGCGTCGTTGATCCCGTCGCCGACGAAGGCGACCCGGTGCCCCTGCCGACGGTACTGCCGAACCCAACCGACCTTCTCTTCGGGCGTGGCGCCGGCGTGGACCTCCTCGATCCCGACGGCCGCCGCGACCGACCCGGCCGCAGCCTCCCGGTCCCCCGTCACCATCGCCACCCGTACCCGGTCCGCCCGCAGGGACGCCACCGCCTCGCGCGCCCCGGGGGCGAGGGGGGCCCGGAACGAGATCGCGCCGACCGGGCGGCCGTCCCGAAGGACCACCGACCACGCGGCGCCGGCGGCCTCGGCCCGGCGGACCCAGCCCGCCAGCGGCTCCTCGGCCAGTCCGGCCTCCGCGGCGGCCGCGTCCCGGACGATCGCGTCGCGCCGTCCTTCGGCGGTCCCTTCGACCCCCCGGCCCGGGTCCAGTCGGAGCTCGGCGTAGCGCACCGGCGGGACCCCCCGGGCGACCGCCGCGCGCTCGACGGCGGCCGCCAGCGGGTGGTGGATCCCCACCTCGAGGCCGGCGGCGATGGCCAGTGCCTCCTCGTCGGTCGCTGGCGGCACGGCCACCACCGACTCGACCTCCGGCGCCGCGGTGGTCAGCGTGCCGGTCTTGTCCAGCAGCACCGTGTCGACCGTGGCGGCGCGCTCGATCGTGTCGCCGCCCCGGAACAGGATGCCCTCCTCGGCCGCGCGGCCGGTCCCCACCAGGATCGCCGCCGGCGTGGCGAGGCCGAACGCGCACGGACAGCCGGTCACCGCGACGGTGACGAAGACGAGGAGGCCGAGCGTGAGCCCGCCGCCGAGCACCGCGCCCCAGAGGATGCCGGCGGCGGCGCCGAGACCGAGGACGAACGGCACGAACCGTTGCGCGAGCCGGTCCGCGCGGCGTTGCAGAGGGACGCGCGCGCGCTCGGCGTCCTCGAGGAGCGCCCCGACGTGGGCTACGAACGTGTCCGCCCCGACCGCCGACACCTCGACGACGAGCGGCCCCTCGAGGTTCCTCGACCCCGCGAGGACCTTCGCGCCGGGCGCCTTCGCCACGAGGCGGCCTTCGCCGGTCAGCAGCGCCTCGTCGACCGCGCTGCGTCCGCTCCGAACGGTGCCGTCGACCGGGACCGGTTCGCCGGGGGCCACGCGGACCGCCTGGCCGACCCGCAGCGTCCCGAGCCCGACCGCACGGTCGGGGCCGTCCCCGGTCAGGACCGCCGTCGTCGGGAGGAGCTCCGCCAGCCGGGCGAGCGCCGAGCCGGCCTGCCTCCGGGCGAACAGCTCGAGGTAGTTGCCGGTCAGGATCACCGTCACGATGAGCGCCGACGCATCGAAGAACGTGGCCGGCGGGAGACGGCCGGGCGCGGCCAGGACCGCCACGCTGTAGAGGAAGGCGGCGGTGCTGCCGACCGCGATCAGGAGGTCCATGTTGCCGAGCCGGGCGCGGACCGCGTCGGCCGCCCCGCGGTAGAACTCCTGGCCAACGTAGAACTGGACCACGGCCGCCAGCCCGGCCGCCGCGAACCGGCCCTCCGGGACCGCCGGGACAAAGGTGAGGAACACGACCGCCACCGACAGCGGCCAGGCGACCCCGAGCCGGCGGAGAAGGCGCCGCCGGGCCTCCTCGGGCGCGGCGAACGACCGTACGCACCCCTCCGAGCAGAAGTAGTAGGTCCGGTTGTCGCGCACGAAACGGAGGGCTTCGGGCCCCTCCTCGACCGTCATCCCGCAGACCGGGTCCGTTGCCATCGGGAGTCGGTCCGGGCTCCCCGGGGTGCGGGGAGGCGCGAAGGAACCACTCTCGCCGACCGTATGACGCCACGGGGCTGGGGAAGGCGCTAAGCCCCGGCGCCGCTCCGCCGGCCGTGGTCGAGGAGCTGGCGCCCTCGGAGGTCGCCCGGCGCCTGAAGGAGACCCCGGCCGAGGTCCTCCTGTTGGACGTCCGAGAGCCGTTCGAGCGGGAGGTCGCGGTCATCGAGCCCTCCCTGCACATCCCGATGCAGGAGGTCCCCGCCCGGACCGCGGAGGTCCCGAAGAACCGGACGGTCGTGGTGTACTGCCACTCTGGGGGCCGCTCGGCGATGGTCGCCGGCTACCTGGAGCAACGAGGGTGGACCCGGGTGGCGAACCTCCACGGCGGGATCGACGCCTGGTCCCGCGAGGTCGATCGCAAGGTCCCTCGATACGGCTGACGCCGTGCCGGGCGGCTACCGCCGTCCCCGAGGACGCTCGTCGCCGGGGCCGAGGATCTCGACGTAGGCTCGCATCTTCCAGTAGGTGTCGAGGAACTCCTGCCCTCGGGGGGTGATGTCGTACACCGGCCGCCCGTCGACCTCCTCGCTCCGCAGCAGGCCGAGCGCGAGCAGCCGCTCGAGGAACGCGCGCAAGCGGTCGACCGGCATCCCGGCCCCGTACGAGACGCGGGTCACGCGGGCCGCGCCGGGGTAGCGTTTGACGACCTCGAGGACGGTCGCGTACAGGTCGGTGACCTCCCGACGGCGCGGCCCCTTGGGATCCCGTGGGTCACCGGCGACCATCGCCTGTCCCGTGCGAGGCCGGCTAGAGCGGCGGGGGCGGGAGGCGGTCGACCTTCCGCGGCGGCGTGCGGGCGCTAAGGTCCTTCCCGCCGCTCGCCGACTCCGTGTACTGGACCTCCTCGACGGTGACGTCCTCCCCGAACTGGACCCGGCGGGCGTAGACGCGCCGCGCCTCGCTCCGATCGCGAAGCTCTACGCTCCCTCCGTAGACGTCCTCGACCCGGGCCTTCTCGCCGACCTCGACGTCGTCGGCGACCAGCGGCCCGTAGGCGCGCGACTTGCGCCCGATCCGGATCCTCCGTGCCTTCAGCCCCTCTCGGGTGGTGACCTGGCCGCCGATCTCGGCACTGCCCGACAGCACGGCGCGCCGCGCCTCGAACCGGCCGCCGACCTCGAGGTCCTGTCCCTCGAGCTGCTCGCCGACGGCGATCGCGCCGCCGACCTCGACGGTGCCGCGCAGGCGGAGCGCCCCCTGCACGTCGAACTTCCCGCCCACCTCAACGCTCCCTCCGGTGCCGTCGCCCGAGATGCTGCCGATCCCGCCGACCTCGAGCGCGTCGAACGTGAGCGGGCCCCCGGAGGCGAACTTGCCCCCGACCGAGACCTTGCCGCCCTTCGAGCCGGCCGCGAGATCGGCGATCCCGCCGACCTCAAGGCTGCCGAACGTGAGCGGCGCGTCGGAGCGGAACTTCCCCCCGACCTCGATCGCCTGGCGGATCGACCCACCGTGGACGCTGGCCCATCCCCCGACCTCCAGCCGCTCGAGATCGACCTCGGCGACCTCCACGGCCCCGCCGGCCTCAACCTCGCGCGCGGTGAGCTTGCCGACGAGGCGGAACCGCCCCCCGACCGAGACGTGCTCCGCGGTGAGGGCCCCCCGACCCTCCAGCGAGCCCCCGACCTCGAACTCGTCGGCGCGAGCGTCCCCGCCGACCGTCAGCCGACGGTCGACATCGACCCGCTTCGCCGCGAGCTGTCCGTCGACCTCCACCGCGCTGTCGCGGGCGGCAAGGTCCCCCTGGAGCCGGAGGTCCCCATGGATGCGGACCTCGCCGTCGTCGGCGCGCAGTCCCCGGCACTCGACCGGCCCCGAGAACTCGGCGTTCCCGTCGCACCGGACGTCGCCCGTGACGATCAGCTTCCCGTCGACCTCCACGCGCGCGTTCGCCTCGAGGCGGAGGTCCCCGTCGACGGCGGCGAGCCGGACGGTCGCTCCGCGGGGGACACGTTGGTCGGTCACGGTTCCCCCACGGCCCCGGCGGGGTATAGGGGTGCGTCACCGGTCGTGAGCACCCGGAGTTCGGCGGAGCCCTCGGCAACCACTTGAGCGTCCGTCCGGCTCCCCCGCCGATGGCGGAGACGCTCGAGGCGCTGCGGTCCGAGGTCGTCGCCTGCCGGCGGTGCCCCCGGCTGGTCGCCTACCGCGAGAGGATCGGGACCGAGCGGAAGCGAGAGTTCCGGGACCAGGAGTACTGGGCCCGGGGCGTGCCGGGCTTCGGGGACCCGCGGGCCCGGCTGGTCGCGGTGGGACTGGCCCCCGCCGCCCACGGATCGAACCGGACCGGTCGCGTGTTCACCGGGGACCGCTCGGCCGGATTTCTCGTCCGCGCGTTCTACGCGGCCGGCTACGCCAACCAGCCGACGTCGCTCGCCCGAGGAGACGGGCTCCGCTATCGCGATCTGTACCTGACCGCCGCGGTCCGTTGCGCGCCCCCCGGCAACCAGCCGTCCGCCGAGGAGACGGCGAACTGCGCGCCGTACCTTGAACGGGAGCTTAGGATGCTCCCCGAGACCCGGGCGATCCTCGCGCTCGGGGGCTTCGCGTGGTCGGCGGTCAAGACCGCGGCCGGGCGCGTGTACGGGGTCCCGGTCCCTCCGACGCCGTTCGCGCACGGGGCGTGCGCCCCGCTCGGCTCGGGTCGTCCGCTCCTCTGGGCGTCGTTCCATCCGAGCCCCCAGAACACGAACACCGGCAAGTTGAGCCTGCCGATGCTCGTCGGGCTTCTCGAGCGGATCCGGGGTGCGTACGCCGGTCCGGCGATCGGCCCCGCGCGACGGCGTTAATGGGCGGCCGGGCTCGCCCGGCGGATGGCCGGCTTCGAGCTCCTGGAGCGCGACGGGCTCGCCCGGCTCGGGCGCCTCGGCACGCCGCACGGCGTCCTGCCCACCCCGGCCCTGCTTCCGGTGGTGCACCCCGACCCGGAGCGCCAGAGCTGCCCGCCCCCCGAGATGGCCCGCCGTTGGGGGGTTCGGGCGGTGATCACGTCGGCGTACATCACCTGGCGGACCCCGCCGCTGCGCGCGATCGCCGAGCGGGACGGTCTGCATCGGCTCCTAGGCTTCGACGGGACGATCATGACCGACTCCGGCGCGTTCCAGCAGCACGCCTACGGCCACGTCGAGGTAGGCCCTGAGGAGATCCTGGCGTTCCAGGAGCGGATCGGCTCGGACATCGCCACCGTCCTGGACCTGTTCACCGAGCCGGAGGCTTCCGAGCCGGAGGCCGCCGCGGCGCTCCGGGAGACGGAGCGCCGGGCCGCCGCTGCCCGGGCGGAGCGCTCGGGGCTCCTCGCCGTCCCGGTCCAGGGCGGGGCGTACGCGGACCTGCGTGCCCGGGCCGCCGCGACGGCGAGCCGGCTCGGCGACGTGCTCGCCGTGGGCGGCGT
>JASHRJ010000072.1 GCA_030037395.1 Thermoplasmata archaeon
CCCGCCGAGCCGGCGCTGCGCGGGGTGGACCCGGGCGACGCCGGAGAGCTGGCGAGCGTCCTCGCCGAGCTGCTCGCCGACCCGGCCGAGCGACGGAGCCTCGGCGACTCCGGCCGGAGGTACGCCGAGCGGTACGACCCGTCCCGCCTGGCCGCGGAGCTCGAGGCCGCGGGGCTCCTGGGACGACCCTAGGCCTCGGGACGGCGCGGCTCGTCCAGCCGCCACTCGGCGAACCGCCGGCCGCCCGAGGCGCGCCGGACCTCGGCGAGGACGTCCGACCAGCGGACGCCGGCCGGCCGCGCCCCGGCCTCGACGTCGTCCAGAAGACGGCGGAACCGGTCGCGGCACGGCGCGAACGGGTCGTCCGGGGGAGCCGGGCGAGGCCGTCGGACCTCCTGGAGACGGTCTCCGGCGACGGCATAGATGCCGACCGCCTCGGCCCGGCGGCCGTCGGTCGCGCCGGCGAGCCGCTCCGCGGCCCGCGGGGAGTCGACGGCCACCGCCACCCAGTCCCCCCACGCCCGGCGCCGGAGCGCCTGGGCGAGGACCGCCAACGGGCGTCCGACCTTCCCCTCGACCAGGCCGACCTCCGTGCCGCGCCGGACGGCGAGGTCGAAGTAGTCCGTCCCGTCCGGGTCGCGGTGGCACCGGTAGCCGAGCTCCCCGAACCGGCGGGCCACCGTCGCGAGCAGCTCCCGCTCGGACGGTCGGGACCGGGGGCCGCCCGCGCTCATCCCGGGCTCCGGAGGAACCAGCGGTCGAGGCGCGCCCGCGGGAGCGAGACCATGATCGGGCGTCCGTGCGGGCAGGAGCGCGGCCGGTCCGGCAGCCGGTCCAGGGCGCCGAGCAGGTCGGCGATCGTCGTCCGCTCGACGACGTCCCCGGCCCGGAGCGCTGCATGGCAGGCGATCGACGCCGCCCGGCGCGCGACGAGCCCGTCCGGTAGCGTAGGGCGGCCCCCACCGGCGAGCTCCCGCAGCAGCTCGACGAGCCCCTCGGCCGGCGCGCGCCGGCCCCGGTAGGAGGGGACCGCCGTCAGCCGATGAGACCCGGGCCCGAACTCCTCCACCGCGAAGCCGGAGGCCCCGACCTCCGCGGCGTGGGCGGCGAGGGCCGCCCGGTCGCCGGCGGTGAGCCGCAGGATCACGGGCTCCACGAGCGACTGCCGGGCCAGGCGTCCGCCCCCGAGCAGGGTCTCGAACAGCAGGCGCTCGCTCGCCGCATGCTGGTCGACCACGACCAGGCCGTCATCGGAGGCGGCGATCCAGTAGAGCGCATCGAGCGAGCCGAGCAGCTCGAGCCGGGGCCGGCCCGCGGCCGCGGCGACGACCGCCGGCGCCCCGGCACGCGCCGGCGGCTCGAGGGTCCGCTGGCGCGGGAGAACGGCCGACGCCGGACGCGGAACGTTCGCCTCCGCGGGACGACCGCTCGCCCGGGCGTCCCCCGCGCGGGGCGAGACGGCCGCGCTCCCCCGGAGCGGGGCCGGTCGGTCCGCGGCGACCAGGGCCTCCCGGACCACCCGCCGGAGGCCGTCCTCGACGTCGCGACCCCCGCTGAGCCGGACCTCCCGCTTGGTCGGGTGGACGTTGACGTCCAGCCGGTCGCGTGCGATCTCGAGGTGCAGGACCCCCGTAGGGAACCGCGGCCGGGGCATCGTGTCGCCGTAGGCCGCGCGCACCGCTAGGGCGAGCGGCCGGGAGACGATCGGCCGGCCGTTGACGGCGAGGTACAGCTCCGTCGAGGTCGCCGCCGGGCGCGACGGCGCCCCCAGCGTCCCCACGACCCGCCCTCCCGGCAGCTCGCCCGCGACCGGGAACGCCCCCTCCGCGAACCCGGCCCCCAGGACCCGGGCCGCGGCGTCGGCGAGCGAGGTCGCCGCGGGGAGCTCGGCGATCGTCCCCCCTTCGGTCACCAGTCGGTACGACACCGACGGGCGCGCGAGGTACAGCCGCTCCAGCGTCCGGACCACCTCGACCTGCTCCCGGGCGGCCGAGCGCAGGAACTTGCGTCGTGCCGGCGTGTTGTAGAACAGCTCCTCGACCGTCACGGTCGTGCCCGGGGCCCGGGGGCCCGCGAACCTTCCCGCCGGGCTCCCCCCCGCGACGGCGATCCCCTCGGCGAGCTCCGCGTCGGGCGGGCGGCTCAGCAGGCGGAGGCGGGCGACCGCGCCGATGGCGGCGAGCGCCTCGCCGCGGAAGCCGAGCGTGGCGATCTCCTCGATCGGCCCGGCCGGGGGCAGCTTGCTGGTCGCGTGGGGCTCGACCGCGAGCTCGAGCTCGGCGGCCGGGATCCCGTCGCCGTCGTCCGAGACCTCGAGGCGGTCGAGCCCGCCCCCGGCCAGGCGCACGACGACCGACGCCGCCCCGGCGTCGAGCGCGTTCTCGACGAGCTCCTTGACGACCGACGCCGGCCGCTCCACGACCTCTCCGGCGGCGATCCGCTCCACCGTTTCGGCGGAGAGCCGGCGGATCCGTCGCCGCTCCGTCGGGGCGGCCGCGTTCATGGGGGCGGTCCGTCCGGCGGCGCGAGCCGGCGGCGCAGTTCGAGGAGCTTCTCCCGCGCCTGGTCCCCCGACAGCTCCGCGACGTCGAGACGGCGGAGCTCCTCGGCGAGCGGCGCGTCCCGCGCGGCCCCGTCGACCAGGACCGCCTGGGTGTAGCGGGGGGTCTTGGGCGCCCTCGGCCGGCCGCGGCCGCCGCGGCTGGGGGCGGTCGGCAGCTCCGCCTCGAGGCGCGCGAGCAGCCGCTCCGCCTCCTCGAGGACGTCGACCGGGACCCCCGCGAGCCGGGCGACGTGGATCCCGTAGCTGCGGTCGGTGGCTCCCGGCACGAGACGGTGCAGGAACACGATCCCCTCCGGCCGCTCCTGGACCGCGAAGTGCCCGTTGCGGGCCGCCGGGAGGCCGGCGACCAGCTCCGTGAGCTGGTGGTAATGCGTCGCCAGGACGGTGCGGGCGCCCGTGACGTCGTGGAGGTGCCGGAGCGTCGCCCAGGCGAGGGCGAGCCCGTCGAACGTGCTGGTGCCGCGGCCGACCTCGTCCAGGAGCACCAGCGACCGG
The DNA here is from genome assembly GCA_030037395.1 of Thermoplasmata archaeon. Classification (GTDB taxonomy): domain Archaea; phylum Thermoplasmatota; class Thermoplasmata; order Lutacidiplasmatales; family UBA184; genus Lutacidiplasma. The sequence continues at coordinate 3,059 of JASHRJ010000072.1, forward strand.
GGGTCCGCCCGGCGGAGGATCTCCGCGACCTCGCTCATCTCGACCATGAAGCTCGACTTGGCGCGCCCGATCTCGTCGGTGAACCCCATCCGGGTGAACAGCGAGGTCACGAGACCGACCCTCGCGAACCGGGCCGGCACGAACGAGCCGGCCTGGGCGAGCACGACGAGCAGCCCGATCTGGCGCATGTACGTGGACTTGCCGGACATGTTCGGCCCGGTGAGCACCAGCAGGCGCTGCGAGCCGGCGTCGAGGTCGATGTCGTTCGGCACGAACCGTTCGCCCAACAGCGGCTCGAGGACCGGGTGTCGGCCGTCCCGCACCACCAGGGCCGCAGAGCCGTCGACCGACGGACGGACCAGGCGGTGGCGCCCGGCCAGGTAGGCGAACGTCAGCAGGACGTCGAGCGCTCCCACCGCGCGCGCGAGCCGGTGGAGGGCGGCCGCCCGGGCGTCGAGGCGGACCAGCAGCTCCTCCCACACCGCCTCCGCGGCCCCCCGGGCCGCCTCGCGGGCGGCCAGGATCCGGTCCGCGAGGGCCACCAGCTCGTCGCTGACGAACCGCTCTCCCTGGGCGATCGTCTGGCGGCGGCGGAAATGGGCCGGCACCCGCGGGAGGTTCGGCCGGCTGACCTCGAAGTAGTGGCCGAAGACCTGGTTGTAGCCGATCTTGAGGGTCTTGATGCCGGAGGCGGCCTGCTCCCGGCGCTCCAGCGCCCCGAGCTCCGCGAGCGCCGCCGCCTCCTCCGCTCGGAGCCGGTCGAGCTCGTCGGAGTATCCCGGCCGCAGGAGGTCCGCCGCGGACGCCGCGCCGGGCTCGACCCCGGCCGGCAGCGCCGTGCGGAGCAGGGCGAGCAGCCCGTCCGGCGGCGCGAGGTCGCCCGCGAGCGCGCGCAGCATCGGGGCGTGCGCCTCC
>JASHRJ010000073.1 GCA_030037395.1 Thermoplasmata archaeon
GGCGGCGCCGCCGGACGGTCGAGAGCGGCGACGGCGAGGAGGCCCTGCGACGCTGGGCCGAAGGGCGGGCGCAGGTCACCGGGATCGTCGAGGACGCGGGGGCGGTCGACCTCGCCGGGATCGAGGCCGCGTGGCGCCCGGGGCCGGCGCCCCCGGCGCTGGCCGACTGGCTCGCCTCGCTGGTCGCCGACGGCACGCTGGCCGCGACGGTCGGATCGGACGGCCGGCCGCGCTTCTGCGCGGCCGAGAGGCCGGCCGGGACCCCGCAGCTCACCCTGGACGCGGAAGCGCGGGACCGAAGCCTGCGGCGCCGGGACGACGAGCTCGGGTCGTCCGGCCCCGACTAGCCGGGCTCCCGACCGACGAGGTCGTAGTACCGGTACGCCGCCTCGCCGGCGCCGAAGCAGTACCGTAGGGTGGCGAAGCCGGCCTTCAGCTCCGCGGCGCGCTCCCGGACCTCCTCCGCGGGGCGACCCCGGTGCAGGAGGTCGTCGAAGAGCTCGGCGATCGCGCCCATCTCGCGCTCCGCCATGCCGACCCGCGTCACCTCCGGGGTCCCGAGGCGGATGCCGCCGGGGTGCTTCGGGCTCTTGTCGCCGGGCAGGAGGTTCTTGTTCGTAATGATCCCCGCGTCGGCCAGCCGGCGCGCCACCTCCGCTCCCCCGCCCTCGCCGGTGACCCGGACCGCGACGGTGTGCGAGCGGGTGAAGCCGAGGTCAGCCCCGAGGACGTCGAACCCCCGCTCGTGCAGCGCCGCGGCGAGCGCCCGCGCGTTCGCGACCGTCTGCCGGGCGTACGCGCCCCCGAACTCGAGGTGCTCGGCGAGGCTCACCGCCAGGGCGGCCATCGCGTGGAGGTGGTGGTTGCTCGTCACTCCGGGGAACGCTGCCGAGCGGAGGCGGCCGAGGGCCTCCGCGTCGCCGGTCTCGGCGAGGAGGATCCCGTGCTGAGGCCCCGGGAGGGTCTTGTGCGTGGAGGCGCTCAGGACCTGGCACCCCTCGCGCAGCGGGTCCTGGAACTCCCCTCCGGCGATCAGTCCGAGGACGTGGGCGCCGTCGTACCACCCGACCGCGCCGATCTCCTCGAGCGTCGACCGCAGCTCGTCGATCGGGAGGGGGAACAGGAAGAGCGACAGCCCGAACAGGCAGAGCTGGGGCCGGGCGTCGCGGAGGATCGCCCGGGTCCGGGGAACGTCGACGGTCAGCCGGGCGTCGTCCCACGCGTAGTACACCGGGCGCACTCCGCGCAGGCCGAACGCGCCGAACGCCGCGCTCGAGATGTGGGCCCCGTCCGCGAGCCGGCAGGTGCCCACCGGCGCCGCCGGCTCGGCGAGCGCCTTTAGGACGGCGAGGTTCGCCACCGTGCCCGAGATCGGTCGGACGTCCGCGAACGAGCACCGGAACAGCCGCCGGGCCAGGTCGAGCGTGAGGTTCTCGATCTCGTCGACCTGTTCGTTCCCCTCGTAGTACCGATCCCCGGGCACTCCCTCGGCGTACCGGGAGTGGAGGTCGGAGATCAGGAGCTCCTTCGCGTACGGCGACAGGAGGTTCTCGCTCGCGATCAGTGGGATCGCCCGCGCGAAACGCGCCGAGTGCCGCCGAGCGAGGTCGCGGACCCGACGGACCGCGGCGGCCATCTCGCCCGGTCGCGGCGGTGCGGCGCCGGCCGACCGGCCCCCCCCTCCGTTACCACTGGAGCCGACAACGACCATGGCGCTCTCCGCGGGCGGCGGCGACCGCCGAGCCCCTCGCAGGCATAAGAGGCCGCGCGCCGCTCTCCGCCCGATGGCGGCCGCCCGCCCGACGGAGCGTACATGGCCGGTCCGCCGCTCGTTCCGGGTGGCCTACCACGACCTGGATGTCCTCAACCATCTCAACCATGCCGCGTACTTTCCGATGATGGAGACGCTCCGGTGCGCCTACTATCTCGGGCTCCTCGGTCTCTCGGACCCCTCCCGTCTCGACATCATCGTCGCGGAGGCGGCGTGCCGCTACCTCGCCCCCGTGGGCTACGACGCCGAGCTCGTCGGCGAGGTCGCACCGGTTCGGCCCCTCGGCCGGACGAGCTTCGTGCTCGCCTACCGCTTCTCCGACGCCACCGCCGGAACGCGAACGGCGATCGGGCGAACGGTCGTCGTCACCTACGACTACGGTCGCGCGGCGAAGCGGGAGATCCCGGAGGACCGCCGCCGCCGGATGGAGCACGATGCGGTCGGCGCGGACGAGACGGGCTGGGTCCCGTGACCTGCACAGGAACCGGGGGGGTGGGGGTCCGGCGCCCTCCGACCGATCGCGCCTGGGCCCGGTGCCGTGTACGGATCGCGAGATCGGCCGATCGTCAGCGGGGGGTCGTCGGCTCGAACGCCGGATGCCGGGCCGGCCCGACCCCAATCGGGGGCGGCCACGGGACCGGGTCCAAGAACTGCGGGTCGTGGGCCAACGTCTCGACGCGATAGAGCGTCCCGGTCCCCTTCAGCACCTCGTGCAGCGTCGCGAGGACCCGCCGGAACTGCTCGACCGTTTCCCACTCGAAGGCGAGATCGTGCGGCCCGACGATCGGAGACAGCCCGAGGCGGGCCCGGATTCGCTCGGCGAGGTCGAGCGGCGACTCCCCGTCCGGGGAGAAGTAGAGGTCGACGTAGCTGTGCACGTCCCGGGGAGCGGTCCCGGCTCATTACGGTGCGCCGGCGGCGTGCTAGGCCGGCAGGATTGCCGTCCGAAGGGACCGCCCGGAGACCCCGCGCGCCCCTCGGCCCCGTCTCCCCGCCAGCGTCGACGGGTCACGGTAAGGCTGCTCCCGTCAGGACCTGACCCGGTGCCCGTGATGGTTACCCGCTAGGGCGCTCCTCCGAGCGCCCGTCGCGGGACCCGCGGCCCGACGGAACAGAGCGTCTACGAAGCCACGCGGGACGCGCGGCCCCTTCGAACGTCGCTCCTGCCTGTCACCCCCGCTAAGGACGGTTTCGGTGTGTAAGGGGACGCCCAACCCCCCGGTCTAGCCTAGCAAGGAGGCGGACGGGGGGCCCTGTACTTTAGCTCTTGGCCCGGCGGCCCGTCAGCGGATGTGCTCCAAGCTGAACGAGCCGAGGTTGAACGAGCGCTTCGTGAACGTGTAGCCGATCCACGTTCGGGCCTGGGCCTCGCCGAGGCCCCGCACCGCGAGGAACGTCTTCATCTGCTCGATCTTCAGGTTGACCGAGCCGTCGACCACGTGCTCGAGGGTCTCCAGGTCCGACTCCGAGTGCATCCCGCTCTCGAGCTCGTAGTAGCCGACCGCGCCGTCGAGCTTGCGGCGGCCGACGAACGGCTGCAGGAACCGCATCGTGGCGGGGGTGTCGAGCTGGGCGAGGACCGTCGAGACCGATTCGAAGACGAGGCGGTACGTCGGGAACTTCTCCTTCAGCTGCTCGGCGTAGCCGTCGACGGTCCGGGCGAGCTGGTCGAGGACGGTCTTGTCGGTCGCCGAGAGCAGCCGCACGCCGGGGGCCGACGCCGACGCCCCGACCGCGAGCGAGTAGAGGTCGACGAACCGGAGCAGGCCGTTGCGCTCGGCCTCCGCGACCCCGGGGAACAGCGCCGCGAGATCGTCGCGGACCTGACCGTAGGTCTTGTCGGTGACCACCCAGATCGACGGGATCCCGGCGCGGAGCCCCTCGACCGAGAAGAGCCGGGCCAGGACGTCCTTCCCCGTGTGCGCCGGGCCGTTGAGCAGGAGCTGCGCGCCCGGTAGCAGCCCCCCGTACAGGAGGTCGTCCAGGCGGCGGACCCCGCTGCGGACCCTCGGGGCGCTCGCGTCCGCGACGCTGTCGGCGTGCATCCGGTCGGCCTCGGCGGTCGCGGCGACCCCGGCGACCCGCTCGAGCTCGCGCATCCGCTCGGCGAGCAGCGTCTCCCGACCCCGGAGCTCCTCGTCCTTCTTCGCGAGCTCTTGGCGCAGCCGGTCGAGCTTGTCCGCCTCGCTCGAGCCGGCGACCTTTCCGACGCCCAGCTCGCGCCGGGTCTCCTCCAGCCGGCGCGCCTCGAGGTCGAGGGCCCGCCGGCGGCTCTCCAGCTGCTGGTCGTAGACGGCCAGCTCCTTCTCCTTGAACTCGAGGGGAGCCCGCCGACGGTCGATCTCCTCGGTGCCGATCCGGATCTCCTCGAACTTCGTGCGCAGCTCGTTCTCCCGGGCGACCAGGTCGCGCTCCCGCTGCGCGACCTCGCGCAGCCGCTGCGCGACCTCCGCGTCGATCGCGCCGTCCCCGCGAGAGGCGAGCGCCCCCTGCGCCCGCGCCTGCTCCAGCTCGGAGCCGAGGCTGCGGCTTTGGCTCTCGAGCTGGACCACGCGCCGCCGGAGCTCGGTCTCGCGCTCGATGAGCTGCTGCTCCCGGGCGCCATACTCCTCCCGGA
>JASHRJ010000074.1 GCA_030037395.1 Thermoplasmata archaeon
AGCCCTCGCCGACGGGCTCGCGGCCGACCAGGTCGTCGGGGCGGTCCGGCGGTTCTGCGCGCGCCTCGCCCGGGCCCCCGGCGAGGGGATCCCCCGGGGAGAGCGGCCGCGGGCGCGGCAGGCCGTCCGGGGGATCGCGCAGCGGCTGGGCGTCTCGCTCGCCTAGGGGCCGTCGCGCTCCAGCACCAGGCTGAGGCCGTTGCCTCCGCCCATGCAGAGGGTCGCGAGCCCGAGGCGTCCGCCGGAGCGCTGGAGTTCGTAGGCGAGCGTGACCACGATCCGGGCCCCGCTCGCCCCGATCGGGTGGCCGAGGGCGATCGCGCCGCCGTGGACGTTGAACCGGTCGTCGGCGAACGCGAACGCCCGCTGGACCGCGATCGAGGCGGAGGCGTACGCCTCGTTGTGCTCGACCCGGTCGAACTCCGCGGGCCGGGCCCCGATCCGCTCGAGGTGCCGGCGGACCGTGGGGATCGGCGCCTCCATCACGTCCGGCGGCGCCACCCCGCTCTCGCCCAGCGAGTGGATCCAGCCGAGCGGTCGGGCGCCGCGCCGGGCCACCTCCCGCTCGCTCGCCAGGACGAGCGCCGCCGCGCCGTCCGAGAGCTTCGAGGAGTTGCCGGCGGTGAGGATCCCGTCCGCCCCGAACGCGGGAGGGAGGCGGGCGAGCTTCTCGAGCGTGGTGTCGGCCCGGGGGCCCTCGTCCCGCGCCAGCCCGGCGCTGCCCCGCGACGGGGCCGGCGGTACGGCGACGGTCTCCGGAGCGAAGGTGCCGTCGGCGACCGCGCTCGACGCCCGCAGGTGGCTCCGCAGCCCGAACCGGTCGACCTCCTCGCGCGTCAGCGAAAGCTTGCGGGCGATCCGCTCGCCGGTGCGACCCATCAGCTCGTGCTCGGCGTACGCGTCGATCAGCGCGTCCCGCTGCATCGCGTCGTCCATCGTCCGAGGCCCCGGCCGGATGCCCCACCGGACCTCCGCATCGACCAGGAACGGCGCGTTCGACATGCTCTCCATCCCGCCGACGAGGACCCGGTCGAAGTCCCCCGCGCGCACGAGGGCCGAGCCGAGCGCGATCGCCTTCATGCCGGAGCCGCAGACCATGTTGACCGTGACCGCGCCGACGTCGTCGGGGACGCCGACCCCGCGGAGGACCTGCCGGGCCGGGTTCTGGCCTACGCCGGCCTGGATCCCGTGGCCGAACAGGACCTCCTCCACATCGACCGGCCTCAGGCCGGCCCGTGCGATCGCCTCGCGCGCCGCCACCACGCCGAGGTCGGGGGCGCGGAACGGCCGCAGCGATCCGCCGAACCGGCCGATCGGGGTCCGGGCCGCCCCGAGCACCGCCACGCGGACCGAGGGTCGCTCGACCATCGGCGCGCGCGAGCCGCGCCGGCGTTAAAGGTTCGCGCCCGCGCGGACGCGCCGCGCGGCCCGGGCTCAGTCTTCCTCGACGCGCGGGGCGAGCAGGTAGCGCCCTTCGCCGCGGCCCGTGCCCATCGCGAAGTCGATCTTGAGCGGGTACTCGTTCCCGACGTGCAGGGTCGCCTCGTCGGCGCCGATCGACTTGACCATCGCCGAGAAGAAGTCGAGGGGGTACATGCTCTTCACCGGCCCCTTCACGTCGAGCCGGGGGAGGTTCTCCTTCGGGATCCGAAGGTCGAGCCGGTCGGTGTCCCCCTCCGAATGCATCGTGAACGACTCCGGCTCGAGCGACAGCGTGACGTGGTCGGTGAAGCTCTCGCTGCCCCGGATCCCCTGCCGCAGGTCCTCGGTCTTGACGACGACGGTCGCCGGGGGGTTGACGTTCGGGACCTTCGGATCGGTGATGCTCGCCGGGTCGACGACCGCCATCTGGCGGGTCAGCCGGCCGACGCTCGCGACGAGACGGTTCTTTCCGTCGAACTGGAGCTCGAGGACGTCCCCCGGCTTGGAGAGCCGGAGGACCTCCTTCAGCTTCTCGATGTCCACGCCGATCTCCGTGGGCTCGCCGGTGAACTCCTCGAACACCGCCTTCTGCAGCTGGAGCACCAGCATCGCGACGTGCGACGGGTCGACCGCCTTCGCCTCGAGGCCGTCCTTCGAGACCGACAGCTTGACCTCGCTGACGAGGGTCGAGACGACCTCCACGAGCTCGCGGAGGACCTCCATCTTGACGCGGAGCTTGAACACCGAGGGGCCTCGGCGCGGCACATCGGTCCCCCCTAAAAGGGTTATTGAACCGGCGGCGGACGGCGACGCGTTTTCTCTGCCGGCCGGTTGGCCCGCCGGTGACCGAGCTCGCCTACCTTCCGACGGTCGCCGACGCGTACGTTCGGTCGTTCCGGGCTCGGGTCGTCGCACTGCCGCCCGGGGCCGTCGTCCTGGATCGGACCTACTTCTACCCGACCGGCGGCGGCCAGCCGAGCGACCGGGGTTCCCTCGCCGCGCTCGGCGGCCCGCCGGTCGAGGTGACGGACGTGACGAAGTCGGGCGCGTCGGTCGTCCACCGCCTCAAGGGCGGGGGGACGGTCCGTCACGGCCTCTCCGTCGGCGCGGAGGTCGAGGGGAGGCTCGACTGGGAGCGGCGGCACCGGCACATGCGGCTGCACACCTCCCAGCACTTCGTGAGCGGTCGGCTGTTCGCACGGACCGGGCGCCGCACGCGCAAGGCCACGTTCTCCGGGCTCCGCGCGGTGGTCGAGACGGACGGTCCGATCGCGCCCGAGGTTCTCCCCGGGCTGACGGAGGACCTCCGGGTCGTTTCGAGCCCGCCGCGCCCGGTGACGATCCGCCACCTCCCCCGCGCCGAGTGGGACCGGCACCCGCTCTCGGAGCGCTCGGGTCTCGTGCCGCTCCCGCCCCAGGTCGACCCGGTCCGGGTCGTCGAGATCGACGGGTACGACGTCTGCCCTTGCGGCGGGACCCACCTCCGGTCGACCGACGAGATCGGCGCCGTGCTCTTCGGCCCGGTCGAGCCGCTCGCGGACGGCGGTGCCCGGCTCGTGTTCACGCTCGACGAGCGGGCCGCTCCGACCGCGTGACGCCGTAGACGTACACGTCGTGCCACCTTCCGTGGTGGAACAGCGCCGACCGGAGCGTCCCTTCGCGCCGGAGCCCGATCGCCTCGAGGAGGCGGAACGACGGGACGTTCTCCACGTCGCACGTCGCCCCGACGCGCTCGCACGGGCCCGTCTGCAGGAGATGGTCCACCAGGAGGCCGACCGCCTCGCGGCCGAACCCGTGGCCGCGCGCCTCGGGCTTTCCGACGACGTACCAGACGTCCACATACTCGAGGACCGGGTGGGCCCGGTAGTGACCGACCACCCCGACGACCTCGGCGGTGGGGAGGGTCTCGACGACATACCGCGGCGCGAGCGACGCCGGGTCGTGGGGGGCCGCGGCGATCGCCGCGGCGAACTCGTCAAAGGTGTCGGTCGAGAACCGGTCGTACGGGGCGACGATCTCCGGGTCGTTGTACCACCCGAAGATCCCCTCGAGATCCTCCCGTCGGGGGGGTCGCAGGCGCACGGCGGTCCCGCTCAGGGCGTCCATCCGAGCTACGCCGTCGGCTCCGGAGAGCCGTGGGCGTCGTGCCCGTTCGGTCCGGCCGGGGTGGGCGGCTCCGCGCCGGCGGGGGCGCCGGCCCCATCGCCCCCGTCCGACTCCTGGACCTCGAGCGCTTTGCGGTGGCCGCTGGGGGTCAGGGTGTACACGTGCTTCGGCTCGGAGTAGCCGACGACGTACTGGGTTCGCCGGTAGACCATCCGGGCCATCTCCAGCGAGCGCAGCGCGCGCCGCAGGGTCCCCGGGTCCTCCGCCGAGAACCGTCGGAGGATCCCGAACTCCGTGACCCACTGGGACGCCTCGAAGCGGACCTGCTGGCTGTGGTGCTCGAGCAGGTGCAACAGCAGGCGACGCTCGACCTGGTCGAGCTCCGACGGCCCCACGGGACGGTCCTCGTCTAGGAGATCGTCGTGATCTCGTAGCTGACGTCGAGCCCGTTCAACCGCTCGTGCATCTTCGTCGTCAGGCGCACGACGTCGTCGATCGTGGTCCGGTCCTTCCACTTGAAGACGAAATCGTGCATCCCCATCGACTCTTCGAACCCAAGCCCGCGCATCGCCTCGAGGACCTTCAACGGGCTGGCTCCCTCTGAATGGAATGTCATCCGAACGTAGGTTCGCATCCGCTCACGCTCGGAAAGGTAGGTGGCCGGCGTGAGGGGGGCCTTCGGATATATATGCTTCTGCAACGCGTTCGGCGCACGTCATGGCCGACGGGACGACGGCCGCTCCGGCGGTGGTGACCGGCGGCGCCGGCGCGATCGGCTCGGCGCTGGTCCGACGCCTTCTGCGCGACGGCCGCCGCGTCCGGGTGCTCGACAATTTCTCGAGCGGCCGGCGGGACGCGCTGCCGTCGGACCTCCCGGCGTCCCGCCTCGCGATCACCGCCTGCGACCTCGGCGCGGCGGAGCCGCCGGCGGACGCCGTGCGCGGCGCCGCGGAGATCTGGCACCTGGCCGCGACCCGGGACGTGCGCCGGGGCACCCTCGAGCCGGGCCTCGATCTGACCCACGGGACGATCGCGACGGCGCATCTGCTGGAGCAGGCCCGCCGGTGCGACGTGCGCCGGATCGTCTACACCTCCTCGAGCGTCGTGTACGGCCTCGCCTCGGTCCAGCCGACCCCGGAGACGTACGGGCCGCTGCTGCCGCAGTCGCTGTACGGCGCCTCCAAGCTCGCCGGGGAAGGGCTCGTGTCCGCGTACGCCCACTCGTACGGGCTCACCGCGCGCATCTTCCGGCTCGCGAACATCGTCGACGGCCGCATGGACCACGGGATCCTCCACGACCTGTTCGGCAAGCTGGACGCCGACCCGTCCCAGCTGGAGGTGCTCGGCGACGGGCGCCAGGCGAAGAGCTACCTGCGGACCGAGGATTGCGTGGAGGGGATGCTCGTCGGCGCGGCGGGCGGGTCCGCGCCGGTCGACGTCTTCAACCTCGGCGCGGACGACCGGACCTCGGTCCGCGAGATCGCGGAGAAGGTGGTCGCCGCCCGCGGCGGCCGCGCCCGGGTCGTCTTCACCGGGGGGGAGCGGGGGTGGGCGGGCGACATCCCGCAGCAGCTCCTCTCGATCGAGAAGATCCGCCGGAGGGGCTGGGCCCCGTCGACGACGAGCGGAGGGGCGATCGACCGGACCGTGGCCGAGCTCCTCGCCCGGCGCGCGAGCCCGGGGTAGCCCTCGGCCCGCGGCGACCGGGAAAAACCTTATCCAACGGCCCTTCTCGCCGGGGCGGATGACCTCGAAGGAGACCGCCGACGGCGGCGCGACGGCCGCGGGGGACCTGGTCCGTCTCGACTACGACCTCTGGGCGGAGGGCGGCGGACGGACCGAGCTGGTCGACACGACCCACGAGGAGGTCGCCCAGAACGCGGGGATCCAGGTCCCCAGCGGGCACGCCCCGTGGGGGCCGCGGCCGCACCTCATCGGGGGGGAGCGGTTCCCGACGGGGCTGGAGCAGGCCCTGGTCGGGGTCAAGGTCGGCGCGGAGCTCGAGCGGGAGTTCGCCCCGGGGGAGGCGTTCGGGGAGCGGGACCCGAACCTCATCCAGCTGTTCACGATGCACGAGATCGAGCGGTTGCCCGAGATGCGGCGCGACGACGCGCACCTCGACCTCGGGACCGTCCTCACGATCAACGGTCGGCGCGGCCGCGTCGTCACGCTCACCGCCGCCCGGGTCCGGGTTGACTTCAACCCGCCGTTCGCCGGCCGCAAGGTGAAGGGGAAGTTCCACGTGGTCGCGCGCATCGCCGAGCCCGCCGAGCAGGCGGCCGCGGTCGTCGAGCTCGAGTACGGCTTCTCCTCCGAGTTCCATGTCGAGATCCGCGAGAAGACCGTGACCCTGCGCGTGCCGGACCGCACCAAGTTCGACCCGTACTGGTTCGCCGCCAAGGCCCGGATCGTCGAGCGCGTGCGGAAGCAACTCCACCCCGAGAGCATCCGATTCGTCGAGGAGTGGGCGACCCCGAAGCCGGCCGAACCCGAGAAGCCGGCCGGCGCTGCGGGCGAGGACGGCGAGGCGAAGCCTACCGCCGCGGGCGCCAAGGGGCCGTCGGCAAAGAAGGCGGCCGCCCCGGCGGAGCCGGCGAAGCGCCACGCTGCGTCGTCGCACGAACCGTGACGACTTGAACCTCCGCGGCACGTACCGGTCGTGTCCGCGCCCGCGTCCCGGCCCCCGTTCCCGACCCGCTTCGTCATCGTGACGTTCGTCGCCGCCGCGATCGTCGGCGCGGCGGTGCTGTACTTCGGTCTCAACGGCACCCTGGCCGGTGGAATCCCGTAGCCCGGTGCGAAGCGACAACGGATAAACCGGCCCGGCGCTCCGGGCGCCGTGACGGCCGACGCGGCGGCCCCGGAGGAGGCCCCGGGCCTCTACGCGGGCTGGCTCGCCGGGCTGCTGATCATCGTCGGCGTGATGGCGGTCGGCGCGTTCTTCTGGTTCACGCACCACCCGTAGCCGCTCCGGTCGGGGACCGGGCGTCGGGCCAGCGATAGAGGTAGACGTCGTGCGCGGTGTCGTGCGCCTCCGCCCGCCACCCGGGGATCGGGTGGCAGTGGCTGACGACCCGAGCTCCGGCGGGAAGCTCCGCCTCGAGCTTCGGGCGGAGCCGGAGCATCGCGCCCGGCCACAGGAACGTCGCCACCACCGTCGCCTCCGAGAAGTCCAGGTCGAACAGGTTCCCCCAGCGGATCGTGACCCGGTCGCCGAACCGCCCCAGCCGGGCCCTCAGACGGAGGACGACGACCCGGAGCGGCTCGACCTCGACCCCGAGGACCCGAGCGCGGTAGATCCGCGCGGCCCGGAACACCAGCGCGCCGGTGCCCGCGCCGAGGTCGTAGAGCGTGTCGCGGGGGGACAGCTCGGCGTACCGGAGCATGGCGAGGGCGGCGCCCGGCGGGGTAGGCTGGTATCCCGCCCCGAAGAGGAACGAGGCGAAGACGAAGTAGGCGAGCGCCCCCGCCACCGCGGCCAGGGCGAAGGCGAGGTCCAGGTCGCCGCCCGCGAGCATCGGCGCGGGTCACCGGCGGCCGACCGGCGCCAGCCGGTCGGCCGCCGAGCGAGGGTCGAGCCGACGCGCGACGACCTGGTCGACCAGGGCGCGGAGCGCGGGCTCGGCTTCGAGCC
>JASHRJ010000075.1 GCA_030037395.1 Thermoplasmata archaeon
CGCCGGGACGCCGAGCTCGGTTCGCTGGCGAAGGTCCACCCGTTCGTCGACCAGCTGTACGACGCCGAGAAGATCGCGATCGGGGCCTACAGCCCGCTCGAGGGCTTCCAGGGGCCGGCCGACGTCCGGTCGGTCCTGGAACGGGGCCGGCTGGAGAACGATCTGCCCTGGACGATCCCGATCGTCCTGCCGGTCCCGGACGGCGCGGAAGGGGCGGCGGTCGCCGACCTGAGGTCCGGGGACCAGGTCGCGCTGCTCGACGGTCGGGACCGGGCGCTCGCCCTGCTGACGATCGACGAGCGGTTCCGCCTCGACCGACGGCAACTCGCCCGGGGGGCGTACGGGACCGAGGACCCGGCGCACCCCAACGTCGCCGACATCCTCCGCCAGGGGGAGGTCGCCTGGTCGGGCCGGGTCGAGCTCCTGCGTCGCCTCGAGCCCGCCCGGGGGCGCACGGAACCGTCGCCGCGGGAGCTGCGGGAGGAGTTCAGCCGCCTCGGTTGGAAGACCGTCGCCGCCTACCAGTGCCGCAACCCGCCCCACACCGCCCACGAGTACCTGCAGCGCGTCACGCTCGAGCGGGAGGAGATCGACGGCCTCCTGGTCCATCCGGTCGTCGGCCGCCTCAAGTCCGGGGACTACCGCCCCGAGGTGATCCTGGACGCCTACGACGCCCTAGTAGGGGCGTACTATCCGGCGTCCCGGGTCGTCGTGCGGCCGCTCGGGATCACGATGCGGTACGGGGGCCCGAAGGCGGCGCTGTTCCTCGCGATCGTCCGGAAGAACTACGGCTGCGGGGCGTACATCGTCGGGAGGGACCAGGCCGGGGTCGGCAAGTACTACGACCCGTACGCCTGCCACCGGATCTTCGACGCGTTCGACCTCGGGATCGTCCCGCTCCGGTACGAGGAGTCGTTCTTCTGCCGGCGGTGCGGCTGGATGGCGAGCGAGAAGGTCTGCCCGCACGGGCCCCAGGAGCGCGTGACGACCAGCCAGAGCCGCGTCCGCGAGAGCCTGGCGAAGGGCGAGACGCTCCCGACCGAGATCCTCCGGCCGGAGGTCGCCGCGGTCCTGCGGCGCCCGGACGCGGTCCTGACGTCATGACGGAGGGGGCGGGCCGGCCGCGCGGGCCGGAGGGGTTCTGCCTGTGGCTGACCGGCCTGCCAAGCGCCGGGAAGACGACGATCGGCCGGGCGCTGGTCGAGCGCCTCACCGCGCGGGGGCGCTTCGCGGAGCTGCTCGACGGGGACGAGATCCGCAAGGGCCTCAGCGCCGACCTCGGCTTCGACCGGGCCTCCCGCGAGGCCCACGCGGGCCGGGTCGCGTTCGTGGCGAAGCTGCTCGCCCGCAACGGGGCGATTCCGATCGTCGCCCTGATCTCGCCGTACCGCTCGTCGCGCGCGCGGGCCCGGGCGGAGATCGGCCGCTTCGTCGAGATCTACGTCAACACCCCGCTCGCGGTCTGCGAGCAGCGCGACGTCAAGGGGCTGTACCGGCGCGCGCGCGCGGGGGAGCTCCGGGAGATGACCGGGATCGACGACCCGTACGAACCTCCGGAGCGTCCCGAGATCGTGGTCGACGCGGTCCGGCTCACGCCGGCGACCTCGGCGGACCACATCCTGGCGGAGCTCGAGCGGCTGCGGCTCCTGCCGCCGGCGTAGGCTTCGGAGCCGGGCGTCTCGGCCGCCTACCTCGCGGGGAGCGGCGGCACGACGCCCTGCGTCGCGAGGAACCTCAGGACCTTCTCGGTCGAGGCCACGACGCTCTCCGTCGCGGTGTCGACGACCAGCTCCGGCGCGAGCGGCTCCTCGAACGGGTCGTCGACGCCGGTGACCTTGGCTCCCCCGGCCCGGTCCGTCCGGTAGAGCCCCTTCGTGTCCCGCTGCCGGCAGACCTCGACCGGGCAGCGGAGCCAGATCTCGCCGAACCGCGGCCCCACCGTGGCCCGGGCGGCCTGACGGGACGTCTCGTACGGCGTGATCATCGCCACGAGGACCACGACGCCGTGGCGGGAGAGCATCCGGGCGACGTAGCTGACCCGACGGGCATGCGTCTCGCGGTCCTTGCGGGAGAACCCAAGCTCGGGGGAGAACATCTTGCGCACCTCGTCGCCGTCGAGGACCTCGACCTCCCGGCCGAGGGCCCGCAGCCGCTCGCCGACCGCGCGCGCCACGGTCGTCTTGCCGGCGCAGGGAAGGCCCTCGATCCAGGCGACCCAACCGGTGTCGGGCGCCGCGCTCGACGCGGGCACGTCCGGCGTACGACGCGCGGCCTAGAAAAGCGCGAGCCCTCCCCGTCCCCGGGCGCGCCACCCCGGCCCCGGTCGCTCCGGGGGACGCCGGGGTAGGACCCAGAACTACGCCACGGTAAGGAGAGCAGGACCGGGTCCGGGGCTTGGGGCCGTCCCGGCGGTGGATCGTGGGGAGCCGCGGGCGAAGCGCGGCTCCGGTCCGACGGCCCGCGAGGGCCAGGTGGGGCAAATTTACGGTCCAGGCAGCCGGGTTTATACCTGTCCCCGGCCCCGGTCGGTCATGGCACCGCATCCCGCGACCCTCGCGCCCTGTGGCCTCGACGCCCGATCGCGCTCCCGAACGTCCGTCACCGCCTCCGAGGCCGGGACCGTCCGGTACCCGGGGACCGCTCCTCCCCCGCGCCGCCCCTTCGGACGCGGGGCTAGCATGCGGAGGGACCGATGACCGCGGACGCCCCACCTCGTCCCGAGTCGGCCCCTCCGCCCGTCGTCCGCCGGCGGGCGGACCGGGGTCGGATCTACCTCGCCCTCGCCGTGATCGCGGTCGCCGCCATCGTTCTCGGGGTCGGGGCCGGCACCTCCTGGTACGGCCTTCGGCCGGCCGCGAGCACGACCGGCTGCCCGACCGGGGTGACGATCCAGGGCGCCGGGGCGAACTTCCCGGCCGCCCTCGTCTCCCAGTGGGTGACGAACTACCACACGGCGGACGGCAACCTCGTCAACTACGACGCCAGCGGCGCGGGCCAGGGGATCACGCTCTTGACCGACAAGTCGGTGGACTTCGCGCTCACCGACGAGGGGCTTACCACGTCGGAGGCGTCCGCGCTCACCAGCGCGGTCGGGACCTTCCTGACGATGCCGGTCACCGGAGGGGCGGTCGTGTTGGTCTACAACATCCCGGGCTACTCCGGGACCCTCAACCTGACCGGCCAGGACGTCGCGGGCATCTACCTCGGCACCATCACGACCTGGAACAACTCCGCCCTGGTCGCGAACAACCCGGCGCTTGCCTCGGTCACGACCCCGATCGTGCCCGTGCACCGGGCCGACACCGCGGGCATGACGTACGTCCTCACCAACCTCCTGTCGGACGACAACACCACGTGGAACACGACGACCGGGCTCGGCACGTCGATCGGCCCGTCCTGGCCGAACGTCACCGGGAGCGTCGGCGCGACCGGCAACTCCGAGATGCTGACCGATGTGAAGTCCGACACGGGGGCGATCGGCTACACCGATCTGTACGACGCCGAGGCCAAGGCGCTCCCGATCGCCACGGTCGAGAACCCGAAGGGCCAGTTCGTCACCCCGACGGTCGCCGACACCGAGGCCGCGATCAGCTACGACTACACCGCCTTCGGCGCGGGCCTCCCGCCGATCACCGGCGACTGGTCGACGGTAAGCTGGGTGAACGCCCAGGGCAGCGGCGACTATCCGCTCGCCACCCTCGTTTACCTGCTCGTCCCGCAGGACCCGGGGCACGGGCACACCGCCTCGGCGACCGACGCGGCGGCGCTGCGCCAGTGGATCGACTACGTCGCCACCGCCGGCCAGAGCTACAACGCCACGCAGTTCCCGTTCGTCAGCCCGCCGTCCCCGCTCCTCTCGGAGGACGTCGCCGCGCTGGCCGCGATGACGTACAACGGGGCGTCGTTCGCCTCGTGCCCCTAGGCCGGCGTGACGGAACGGGAACCGCCGACGCCCGGGGGGCGGACGGACCGGGGGCGCCGCCTCCGGTTCGTCCGACGGCTGGGCGTCGCGTTCGAGGGAGGGGTCACCCTCGCGGCGGTCGCCGTCGTCGCGGTCGCCGCGGCGCTCGCCGCCCTGCTCGTCGTCGGGGCACTCCCCTCGCTCCTCCGGTTCGGCGCCCGGTTCCTGGTGAGCTCCGCCTGGGGCGAGGCGGGGTCCAGCGGGCCGTTCGGGGCGCTTCCCGCGATCGCCGGGACCCTCCTGACCAGCGGCCTGGCGCTCCTCCTCGCGGTGCCGGTGGCGCTCGGCGTCGCGCTGTTCGCTTCCGAGATCGCCCCACGATGGCTCCGCGACCCCCTCGCCTACTTCGTCGACCTCGGCGCGGCGGTGCCCAGCATCGTCTACGGGTTCTGGGCCCGGCTCGTGCTCGTACCGTGGCTGCAGAGCTCGCTCGAGCCGTCGCTCCGATCGGCGACGGGCGGGGCCCCTCCGTTCTCGGGCCTCGCCACCGGCATGGACGTGCTCGCGGCAAGCCTGATCCTCGCGATTATGATCGTGCCGACGATCGCGGCGCTGTCGCGCGAGGCGATGCGCGCGGTGCCCCGCGATCTCCGGGAGGGCGCCCTCGCCCTCGGCGCGACCCGCTGGGAGGCGAGCCGGCTCACCGTTCTCGGGCCCGCGTCGCCCGGCATCGTCGGGGCGGTCGTCCTCGGACTGGGCCGGGCGATCGGGGAGACGATCGCCGTCGCGCTCGTGATCGGCTCGACCTACCAGGTTCCCCTGTCGTTGTTCGCCCCCGGCACGACGATCCCGAGCGCGCTGGTGAACGGGTTCCTCAACTCCACGGGGCTCGGCCTCAGCGCCCTGTACGAGCTCGCCGTCATCCTGCTCGCGCTCTCGGTCGCGATCAACGTCGGCGCCCGCTTCCTGGTCCGCCGGCTCGAGGCGCGGGCGGCGGGCGCCGCTCGCCCGAAAGCCTCCGCGCCGCGGCCCGCGCTCGCCGCCTTCGCCGCCGCGGCACCCGAGCCGGGGCGGCTCCCCGCGTGGTGGGCCCGGCTCGCCCCGAGCCGGTCGGCCCGGCGGCAGCGCCGACGGCTGGTCCACGCGACCGTGGTCGTGCTGGTCGTCGCGGCGGTGGCGGCGGCGGCCTACCCGCTCGCCAGCCTCCTGGCGACCGCGGTCACGAACGGCGGCGCGGCGGTCGTCCGGCCCTCGTTCTACACGTCGACCCCGCCGCCGTCCTGCGGGATCGGCGAGGCGAACTGCCCGCTCGGGGGGATCGGCCCCGAGATCCAGGGCACGCTCGTGATGCTCGGCCTCGCCGCGGCGCTCGCCCTGCCCGCCGGCGTGGCGGTCGGCATCTACCTGAGCGAGTACGGCCGGCACCGGCTCGGCCGCTCCGCGGCGCTCGTCGTGGACGTCCTGGTCGGGGTCCCGACGATCCTCCTGGGCGTCTTCGTCTTCACCGTCTTCCTCCGGTTCGACCGGCTCGACGACCAGAGCGCGTTCGCCGGCGCCGCGGCGCTGGCGGTCCTGATGGTCCCGATCGTGGCGAAGGCGACCGAAGGGGCGCTGCGGACGGTGCCGGCGTCGGTGCGGGAGGGGGCGCTGGCCCTCGGCTTCCCCCGGCACCGGGTCACCTGGCGGATCGTGCTGGGCAGCTGCCGTCGCACGCTCGTCACCGGCAGCCTGCTCGCCGTCATGCGCGCCGCCGGCGAGACCGCGGCGCTGATCGTGACCGCCGGCGGATCGATCTACTGGATCAGCGATCTGCGGGCGCCGACCGGTTCGCTGCCGACGTTCATCTACTACGCGCTGACGAACTACCCAAGCGCCAACTACACGACCGACGCCTGGGGCGCGGCGCTGGTCCTCCTCCTTATCATGGCGGCGGTGAGTCTCGCCGCCCGCCTCTCCGTCCGCGGGCCGGACGGGAGCGGGGCAGCGTGAGCGGGTGCCCGCAAAGCTCGAGGTACGGGAACTCAGCGCCTGGTACGGGGGTCGGCAGGCCCTCTACGACCTCTCGGTGGACCTGGAGGACCGCACCGCCACCGCGATCATCGGACCGTCCGGCTGCGGGAAGTCCACGTTCCTGCGCTGCCTGAACCGCCTCCACGAGGAGGCGCCGGGCGCCCGGGCCGCCGGGACGATCCGGCTGGACGGCGAGGACCTGGGCGCGGCCGACGTCGTCTCGGTCCGGTGCCGGGTCGGGATGGTGTTCCAGAAGCCGAACCCGTTCCCGAACCTCTCGATCTTCGAGAACGTCGCCGCCGGACCCCGGCTCCTCGGCGTGCGCCGCCGCGACGAGCTCGACCAGGCCGTCGCCGAGGCGCTCGTCCACGCCGGCCTCTGGGAGGAGGTCGAGCAGCAGCTCGACGCCCCCGGCACCAGCCTGTCGGGAGGCCAGCAGCAGCGCCTGTGCATCGCGCGCGCGCTCGCGGTCCGGCCGGAGGTGCTGCTGATGGACGAGCCGTGCTCGGCGCTCGACCCGATCGCCACCGCGAAGGTCGAGGCGCTGCTGGCCCGGCTGCGAAGAGAGCTCGCGGTCGTCGTCGTGACCCACAACCTCGCCCAGGCGCGTCGGGTCTCCGACCGGACCGTCTTCCTCTACCTCGGCAAGCTCGTCGAGGAAGGGACGACGGAGCAGCTGTTCCACCAGCCGACCGAGAAGCTGACCGAGAACTACGTGAACGGGCGGTTCGGCTAGCGCGGCCGCGCCCGCCGACCGGGCCGCGCGCACCGCCGCCAACGGTAAGCGGTCCCGGGCTCCGTGCCGCCGATGGACCCGGAGCCGGCGGACGGCCCGCTCGTGATCCTCGGCGCCGGCTACGCCGGCCTGACCGTCGCCTCCGAGGTCGAGCGCCGCTCCCCCGGCTCCCACCGGACGGTCCTGGTCGACCGGCACCCGGTGCACGTCCTGCGGACCGAGCTCTACGAGCTCGGCCGTCTGGCCGCGGCGCCGGAGGCGGGCGAGTGGGCGGTTCCGCTCGCGCGGATCTTCGACCGGTCGTCGGTCGAGCTCCGGCAGGGGTCGGTCGAGGCGATCGATCTCCCCGGCCGGACGGTACGGCTCGACAGCGGCCCCGTGCGGTTCGGCGCGCTCGCCGTCTGCCTAGGGAACGTGGCCGCGTACTACGGCGTCCCCGGCGCCGAGGAGTTCGCCGAGCAGGTGTACCGGCTCAGCCGGGCTCGTCGGCTGGCCGAGCGCCTGCGGGCGGTCGCGGCCGGCTCGGCGGGGCTGCCGGGGGAGCGGAGGCCGCGGGTCGTGGTGGTCGGGGGAGGCTCGACGGGGACCGAGGTGGCCGCGGAGATCGCGTCGACCGACTGGGAGAGGATCGTCGGGGGTCCGGTGCGGCCGCCGGACGTCTTCCTGCTGACCGGGAGCCTTCCGTTCCTTGCCGGGCTTCCCGCGCGGCTCGTCGACCACGCCCGCGCCCAGCTGCGCCGGGCCGGGGTGACGATCGTGGCCGGGCTGAACGTGAGCCGGCTCACGCCGGGCCAGGTGCACCTCGAGGACGGCTCGGTGTTCGCCTGCGACGTCGCGGTCTGGTGCGCGGGGGTGGAAGCGCCGGCGGTCCTCCGGGAGCTGCCGGTGCAGCACGGCTCGGGCGGCCGGATCGCGGTCGGGCCGACGCTCGAGATCCCCGGCCATCCCGGGGCGTTCGCGGTCGGGGACGCCGCCGAGTTCCGAGACCCGGCGAGCGGCGTGCGCGCGCCGGCGACCGCCCAGGCGGCGATCGCCGAGGCTCGGGTCGCCGCGGAGAACGTGATCGCCCGCCGCACCGGTGCCCCCCTCCGGCCGTTCACCTACCGGGAGCGGGGGATCCTGGTCGCGCTGGGGCGCCGGCGGGCCGCGGCGTCGTTCGCGCGGGTCACCGTGTGGGGGGCGCCCGCGTCGCTCCTGAAGCGCGCCATCGAGCGGGAGTACGCGCGGAGCGTGGCCCGGGGCGAGCCGTCCGGCCTGCTCTGAGCCGGCGCCAACGGGGTTATCGGCCGGGTGCCTTCCCGCGCGGGATGAAGGCGCTGGTCCTCATCGGCGGGCTGGGCACGCGGCTCCGCCCGGTGACCTACGCCGTGCCGAAGCAGCTCGTCCCGCTCGCCGGCAAGCCGATGCTGTTCCACGTCCTGGACCTGCTGCCGGCCGACGTCGAGGAGGTCGTCCTCGCGACCGGCTACAAGGCGTCCCAGATCGACGCGGCGGTCCGCGGCCGGGCGTGGCCGTGGCCGATCCGTACCGTCGCCGAGGCCACCCCGCTCGGGACCGGCGGAGGGATGCGCCACGCCGGCGCCACGATGAGCGATCCGTTCTTCCTGCTGAACTCGGACGTGATCGCGGAGGCGGACCTCGCGGCGCTGGCCGCCGGCCACCGCCGGTCGCCGCGGTGCGGCACGATGGCCCTCGCCGAGGTCGACGACCCGCGCCCGTACGGGGTCGCCGCGCTGGCGGCGGGCGACCGGATCACCGAGTTCGTCGAGAAGCCCGAGCCGGAGCGGGCCCCGTCGCACTGGATCAACGCGGGGCTCGCCGTATGGGCGCGCGAGGTTCTAGAGGAGATCCCGGCGGGCCGGCCGGTCAGCTTCGAGAAGGAGGTGGTGGCGGGGCTCCTCGCCCGCGGCCTCTACGGCTACCGGCTCGGCGGCTTCTGGGACGACGCCGGGACGCTCCCGCGGCTGCTCCGCTCGCAGCGGTTCCTGTTCGACGCCGGTCGGGGCGCGGGGACCCGCCTTCCGCGGGGATCGAGCGGCCGCGGGCCGGTCGCGGCGGCCGACGACGCGGAGGCGGCGGGGGCATCGTTCGGAGGCTACGTGACCCTCGGAGCCCGGGTCCGGGTCGCCGCCGGCGCTCACGTGGAGGACTCGGTGGTGATGGAAGGGGCCTCGGTGGGCGAGGGGGCGACGGTCGTCGGGGCGATCGTAGGCCCCGGCGGGTCGATCGCGGCGCACCGGACCGTGCGGGGCGAGGTCGTGGGGGAGGGCACGGCCCCGGGCTAGGGCCGACCCTCGGCGCGGTACGGCCGGGCGCCGCGCTTTAACCGAGGGTACGTCGGGGGAGCGATGGCCGCCGGCTCGGGCGGGGCGGAGCGGATCACCCCCCAGCGGGGCCTCCTCCTGGTCGTGCTCCTCGGGCTCATCTGGGGCTCGGCGTACCCGGTGATCCGCTACGGGATCGTCGCCGGCGCGAGCCCGATCGGCTTCGCCGCCGAGCGGTATGCGCTCTCCGGCGTCGCGTTCGCCGCGATCGCGGCCGCGCTCTCCTTGCCCCGGCCCTCGGCCCGGGCCCTCGGCCTCTCCGCGCTGCTCGGCCTCCCGATCGTCGGCCTGTACGGACTGTTCCTGTACGTTGGCGAGTCGAGCACCTCCGGCGGGCTCGCGGCGATCCTGATCTGCTTCACCCCGCTCCTGACCGCGCTGTTCGCGCTGCCGGTGCTCCCCGGCGAGGGGCTCCACCGGCTGGGCTACGTCGGGCTCGCCGTCGGCTTCGTCGGGGTGTTCGTGCTGGTCCTTCCGCCGCCCGGGGTGACGCTGGCGAGCAGCGTCTGGGGGCCGGTGGAGGTGCTGGGCGCCGCGGTCAGCTTCGCGGCGGGGTCGGTGGCGATGCGCCGGTGGCGCCCCGAGGGCGAAACGATGTGGGGGCTCTCCGTCCAGTTCGCGGCGGCCACCGGCCTGCTCGCGGCCCTTCTCCCGGTCTTGGAACCGGGAAGCCGCGTACCGGCAACCCCCGACGTGCTCGCGGCGCTCGCCTACCTGGTCGCGCTGCCTTCGATCGTCGGCTACGCCCTCTACTTCTACCTCCACCACCGGGTCGGGCCGGGCCGTGCGAACGTCGTCGCCTACGTCAACCCGGTCGCCGCCCTGACGATCGGCACCCTGCTGTTCGCGGAGCCGTTCCGATGGTGGGAGCTCGCCGGCTTCGGCCTCGTCGTGGTCGGGCTGACCCTGCTCAGCGGCCTGCGCGGCCGACCCAAGGTCTCCAAGACGGCGCCGCCCGCCAAGGACCCGTCGGCCCGACGGTCGCCCGGGGGCCCGCGCTCGGACCCGGAGCGGACCTAGCGGCCGCCGAGCCGGACCCTTCGACGGCGCGCGGCGATCCGGCGCTGCCGGGTGCGGCGGTGGCGCTTCTTCGTCGCGCGGGACGGTCGGGCTCGGGGCATGCGGGCCATCGAGGAGACCTCGGCCGCGGACCGCCGCGCCCGACTTAACGGGTCGCCACCCGCCCCCGGGCCCGGCCGCCGCCGGCGGCCGGCGTCAGAGCGGCGAGCCCCACGTCGGGCGGTCGAGAAGGTCCTGGTCGGTGGCCCGGATCCCGGCGAGGACGTCGTCGTCGGTGAGCCGGTCGACCGAGCCGCGCTGGATCGTCGCCCGCACCGACGCCCGGGAGAGGACGAGCGCGGCGATCGACCGCAGCTCGGCCTCGACCCAGGCGCCGACCGTGCCGTCGGAGCCCTCGAGCATCGCGAGGTGGACGACGCCGAACAGGAGGTCGCGGTCCAGCCAGTAGCGCAGGTACCCCTGCAACGAGCGCCGGCCCGCGTCGGAGAGGGGAGGCGGCCGGGTGGGCGGCGAGGCGACGCCGACCGGCCCCGCGGTGCCGCCGTCGGGCCGGAGCTCCCACAGCTCCCAGCCTCCGAGCCCGGCGGCCCAAGCGACCGGCCCGTCCCTCCCGTCGAACGACAGCGGGAGGTGTTCGAGGCCGTCGGCCCGGGCCGGCGGCGCCTCCGCCGGGAACTCCTCGGGCCCAGCGTCCGGGATCGCGCGCCGGAAGCGAGCCCGCACCTCTTCCTCCTCCTCCCACCGACCGTCGCGCGCGAACTCCCGTCGGAGCCGGTCCCGGCGACGGAGCCCTTCCGCGAGGCGGCGGGGCGTCCCCGCGTCGATCCTCCCCCGCAGCGCGGCCAGCTCCTCGTCGAAGTCCGGGGACGGGTCCCCGCTCGCCGGGCCGCGGTACGCGCCCAGGCCCGCGAGATCGACCCCGGGGCAGCTGAGCACGACGGTCGCTTGGAGTCGGCCGCCAAGATGGGCGGCGATCGGGAACTGCCGGCACGGCGCCGGCCGCACGGGGTGCGCCCGGCAGCGGTTGCCTGCCAGCAACTGGCAGGCTCCGCCCTCGGGACGGGCGGCCAGGAACTCGTCCCGCCCCCGCGCGACGAGGTGGATCTCGGGGACCCGGCGCAAGAGCGGCAGGCGGTCCGCGGGCGGGACGAGCGGCTCGGCGTAGCAGCAGAGGCCGCAGCCCGGGCGGCAGGCGTAGCGGAAGCCGACGACGAGCGAGGTGTCGACCGGGACGATCGGGAGCCGGGGAGCCAAGGGCCGCTCGGTCGGACAGCGCCCCCGCCCTATTTGGGGAGCAGCGACCGGACCGCGCTCCGGGCATGAGGCGCCCTCGCACGCGGCGGCCGGCTCGGGGGAAGGTATTTGACGGGGAAGTCGACCATATCCCCACGACTCAGCCCATGATCGGATCAACGGCGTCCAACGGCAGGCGGCTCGCGTCGACCGTGGGGGTCGCTTCGGCCCTCGTCCTGGTCGCCCTGGCGGGCGCGATCTTCCCTGCGGGCTCCGCGGCCGCGGCGGTCCCCGCGACCGCGCCGGCGGCTGGCACCTCGACCCAGTGGGCGTTCGGCGGCTCGGTCCAGAGCGACTTCAGCTGCTCCAACAGCACCTGCGTCACGGACGGGCTCAACCTGACCAACGGCTCGCTCGCGGTCAGCTGGAGCCTGTACGTCGAGTGGGTCGTGATCTACACCGCGACGAACGTCTCCGCGTCCCAGACGGAGTTCTCCGTCCAGAGCGCGCTCAACGTCTCCGCCTCCTTCGCCCTCTGGACCTGCGAGGTCCTGGTCAGCGGGCACCCCTGCTCGCCGAACTCCACCTCCCTCAGCGTCTCCGGGAAGGAGACGGCCAACGGCTACACGAACGTGACCTCCGGCTCGCTCTACCTCCTCTCGGGCCCGAACGCGGGGTCTACCGTCCCGGCGCTCGCGGTGACGAACGCCTCGTCGAGCTCGTCGTTCAACCTGACCGGCAGCTTCGGGCTCGATCTTTCGTACGTCACGGGCTCCGGGACCGTGCCGATCCGCGAGTCCGGGAGCTTCGACGTCGGCGCCTCCGCCGGGGCCTCGATCTCCTTCGCCGACCCGCTGGCGCTGGTCCCGACGGACCCCGGCCCGGGCAACAGCTGGAACGCGAGCGAGGCGTACACGGCGAGCGGGTCGAACGAGAGCGGCTACTCGGCGACCGTCACGGAAAACGGCACCACCGGGACCGTCTCCGACTGGTCCCCGAAGACGACGATCGCCCCGTCCGGCACCCTGGTGGCGAACGGGAGCGACCTCGGGAACGTGACCCTCTACGACAACTACACCTCCCCCCCGACCACCGTCACAGCCCAGGTGATCTCGATCACCTTCACGAGCGGGGATTTCTCGGGCACCGACGGCTGGCTGCTCTTCCCGACCGAGCTGTACAGCGGACTCGTGTCGGGCGCCTCCACGCTAGGCGCCGCCGGCCCGCTCGCCCCGGCGGCCGGTCGGCCCGCGGAGACCCTGTCGATCGCCGGCGGCGAGACCGCCGACTACGTGCACGGCTCCGGCTTCGTGGGCGTCAGCGAGGGCGGCAACGTCTCGTCGATCGTGAACGGGACGGGCGGCCCGTCGATCAAGCTCCAGGCCGGTCCGGAGCCGGTGTCGGTGGCGCAAGGGCAGTACAGCGCGATCACCGCGTCCGCCCCCGGGGCGAAGGGGCTCCCGCTGCTCCTGCTCGGGGGCATCGTCGCGGCGGCCGTGGTCGTGGCCGGCGTCGGGGTCGTCCTCTGGCGCCGGTCGGCGGCCCGTCGTCGACCCCCGGCCGGCTCGCCGCCCCCGGCCGCCGGTGGCAGCAGCCCGCCGCCCCCGATGACGGGCCCCGGGACGGGGCCGTCGCCGTAGGGGATCGGATCCCGGCGCCGCGCCCCTTGCCGCACGGCAGGGCGCGGGCGCGCCTCCGCCGGAACGCCCGCCGCGCCCGCGAAACCGTCATTCCCACTGGCCGGTTCCCCGGGGCATGGTGGAACCGGTCGAGGGGCTCGGCGCTGTGACGATCCACGTCCGCGACATCCAGGTCGCCCGAACGTACTTCCGGGAGGTCCTGGGACTGCACGAGGCCGGTTTCACCGAGGAGACCGGCCGCGCCGTGTACGCGTTCCCGGGCAACCCTACGGCGCTCGCGATGCACGTGCAGCGCCCGGGGGAGGGCGGCCGCGAGCCGGGGACGGTCAGCGGGATCGTCCTCTACCACCACGATCCCCGCGCCGCCGTCGAGGAGATCCGCCGTCGCGGCGGGACGATCGTCGCCGAGCCGGTGGAGGTCCCCGGGCCGAGCGGCCCGATCGTCCGGGCGGTGATCGCGGACCCGGACGGCAACGAGTTCGTCCTGTCGAGCGGTCACGGCGCTCCGCGGGGCCGCTGAGCGGGCCGTTCGGGGGCCGGCGTCGAGGGCACGGTGACGGGCCGGGAACCCGCCGGCCCGCCGTCGGGCGAGGCGAGGGCCCGGTCGCCGGCCACGATCCGGCTCGCGCTCCTGACGTTCGCCGTCGGCTTCCTCGTAGAGGCGGGGGCGGAGATCTACCAGTTTGCGAGCTACGGTCTCGACCGGCCGGGGTGGATCGGCCTCTACTACCTTGGCCTCGGTACGACCGGCGTCGGCTTCTACCTGATGTATCGGGGACGCCAGGACTGGACGGAGCTGCACCGGCGGAACCTGCGCCACGGGCACCGGCTCGCGTGGGCGGCGGCCGCGATCTTTGCGGGGGCGGTGGCGGTGATCGCGGGCCTCGGGGCCTCCGGCGCGGCGGGGAGCTCCGCGGCGGGCGCCGGCTCGGTCCTGGCGTGGCTCGTGGGCGGGTTGGTGACGCTCGCGTTCGGCAACTTCTTCCTCGGCCTGGCGCTGGTCGTCGACGGGCTCGCCGGACCCACCGGCCGGACGCTCGCCTGGGCCGGGTTCGCCTGGTCCCTGGGGGTCGCCGGGCTGACCGGCGCGATCGTGGGCGGCGAGCTTCCGACGCTCGTGCACCGGTTCTTCACCGACCCTCTCGGGCTGGTCGTCTCGTTCGCGCCGCTCGCCTTCGTCATCGCCCCGCTGTTCGTCACCTACCTGCTGCTCGCGGCGGCGTACCTCGACGCCGGCCGGCGGCTGCGCCGGGGCGACCGCCGGGCCCGGTCGTAGCGCCGGCCCGTAGCTCCCCGTCAGCGGAGCGCGCCGGAACGCAGCCGCCCGCAGAAGCGGGCGAGGAACGGGTCGTTCTCCCCGCGGCCGAGCGCGAGACGGGCCGCCTCCTGGCCCATCCCCGGGGCGAAGCTCCAGCCGAGCCGGAACCCCCCGTTGGCGACGACGACGTTCCCTTTCCGCCCGACGGTCGGCAGCCCGTCCGGGGTGGTCGGTCGGATCCCGTGGTTGAAGTCCAGGACCTCGAGCACCTCGGTGAGCCCGCGGACCTGCGCGAGGACCGTGGAGGCTCGGGCGACGGTCGACGAGAGGTCGAAGTCCCATCCGCCGGTGGCCTTCAGGCCGTCGTCGAGCGGCACGAGCGCCACGCCGCGGTCGACGTGGATCGTCGCGACCGGGACCGGCGCGCGGACCCGGAGGTGCCATCCGTACCCCTTCACGCCGGTCAGCGGGACCCCGAGGCTTCGGGAGCTCACTCCCGTGCAGGCGACGATCGCATCGAACCGCTCGGGGCCCGGGGCGCCCGTGACGGTGCCGTCGAGCGCGAGGTGCGCCGCCCGCGCACGGACGAACCGCACGGAGCCGAGCTCTCGGAGCATCCGGGCGACGAACCTCTCGGTGTGGAGCCAGCCCACCTCCGGGAAGAACATCGTGCCGCCGCCCCCCGGGTCCTCCCGGACCTCGACAGGGGCGGCGGCCCGGCGGGCCAGCGCGACGGCGCGCTCGTGCCGAAAGTGGACCGGGTCCTCGTAGACC
The DNA here is from genome assembly GCA_030037395.1 of Thermoplasmata archaeon. Taxonomy (GTDB): domain Archaea; phylum Thermoplasmatota; class Thermoplasmata; order Lutacidiplasmatales; family UBA184; genus Lutacidiplasma. Next base: position 14,897 of record JASHRJ010000075.1, read on the forward strand.
TCGGTCAGGCCGCGGACGGAGAACCCGAAGTCGTCGCGCGCGCGGGCCAGGGCGGCGTAGGCGGCAAGGGAGGCGCTGCCGAGCTCGAGCAGGCGGCGCTCGGACCCGGGCTCGGGAGGCCGGTCGAGCCGGCGCGCCGACTCGAGAAGCCAGCGCCCGTCGACGCTCCGGAATGCGCAGGTCCGATGGCGCCACAGGCGGAAGACCCGTCGCAGGAAGGCGAACGTGTTGGTCCGGTAGGCCTGGGTCGCCTCGAGGATCCCGGCGGCGTGGACCGAGCGGTCTCCCGGCGCGCGCTCGTCGAAGACCGTGACCTCCGCCCCCTCCCGCTCGAGGTAGTACGCGGCGAACAGGCCGGTGATGCCGGCGCCGACGACCGCCACCCGCATCGACCTCGGGGAGGGTGCGCCTCCATAAATCGGGCCGAGCTGCGGGCGCGAGCCGTCCGGCCGGGGCGCGGCGAGCGAAAGGTCAACTAGGGGGTCGCCGCTTCCCCGGGCGGGTCGCCGTATGAAGTGCGAGGGATGCGGGGCGGAGCTTCCGGCGGGGGCGAAGAACTGTACGGGCTGCGGCCGCGCGGTCGGCTTCGGCCAGCGCGCGGGCGCGGAGACCGTGCACGTCGCGGAGAAGACCGGCGAGGTCGCCGGGAAAGTGGGTCGGGGGATCGTGGGAGGCGTCAAGGGCCTCGCCTCCGGCGCCAAGAAGGGCTACAAGGGCGAGGAGCCCGAGAAGAAGGAGTAACGGTCCGAACGTCGGCCGGCGCGGCCGGCTCACCGCCTCCGGGCGGCCGAACACGCTTTGACGCCGGCGGCGGTCGCGGAGCCGGCCGGCCGACCGTGGACGCGCTCGACTTTGGCATCCTCCGGGGGCTGTCGCCGGGGGGCCGCGCACGGTACTGGGGTGGGCGTCGGGTCGTCGACCCGAGGATCTCCGCCCGGGCGCTCGCCCAGGCGGTCGGGGTCGGCGAGGCGCGGGTCGAGGCACGGCTGCGCGACCTCGAGCGCCGCGGGTTCCTGCGCGGGACCGAGTTCTGGCCGAACCCGTCGCTGTTCGGGGCGGCGATCGCCGTGTCGGACATCCCCGTCCGGGAGACCCGAGAGGTCGTCCGGCTGTTCGACTCGCTCCGACGGGTCGACGGCGTGACGTTCGCCCGGGACGTCCTCGACGAGCAGGAGCGCAAGGTCCAGGTGTTCTACGCCGCCGAGGCACGCGAGCCGACCGCCGCCCGGACGGAGCACCTTCGCGCGCTCGCGCCGAGCGGCGCGCTCGAAGGACCGCGGCGGTACTGGATCCCGGCGTGCGAGGGCGAGCCGAGCCCGGACGGCTGGCGCCTGCTCCGGGCGTTCCGCACGACGCCGGACGCGAGCCTGGCGGAGGTCGCCGACGCGCTCCATCTTACCGTCCGGGCGGCCGCCCGGGAGTGCCGCCGGGTGATCGAGGCCCGCGCCGCCTGGTGGACCCCGGACGACGCGACCGAGGAGATCCCGTCGGCGTGGCTGACGGTGGCGCTCGTCCCCGGGGTCGACCCGACCGCGGTCGCGCGGTGGGTCGCCCGGAACACCGAGCGGTGGATGCCGGTCGCGACGGACGGCCTCGGGGTCCCGCCGTCCTCCCCGCGTCGTTCGGTCTCCGGCGTGGTCCTGGTCGATCCGCCGAGCAGCCTGGAGGGGACGGTCCACGGGCTGCTCGACGTCCCCGGCGTCGAGGGGGTACGCCGTCGGTTCGTCCTCGGCTCGGTCTCGTTCCGCGCCTGGATCGACGCCCGCCTCGAGGAAGCTCCGCGGCGGGACAGGCGCCCGGGCCCGACCGGCCGCAACGGCGGCGGGCTCGTCGGCCGATCCGGTCCCCGGAAGTGAGCACCGCGGGTGAGTTCCCCGTAAGGGGTCTCGGGCGGTGGCCTCCGCGATGACGACGCATCTGTTCGACGAGCCGGACGCCCCTCGCGGACCGATCTCCTGGACCGTCCGCGCGACCCTGTGGCGGATCGCCGCCTCCGTGCTGCTGCCGGTCGGCTGGGTCAGCGCGACGGTCCTGTTTCTCGCGTTCGGGTCCCGGGGGTTCAGCTGGGCCCAGGACCTCGCGGTGGGCGTGGTCTCGTTCCTGTTCCTCGCGGCGGCGCTGGTCCTGATCTGGGTCTCGTTCGGGGTCCACGTCTTCCGCCGGTGGGTCGATAGCTAGGTCGGCCCGCTCGGGCCGGCCGCCCCCGCGCGTCGGCCGGTCCCAACACAAACCCCTTGAGCCGGGAGCGGGCCGTTCGGGGTCGTGGGGGTCCTGACGGAGAGCGTCCAGCGCTTCGTCCGGGAGCAACGCCTCGGGTTCGTCGCGACCGTCTCGCCGGACGGGACCCCGAACGTCTCGCCCAAGGGCTCGCTGACGGTCCTGGACGAGAACAACCTCGTCTTCGCCGACGTCGAGTCCCCGCACACCGTCCGGAACCTCGCGAAGAACCCGAGGACGGAGATCAACGTGGTCGACCCGTTCGTGCGCAAGGGGTACCGGTTCCGCGGCTCGGCCACCGTCCTCCACACCGGGATCAGCTTCTGGAAGGTCCTCGAGATGTACCGCGCCGAGGGGGCGGACGTCCGGCGGATCCGGGCGGTCGTGGTGGTCGAGGTCGACGCGGTGCTCCCGCTAGTCTCCCCGGTCTACCTCGTCGGGCGGGTCGAGGAGGAGGAGGTCCGCGGCCGCTGGGAGGAGTACTACCGCTCCGCCCGGCAGCGCTCCCTCCTCGATCTCGTGCCCCCGCAGGAGTTCTGATGCCCTCCGGCCCCCGCGACGGGAGCTGAGCGTGGCGACCGTCTTCGCCCCGTCGGCGCCGGAGCTCGCGGACCTGGTGGCGGCGTCGGAAGTGGCGCTCGCGGCGATGCTGGTCGCCGGCATGTTCCTCGTTCGGGCCCGCCACGTCCGGCTGCACAAGTACGTGCAGTCCGCGGTCGTCCTGGTCAACCTGCCGATCGTCCTCGCCGCGATGCTGCCCCAGTACCTGGCCCACGTCCTCCCGGACCTTCCCGGGGACCTCGGCCGGCCGTACTACCTGCTGCCCACCCTGGCGGTGTTCGTCGGGGGCGCGGCCGAGGCGCTCGGGATCTTCATCCTGCTGGTGGCCGGGACGAACTGGGTACCGGAACGATGGCGCTTCCGGCGGTACAAGCGGTGGATGCGGACGGAGCTGGTCCTCTGGTGGACGGTGGTGATCCTGGGGCTCGCGATCTACTACGTCTGGTACGTCGGCGTCGCGGCCCCCTCGTCGGGCGGTTCGTGGTAGCCTCCTCACCGGCCGGGGTCCCGGCCGACCGTGCGGCGGAACGATGACCCGCCGGAGCGACCCCGCCGGCCAGGAGCTCCACCGGGCGCTCGCCGCCTACCTGTTCAACCTCACCTGGCGGCTCCTCGACCGGCCGCACCGGACGCCGTCGCAGCGCGACGCGATGGTCCACGCGGCCCACGCCTCCCGCTACCACTGGGGCCGTGCGGGCCGGCCCCGCAACCGGTCGATCGGCGAGTGGCAGATCTCCCGGGTCTATGCGGTCCTGGGCCGGGGCGAGCCGGCGTGGTACCACGGGCGGCGGGCGCTGGCGATCGCGCGGCGGCACCGGCTCGCTCCGTTCTACGTGGCCTACGCGCTCGAGGCCCTCGCGCGGGCGGCCGCCGTCGGCGGAGATCGCCGGTCCCGGGACGCTTTCGTGCGGCAAGCGCGCGCGATGGCGGCCCGGGTCCGCGCGGCGGACGAGCGGCGCCGGCTCGAAGCCGACCTGGACGCGATCGCCGGGTCGACCGTGCGCGCCTTGCGGCGGACCCCCCCACGGGCCCGGCGGGCCCCCGAGAGGCCCGGCCGCCGGCGCCCCGTGCGGGGTCAAATACGCGGAGCCGCTCGGCGCGGCGCGGGACGGTCGCCATGGCGCGGTTCGTCGTGATCAGCGAGCAGGGTCCCGCCTGGGACGCGGCGCGTCCGATGCGGCAGCAGCCCGGCTGGGACGCGCACGCCCGCTTCATGGACGCGCTCGCGGAGGAGCGGTTCGTCGTCCTAGGCGGCCCCCTGCGCGGCGGTCCCCAACACCGGGCGATGCTCGTGGTCGAGGCTCCGGACGAGGCGACCGCGCGCCGGCGGCTCGCGGCCGACCCGTGGGTCCGCGACGGCGTCCTCCGGACCGTCTCGCTCGAGCCGTGGGAGCTCCTGCTGGGGAGCCTCCCGTAGGGCGGAGCCCCGGCGCCGCCGGGCTCCGGCGGAGCCCACCTGCCACGGCCCGCGAAGGGGCCCCCGGGCTCTACCGACATTATATCGGAAGGCAGTTCCCGGAGCGAAGGCGGTGCTCCAGGTGCGGCCGAGGTCCCTCGGGTTGGCCAGGTCCGGGACGGTCGCCCTCGCCCTCCTGCTCGTCCTGAGCTCGGTCCTGGCGGGGGGCGGGCGGGCCAGCAGCGCCGCGGCCGTAGCGTCCCTGGCGGCCGCCCCGCGGGGAGCCGCGGCCGCCGCAGGGCACGGGACGGCAGCTCCCCCGACCGCGCCGATCGGACGGACGGTGAAGACGCTCGTCCTGTTCAACAACACCGTCGAGCCCGGCAACTACCTGCAGGCGGTCGAGGGGCTGGCGCCGCTCGGGGTCGCGTACGACGCCTCCGACGGCATGGCGTGGGTCACCGCCTCCGCCTCGAACGCCGTCGCCGAGGTGAATCCGTCGAACGCGAGCGGCGTCCGCTGGTTCGCGGCGAACTACACCCCGGAGGGGATCGCCTTCGACGGCGCCGACAACCGGCTGTTCATCGCCGAGGACGCGTCGGACAACGTCACCGTCCTGAACGCGACAACCGGCGCGTTCCTCGGGACGTATCGGGTCGGCTCGGAGCCGGTCGGGGTCGCCTACGACCCGGGGACCGACCAGGTGTACGTCTCGAACCGTGGCTCGGGGAACGTCACGGTCGCCTTCGCGGGGAACCTCACCGTCATCGCCAACGTGAGCACCGGCGACGCCCCCGAGGCGGTCGCCTACGACCCGGCGGCGGGCGCGGTGGTCGTCGCGGAGACGGACAGCAACGACCTCGGGTTCGTCAACGACACAAGCCACGTCGTCGACCGGAACGTGACGGTCCCGGGGCCGAGCGCCCTCCAGTATTCGGCCGCCTCGCGCGTCCTCTACGTCGGCAACGCGACCGGGCTGGCGATCCTCAACGGCTCGACCGGGGCGCTCGTCGGCAACGTCTCCGGAGCGGTACGGCCCGCCGCCCTCGCGTACGATCCCACGTACGGGACCGTCTACGCGGTCACCGTGGGGTACTCCGGCGGCGGGGCGCTCGAGGTCATCCCGACCTCCACCGACGCCGTCACGCAGACGGTACCGTTGGGGGCCTACGCCTACCCGTCTGCGGCGGTGTACGATCCGCTCGCGGCCCGGGTGCTCGTCCTGAGCTCGAACCTCGCCTACTTCCAGGGCTACAACGTCACGCTGCTCGCGACCGCGACGAACCGCACCGTCGGCGCGATCGGGCTGCAGAACCTCCCGATCGCGGAGGCGTACAGCCCGCAGCACGGCGCGGTCTACCTCTACGACGGCGGCACCGGCGACGTCTACGAGATCAACGACACGACCGACCACGTCGTCGCCTCGGGGTTCGTGGGCTACTCCCCCACGGGGGTCGGCTGCCCGGGCGGCGTGGTCTGCCAGGGGATCGCCTACGATCCGGCGCACGACCGGCTGTTCGTCGATGCCTACAACTACGTGAACTGGAGCGTCGCGGTGGTGAACGCCTCCTCCCTGGTCGCCACCCCGATCGCGTCCGGCGGGCCCGGGCAGAACGCCTCCTCGGGGATCGCGGTCGATCCGACCGACGGCCGGGCGTTCGTCGGCGACTACGACACCGGGCACGTCACGGTGTACGGCACGGGGAACCTGACCGCGGAGGCGTACCTCGCGGTGGGGGCGGACCCGCTCGGGCTCGCCTACGATCCCACCGACGACCGCGTGTTCGTCGCGAACTCGGGCGCCGGCACGGTTTCCGTGATCGACGCCGCCGACGACACGGTCCTCACCAACGTCACCGTGGGCGGGATCCCCGTGGCGGCGGCCTACGACCCGAGCGACGGGGACGTGTACGTGGCGAACGCCGGTAGCTCGAACAACCTCACGGCGATCGCCGCGGCGAGCGCCACGGTCGCCGCGAACATCTCGCTGCACGCTACGGGGACGCCGTTCGACGTCGCCTACGACTCGGGCGCGGACCGGATCGAGGTCTCGCTCTCGGGTACCACGACGTTCCCCGGCGAGCTGAGCATCGTGGACCCCTCGAACCAGTCGTTCGTGGGGCTCGTCCCGATCGGGACGACGAGCGTGGGGGGTGGGATCGTCTACGATCCCGGCGTCAACGAGAGCTTCGTCACCGGCTACACCCCGGGGACGGTCTCCGTCGTGGCCCTCGGCTCGACCCCGGCGGAGACCTACCCGGTCACCTTCGAGGAGACGGGTCTCCCCGCAGGGACGAACTGGTCGGTCACGCTCAACGGGACGACGTCCTCTTCGACCGGCCCGTCGATCGGCTTCGCGGAGCCGAACGGGACCTACGGGTTCGCCGTCGGCTCCGTGGCCGGCTACCTCCCGAACGTCACCGCGGGCAGCGTGCGCGTCGCAGAGGTCCCGGTCTCGCGGGCGATCGACTTCACGGCGGCGGGCCCCCCCACCTACGCCGCGGATTTCACCGAGACCGGCCTGGCGTCCGGGACCGGCTGGAGCGTCACGCTGAACGGCACCGTGGGGTCGAGCACCGGCCCGACGATCACGTTCTCCGTGCCGAGCGGGACGTACCCGTTCTCCATCGGGTCGGTCGCCGGCTACACGCCGAACCTCACCTCCGGATCGATCGAGGTCGTCGGGGCACCGGTGGCCCGGGCGATCGCGTTCACGCCGGTCCCCCCGCCGCAGTACCCGGTGACGATCACGGAGTCCGGGCTGCCGGCCGGGGTCGCCTGGTCGATCACGCTCGCCGGGAGCACCGAGCACGGCACCTCCGGCACGATCGTCTTCCAGGAGGCGAACGGGACCTTCGCGTTCGGCGTCGGGTCCGTCGCCGGCTACGCCGCGAGCCCGCGGTCGGGCAACATCACCGTGAACGGCGCCGGCACCGGCACGACGATCGTCTTCACGGCGTCGGCCTCGGGGGGCGGAGGCGCCCGACTCCTGGGGCTGCCCGGCGACTCCGGCTACGCCGTCCTGGGCGGCCTCGTCGGGGCCGCGGTGGCGGCGGCGCTCGCCGTGATCCTCGTGGGACGCCGTCGACGGCGGCCCAGGACGCCGGGGCCCGCCGGCGCCGGAGGCCCACCGTCTCCCCCGGCGGGGTCGGGCTGACCGCCGGTACCCGGCGTACCACGGGGGGCAAGCTCCGGCGCCACCGAGCCGTGGCTCGCCGAGGCTCCGGAGGGGCTCCTCTTCGGCGGGTCTCACGGTGCCCGCCGCCGCAGGGGGGAGCCGGGCCGGCGTTCCGCACACCGGGCCTCGCGGCCTCGACGCACCCCGCGACCCCCGGCCCGCGGGTGCGGTAGGTCGACGGCCGCCTCCCGCGCATCGCGGCCGCCGGGCGTCGCCGCGGGAGAGCAACACGGTCGGGCCGGCTACGGTCGCCTCGAGGCGCCCCCGTCGCGCCGCTCGCCGGGGCGCGCGGCGCTCACCCGCCCCGAGGGCAGAGGTGTCCGCGGGTCGGAACGGAACGACCGTCGGGGGCCGCCCTCCGAGGGCGCAGGGGTCACCGGCGAGGCCCCCCGGCAGCGCCGCCCGGGACAGCCGAATCGCCTTATGCCGCGGGGCTACGGGGCGGCGTCGCACATGGAGGACGACGCCCCCGCCGGTGGCCCGCTCTCGCTGCTGGGGGCGACGGTCCGGCGTTCGATCGTCATGGGCCGGACCTACCTCATCCTGGCCACCGCGCTCGCGGTCCTGATCGGCTCCACGCTAAGCCTCGCCGGAGGCGGCACGGCGGCGGCGGTCCTCCCGCTGTTCCTGCCCGTGTTCACCGTCCAGGGATCGCTGGGGGCCATGATGGTCTTCTCGAACGACCGAACGAAGGGGGTCCTCGAGTACCTCATGGCATACGGCGTGCCTCCGCGGCGGATCTTCGGCAACGCCATCGTCGCGAGCCTCGCCCTGGTCTCCATCGTGCTCGCGGCGTCGGTCGGGGCGGTCCTCGGCGAGCTGGCGTTCCGGGGGCGCGGTCCCTCCCTGACGCTGATCCGGCTTCTTCTGGGGTACGCGATCCCGATGAGCTACGCGACGGTCGCCTTCGCCGCGACGGCTGGGATGGTCTGGGCGTCGCTCTCCTCCCCTCGGACGGGGATCAACAGCCCGGTCGGCCTTCTCCCGATCCTTGGGATCGCGCCCCCGCTCGCCACCCTGGTGGCGTTCGCGGCGGTGCCCGCCGACGCAGGGTACGTCCTCGCGGGCGCCCTAGGGTTGATCGGCGCGGGGGTCCTCGCGATGATCGCCGGGGTCGACCGGCTCATGGCGCGGGAACGCCTGCTGTCGCCGGCGTAGGCGCCTCGGAGCATGACCGCGTCCGCGCCGGACCCGTCCGTCGCCCCCGCGAGGCCGGACGACGCGGCCGGCCTCCGGTGCCGGGGCCTCACCACCGGCTACCGGGGAACGCCGGTCCTGCGCGACGTCTCGTTCGCGATCGACGAGCCGGCGGTGTACGTGGTCCTCGGGCCGAACGGGGCGGGGAAGACGACGCTCTTCCGGGCGCTCGCCGGGATCCTTCGGCCGTACGCCGGCGAGGTGCTCGTCGGCGGCACCTCGATCGAGCACCAGGGGGCCCGGGACCGGCTGCACTACCTCTCGCACATGGACGGCATCCCCGACGGGCTGCGCGTACGGGAGGCCCTCGAGTTCTACGCCCGGGTCGAGCGCGCCGACGCGGCCGACATCGAGCGGGTGCTCGACCTCCTCGAGATCCGCGGCCTCGCCGGGCAGTTCATCTCCCAGCTGAGCGCCGGCCAGCGCAAGCGGGTCTCGATCGCGCGCGTCTTCCTCCGCGAGCGAGCGATCTACCTTCTGGACGAGCCGACGGCGAACCTCGATCCCAAGGTCGCCCGGGAGATCCGGACCCTGATTCTCGAGCTCAGCCGGGAGAAGATCGTCCTCTACTCGTCGCACAACCTCTACGAGGCGCGGGAGATCGGCCGGTACGTGCTGGCCGTCAAGGAGGGCCGGCTCACGGTGTTCGACCGGATCGAGAACCTCCGCGGCGCGCGGTACGTCGTGGGGGTCCGGGCCCTGGAGCCGAGCGCGGCGCTCGCCGGCTTCCGCCGCGAGGGGGCGTACTACCTGCGGGAGCTCGGCGGCCCCGAGGAGGTCCCGGCGCTGCTCCGGGAGCTCGAAGCGGCCGGGGTCCGCGTCCGAGAGCTCCGCGAGATGAACAATCCGCTCGAGGACCTGTTCGCCTGAGCGCGCGGCCGGGCCGGACCGGCACGGATCGCCCGGTGCCGGGACCCCTCAGGCCGCCGTCCCGGGCGGGCGGCCCCGCTCGGCCTGTTGGTTCGCCTCCTCGATCTCCCGCTGGGCCCGGAGCGGATCGGGGATGGCGAACCACCACTCGACCCCGGGGTAGTTGTCGATGCTCCGACCCTCGGGGTCGTGGATCCCCCGCTCCGGGTTCTGGTACGGGTCCGGGGTCGCGGTCGGTCGCCCGCGGTGCGCGTCGGCCGGATCGGAAGGGCCCGGGACCTCGGACAGGGAGTGGACGTTGAGCGTGCCGATGTGCAGCCACCTCCAGAGCACCCGGGACTGGTGGAGGTCGATGTCGCGCACCTGGCGTATCTGGATCTCGCGGGTGTCGTAGACGCGCCCGAAGACGGTCCACCGGGCGTGCTCCTTGATCAGGCGGTCGTCGGTGATGACATACGAGTCGCCGACCCACTCGCCCCATCGGACGGCCAGCCAGAGGACGAGCAGCGCGGTGAGCGCCGCGTAGATCCCGCGTCCGAGCCCGAGCGCGGAGATCCCGAGGGTCACCCGGCCTGCCACCCCGCCGCCGGCCCCGGGCACGGACGCGAGCGCGACCGCGACGACCGCGAGCAGCGAGAGCGCGAGGAAGAAGCCCGGCGGAACGAGGTAGTGAAAGGGGGCGGACCTGCCGCGGTGCGTCAACGGCTCGGTCGAGCCGGTGCGGGCGAGCCGGGTGAGGTGGTGGAGGCGCGCCGCGAGCCAGAGGAGCAGCAGGACGAGGATCAGGCAGGTGAGCGCCAGGCTGAGGTACGACGGGCGGACGTGGGTGCCCGGGTCCGAGAGGAACGGCACCGCCGGGAGGCTCACCCCGGCGGCGAGGGCCAGCCAGTAGTCGCCGAGGAGGGCGCCGAGCAGCCAGGCGGCCGGCCACGTGAAGAAGAACCACTTCGAACCCCGAAGCTCGTACCGGACGCGCTCGGAGGGGGTCAGGAAGCGCGCGCGAAGGTAGCGGGAGTGGCCGGGGGATTCCGACACCGCGCTGCTCTCGCCCGGACCTTGGTCCCCTATAGTAAACCTTGCGAGAACCGCCGGAGGCCGTGGCCGGACCCCTGCCCCGCTCCCGCGCTACGGGATCCCCCGCTACCTTCGCGACGAGCGCTCGGCGTCGCGCAGGAAGCCCGCGACCGTGCGCAGGTAGGCGGGCCGCTCCTCCCAGAAGCTCACGTGCGAACTGCGGGGAAAGATCTCGAGCCGGGATCCTGGGATCCGGCGGTGGATCCGGGCGCCGACCGCCGGGGTGACCTCATCGTACCGCCCGTGGATCAGCAGCGTCGGGACCCGGATCTGGCCGAGCCGATCCGAGAAATCGACATCCTTGATGTTGCCGACGATCGTGAACTCGTTCGGGCCGTTCATCGTCTCGTAGACGGGTCGGCTGATCCGCGTCAGCGACGAGGTGAGCTCCTCCGGCCACGGCCAGAGACGGCAGACGTGCCGGCGGTAGAACACGAGGGCGGCGGCCTCGTACTCGGGGTGGTGGTACTCTCCGCGGGCGCCCAGCCGGCGGATCGTCGCCTGGAGCTCCGGGGGTAGGCGCCCGACGAGGCGCCACTGCTCCCGGTTCGCGAACGGAACGTCGCACAGTCCGCCGGTGGAGTTCAGGCTCCGCAGGCGATCCGAGTGCCGGCTCGCGTAGGCCAGCGCCAGCATCCCACCGTAGCTGGAACCCATGAGGTGGACCCGCTCGACCCGCAGGGATCGGCGCACCGCGTCGAGGACCTCCAGGTCGTGCTCGAGCGTGTAGCGGCGGGTGCCGCGCGGCAGGTCCGACCGCCCGCACCCCAGGGCGTCGTAGAAGACCACCCGGTATCGCGCGCGGGCGAGGTCGGCGAGGGGCAGCAGGTAGTCGTGCGTCGCGCCCGGCCCGCCGTGGACGCACAGCAGCGTACGGTCGGCGTAGCGGCCGCCGAAGGTCCGGACGTAGATCCTCTGCCCGTCGACCGGAAGGAACCTCGACTCGGACGGCGGAAGCACGACGCCCGAGAGCGAGGTGGGAGCATAAGCGCGGGACCGACCGGGCGAGGGCGGCTCGGGACCGAAGACGCTTCGGCCAGCGTCCGAACGGTCGGCCTCCCCAGACCCTCCCCCGCACGGCCCGCGGGCTCCTCGCTCCCAGGGTGAACTAATCCCTGGACTCCCGACCGACCTCACGACGCGGGCAACCTTGACATGGGCCGGAGCCCATGCGGAGCGAGGCGAGATGCCGGGAGAGAACCCGCCTCGGCGCGGTCCGTCCACGGCGGTGCGGACCCCGGGCGCCTCGGGCCTCGTGCTGTTCGTCTCCTCCGAACCGTTCCTCGACGCGATCCCGGACGGACGCCACCCGGTCGTCAGCGCGGCGGCCACCGGTACCGGGAGCGTGCTGTCGGGAAGCTGGGGCGGGCACGAGCCGGCGGACTTCGAAGGGGACCAGATGTACGGGCCGGACGCGCGGATCGGACGGATGGTGCTGGAGATCGCGCGAAAGCGCGGCGCGGCCGTGACCGTGGTCGATGTCAACCGCCCGGGGGAGGCGGCCGACCTGGTCCGGACGTACCTGCGGCCCGACGACGTCTACCCCGTGCTGGTGCGGGCCGACGGCGCGCGGCTGGTCGGGAGCGATGCGTTCGTGCCCGCGGCGGTGGAGCGGTTCGTTTCCGGGCTCTAGCCGGGCGCGCCGCCCCCGGACGGGGGACCGCCCGGCCGCGGCCCGGCGCCCGCGCCGAGCGGGCCCCCGTGGGCGGCGCCTCCGAAGGGGATGACCCGTCCGTAGAGCTCGACACAGCGCGCCGCCCGCGCGTCGTCGATCCATCCCTGGATCCTCTCGCAGTCGTTCGGATAGCCGAGGAACACCCGGACCCCGTCGACCTCGACGCAGTACGTCGGGTCGATCCTCCCCGGGCCGATCACGCCGCCGCCCAGCGCGCCGCGCACCGAGACGCGCGCCACCCGCAGCCCACGGACCTTCTCGACGACGAGCGAGCCGACGAGCTCGAGCTCCTGGCTCCACAGGAGGCGCCGGCGAGGGAACGGGCGGCCCAGGAGCAGGCAGCGCTGGTTGGTCAGGAGCCCCCGGCCGCCGGGGGCCGTCCAGCGCCGCAGCACGAGCTCCCCGGGGAGCAGCTCGCTCGCGGCGAGCCCCTGCCGGTCCGTGCGGGAGCCGTCCGTCGCCACCGGGGGCGGAGGGGACGGGCAGGATTTCTCGCTTCGGGGGGGTCCGCGGCGAGCGCCCCGGCCGTCACCGCCCCGGAGCGGCTAGGGCGACGGCCGGCGCCGGGCTCCGCAGGGTCCGGAGCGCGGTCGCCCACGCGACCAGCTGGTCGAGCATCGCGGTGACCGCCTTCTCCTTCGCGGGATCCGGGCGGAACTCGCGGAAGTTCACGAAGTCCGTGAACAGGGAGAGCGCGACCTGGGCGCGGACGTCCGCCACCTGCAGTTCGCCCATCACCAGCCGAAGCTGCTCGACGGCCCGGACCCCGCCCGACGACCCGTAGCTCACGAAGCCGGCCGCCTTATTGTTCCACTCCCCGTAGAGGTAGTCGATGGCGTTCTTCAGCACGCCGGAGGTGCTGTGGTTGTACTCCGGGGTCACGAAGACGAACGCGTCGAGCGAGGCGATTCTGGCGGACCAGGCCCTCGTGTGGTCCTTCGTGTACTGCCCGAGCGCCGGCGGCACCGGCTCGTCCAGGTGCGGCAGGGGATACTCCACGAGGTCGACCAGCTCGAACTCCGCGTCGGCCCGACGCCGGGCGAGGTCGTAGACCCACCTCGCGACCGCCTCGCCGGCGCGACCGGGCCGCGTGCTGCCGACGATGATCCCGACCCGGATCATCGCACGCGACCCCCGTCCCGCCGGAGCCGCGGCCGTGACGTCGCTGCCGGACCCGGCGTTGCCGATCTCCCCAGAGCCCAAGTCGCTATCATTGCACCATCTGATTACTTACGGTGAGCACTTAATCTCCCTCCGACCCTGGGGTAAGCAGGTGACCCCCCCGGGGGCGCGCGCCCCGCCTCGGGGGCCGAGGGGGTTATCCTCGCGCTGCCGGTTCGTCCGGGCGCGGTAGCTCGGTCCCGCAGGACTCCGGGGGGTTCGTCAGCGTGATGCGATGCCCGTGGGCCGTCGGCGACGATCCTGCGCTCGTCCGGTACCACGACCGCGAGTGGGGGGTTCCTGTCCACGACGATCGGCGGCACTTCGAGTTCCTCATCCTGGAAGGGGCGCAGGCCGGCCTCAGCTGGGCCACGATCCTCCACAAGCGCGACGGGTACGCGCGGGCGTTCGCGCGGTTCGATCCCCGGCGCGTCGCGAGGTTCGGGGAGGCCAGGGTGCGCCGCCTGCTCCGCGACCGGTCGATCGTGCGGAACCGGCTGAAGGTCAGCTCGGCCGTCTCCAACGCGAGGGCCTTTCTCGCGATCCAGCGGGAGTTCGGCAGCTTTGACGCCTACGCCTGGCCGTTCGTCGGCGGCGGACCGCGGCAGAACCGTTGGCGGTCCGTCCGGGAGATCCCGCCGACGTCCGACGAGTCGGACGCCTTCAGCCGCGACCTGCGGCAGCGGGGTTTCCGGTTCGTCGGCTCCACGATCGTCTACGCCCATATGCAGGCGACCGGGATGGTCAACGACCACCTGACGAGCTGCTTCCGCTACCGGCCGCTGCGCCGGTCCGCCGGCGGGTGAGGGCAGGGCCGCGGGCTCTACCGGCCGCCGGCGCTCTCGGGTCCACCCCGATCACGGGCCGGGCCTGGGCGGAGGGCGCGAGCTCGTCGACGAACGAGTGCGTCCGGCGCATCTCCCTCGTCCGGCGGTCCGAGCCGTTGCCCTGCGGGACCTCCAGCTCTCGGGCGAGCGCCTGCCGGGGGACCGACCCGAGACACCCTAGGCGCACCCGGCCCGGTGGGCCCCTCCGGAGGCCCCGGCTCCCGTCCTCGGCGACGCCCCGGGGCCGAGGACGCCCCCTTACGCTCGCAGGACGGTCGCACAGCGTGAGCGCGTTCTGCATCTTCTGCGCGACCGTGGGCGACCGGAGCAAGGCGCCGCCCTGGCTCGTCGAGTCCGAGCGGGTGCTGGCGTTCCTCGACATCCACCCGACTCGAGAGGGTCCGTTCCACGAGCCGCTCGGCGGAACGTCGCCCGCCGCGTTCCGGTCCGCGGCCGGCTCAGGTCCCCGGCCCCACTCCCTTCGCCAAGACGAAGACTGCCGGAGCGTAGCCGAACCGCGTATACAGTGCCAGCGCCCCGGGGTTGTCGGTCCAGACGTCGAGCCAGCTCCTCTCGGCTCCGTGCCGTCGGGCCTCCTCCTCCAAGAGCCGAAGGAGCTCCAGGCCGTAGCCGCGCCGCCGATGCTCCGGCCAGATCGAGATCCACTGGATCCAGAACTCCACCTTGCCGCCGCGCGGACGCGCCGTGTACCAGGCCTCGCCGACGACGGTCCCGCCTTCGGCCTCCACC
>JASHRJ010000076.1 GCA_030037395.1 Thermoplasmata archaeon
CTCCGGGAGATCGCGCTGCGCCTCAGGCGGGCGGGGGCGCGGCCCCGGCGGCGCTGACCGCCGCCGGCAGGCGGGCGGCGATCGCCTCGAGCAGGCGGCGGTCGCTCGCGTCGAAGGCGGCGAGCCGGTCGCTGTCGACGTCGATCTCGCCGACGGGCTTCCCGTCCTCCAGGATCGGCACCACGATCTCCGAGCGGGTCGAGACGAAGCAGGCGAGGTACTCGGGCGACGACCGCACGTCGTCGACGACCACCGTCGCCGCGTCGCGCACGGCCCGCCCGCACAGGCCGGTCTCGATCGGGATCCGCGTGTGCTCGGTCGCCTCGGCGCCGTCGTACGCCTCGAGGGTCAGCTCGCGGCCGTCGACCCGGTAGACGCCTACCCAGTGGAACGCGCCGAACGATGCTCGGAGGAACCGGCAGACCTCGGCGAGGGCGGCGCGACCCGCGAGCCGCGCGAGGATCGCCTCGACCTGCAACAGCGCCGCCGTGGCGGCGGGCCGGGCGACCGTCATCGGGCGCCCCCGCCCCCTACGGCCCCCGGCCGGAGGGAGGCGCCGAGGGGGAGAATTTCCGCCGGGCCGGGCGGGCCGTCCCCGGCGTTTGAACTCCCGAGGCGAAGATCGCCACGAGCTTTCCAGGCTCGCGCCGTACCGGTCTGAGCCACCTCGGCACGCCCGCCCCGCTCCGACCGGAGCCGGTCGATAAGCTTGGCGGCGACTCGGGCCGTCAGTCGCGGCCGGGGTACCAGCGGCACTCGGGGCAGCCGAGCGCGCGCTCGTCCCCGGGGATCAGGGAGCCGCAGTCCGGGCAGGCGGAAGGGCTGGCGACCGCGAGCGCGAGACAGTCGAAGCAGGAGCCGCGCCGCCGGTCGTCCGGCAGGAGGACGATCTCCTTGCCGCAGTACAGGCACCTCGAAAACCGCTCGTCGGCGGAGGCGGAGCCCCGCTGGTCGGCGAACAGAAGCATGGGGTCGGTCCCACGAGGAGGTCGGTACATAAGGCCTCGCGCGTCGGCCGGCCTCACGGCTCCTTCCAGCGCGCCTTGAACGCCGCGACGAGGAACAGGGCGGCGGTCACCGCCCCGAGGATCCCCCAGTCGACCGCGGCGGTCGAGAGCGACACCGTGGCCTGCCCCACCGACCCTTGGACGAGGGCGGCGGCGTACGTCGTCGGCGAGAACCGGGCGACGAACTGCGCCCAGCCCGGGAGGTAGGAGAGCGGATAGTAGACCGGCGGGAGCACCGTCAGGACGAGGGAGATGAGCGGGCTGAACATGAACGTCTCCCGGACGTCCTGGAAGTACGTGGCGAGCGTGAACGCGAGCGCGGTCGCGAACCCCCAGACGAGGAGCAGGACGCCGACGACGACCGCGACGCTCGTCGGGGTCGCGAAGCCGTCGACCACGAACAGCACGACGAACACCGCGAGCCCCGGGATCGAGTAGACGAGCTCGCTCAGCGCCATCCCGGCGACGTACACCGGCGCCTCGACCGGCGACGCGACGACGACGTCCTGGAACTTGAGGTCGTGCCGGTAGTGCGTGAGGTCCGACTGGAGCCCGGTGCCGGCCGAGAGCATCGTCAGGATCAGGCCGCCGGTGATCCCGAAGCCGATCAGCCGGCCGTGCGAGACGACGGTCAGGAAGAACAGGAACGAGAGCGGCGAGGCGAGCAGGTTCACCAGGTACAGCGGCTGGGTGCGGATCGGGATCAGCCCGTTGAGGAGCACGAAGGTGCCGAGGGAGCGGAGGCGGTGGCGCGCGCTCACGCTTCCGCGCCCTCCTCGGCGAGCGGGGCGTCCGCGTCGATCGAGCGCCCGACCACCTCGAGGAAAATGTCCTCGAGGCTCACCGGGCCCATCGAGAGCCGCAGGCCGCGTTCGAGCGCCCATCGGGCAAGCTCGCGCGCCTCGGGCTCGCGCGCGAACACGAGGAAGCCGCCCTCGATCTCGGAGACCGCGCCGTAGGAGGCGAGCTGGTCCCGGGGCACGTCGCCCCAGAGGGTGACCCGATACGGGTAGCGCACCCGGGCCCGCAGCTCGGCGGGGGTGCCCTCCAGCCGCCGCTGGCCCCGTTCGATCAGCGCGAGCCGTCCGGAGAGCGCCTCCGCTTCGTCCAAGTAGTGGGTCGTGAGGAGGATCGTCCGGTGCTCCCGGCTCGCGCGCCGGACCGCCTCCCAGACCTCCCGGCGGGCGAGCGGGTCGAGGCCGGTCGTCGGCTCATCCAGGAACATCACGTCGGCGTCGGAGGCGAGGACCATCGCGCACAGCGTGCGCCGGCGCAGCCCGCCGGAGAGGCGGCTGACGAGGCGCTTGCGCACCTCGAGGAGCGACAGCTCCTCGAGCGCGTCGTGCGTCCTCCGCCGCGCGTCGGCGGAGGTCATCCCGCGCATCTTGAGGTAGAGGTAGACGACCTCCTCCGTCCTCAGGAAGTAGAGCGGTCGCGACTCCTGCGGGACGCAGGCGATCCGCGCCCGGATCGCTCGCTCCTCCGTGCGCACGTCCTGGCCGAGCACCCGGAGCGTCCCGGAGGTCATCGCGAGCTGGGTCGCGGCGATGCGGACGAACGTCGTCTTGCCGGCGCCGTTGCGGCCGATGAGGCCGTAGATCCCCCCGCGGGGGACCTCGAGCGAGAGGCCGTCCAGCGCCGGCGCGCCGGAGCGCGAGCCGGGGTAGACCTTGGAGACCCCCTCGGCGACGATCGCGGGTTCGGCCATGGAAAGGTGCGGCGGCTAGCGCGCGACGGTCTTAACTCGCGCGCGCCCCGCTAGCTCAGCACCTCGCTCAGCCGGCCCTGAGCCTGCGCCCGGACGATCTCCTGCGCGATCCGTCGCCCCGTGGAGAGGCCCGGCTCGACCAGATCCGAGTACGGGCTCCCGGAGATGTAGAGGTTGGTCCCGGCGACGATGCGGGTGGAGATCTCGAAGACTTTGAACCGGAGGTCCTCGGTCATGATCCCTTCCACGCAGAACGGTCCGACCATCCCGCCGAACAGCTCGATCGACCGCTCCACGATCCGCGCCGCGACCTCGAACGTCTTCTCGAGCAGCGACTCGCGGAGGACGACCGGCACGTTGCCGGTGACGACGAACGTGGGCCGGATCCCGGCCCGGAGCAGCTCCTCCTGCGCCCCGAGCTTGTACAGCTCGTCGATGTTCGCCTCGTCCCGTCGGTCCATCCCGAGGAGCTCGAGCGAGCCGTGGCCCACGCGGTAGCCCCGGTCGGAGATCGGGGAGTAGAAGAAGTGGACGTAGTAGCGGGTTCCGAGGACGTACTCCTGGATGACGTACGGCCCGGTGGGTCGGAAGTCGGCGAGCGCCTCGCGGTTCTTCGCGAGGTAGAACCCCTTGCCGCCCTTCGCGCCGTAGTACTTCACGATCACCGGCCCGTCGACCTGGCTCGCCTCCTCGTACCGGGCCGGCATCTCGACCCCCGCGCTCTCGAGCCACTCGCGTTCCTTCCGGCGGTCCGACTCCCAGGCGAGCACGGCCCGGTTGCCGAACACCGGCACCTCGAGCTTCGCGAACGCCTCGGCGCCCAGGTACTCCACGAACGATCCGTGCGGGACGATGACGGCCCCCGCCTCGCGGAGCCGGTCGGCCAGCGCGGGGACCCCGCTGACGTGGTCGACCGTCAGGAAGCGGTCCGGCCGCCCCCGGGGGAACGCGTCGTAGAACCGGGGCGGTCGGCCGACCGCGATCCCGATCGTCGGCAGGCCCTCCGCCCGCGCCCCGTGGAAGATCTGCAGCGAGGAGTGCGAGCAGACGGTCGTGACGGTCGGAGCGCGTCCTTCGAGGGGCGCGAGACGCGCCGCGGAGGCGAGAGGAATCCCCATACGGGGGAGTACCGGGCGACCGTCAAAGCGTTTGCCCGCGCGCAGGTCACGGCCCGGAGGCGTCTCGGTCCTCGAGCTCCCAGTACCAACGGAGCCGGCGCGAGCCGGTCTCGGCGATCTTCCGCCGGAGCTCGGGCGCGAGCGACGGGTCGCGCAGCAACCGCCGGACGTCGTCGGCCGACTCTCCGGTGAGCCGACCGGGGCCGGCCGCCCGCTCGACGAGCGGGCGGACCGCCTCGAGGGGATACTGCCAGCTGACCTCCTTGCGCCGGACGGCGACCGCGTGCGAGCCGGGGACCCGGTGCAGGCCGAGCTGCTCGGCCGCCTGGTGGAGCTCCGCCGCGGTGCGCGCGAGCTCCCCCTCCAGCCGGCGCTCCTCGTCGCGGAGCGCCCCGAACCGGTCGACCAGCGACGCCAGACGCGGACCGTCCGCCGCGGGGATCTCCCGGAACTCCGGGCAGATCTCGCGGAAGTCGCACCGGGCGCAGTGACGGCCCGGTGTGGGCTCGAACGCCTGCTCCCGGATCCCGTCGGCGACCTCCCCCATCCTCTGGTGGAGCGGCTCGAGCACCCGGGGACCCCGGGGCCGGGCCTGGTGGGGGGTCAGCGAGCGAAGGTGCAGGAGGGTGAGGCGCTCGACCGGCTCGCGGTAGTTCCCTTCGACGAGCACCTGGTAGAGGCTCAGCTGGTCGGAGGATACCGCCTCCTCGAGCGAGAGCTCCCGCGACGTCTTGTAGTCGACGATCTCGAGGCCGCCCGCCGGCGTCCGATCCAGGCGGTCGATGTAGCCGTGGACCGGGATCCCGTCCCAGCGCGTCTCCAGGTGTTCCTCGACCGCCACGGGTCTCGGGGGATCCCGCGCGAGACGGGCGCGGTACCGCGTCAGAAGGTCGCGCCCGAGACTGCGGTATCGCTCCTCCTCCTCCGGCGAGGTGTACCCCTCCGAGTTCCACGCGCGGTCGTACAGCGCCAGCATCGCCTCCTCGGAGATCGGGGCCGGTCCGGCCCCGACCCCGGCCTCCGGCGCGTCCGACCAGCGGTGCAGCGTCGTCTGGGCCTCCCCCCCGTCCCGCTTGCGGGCCAGCGGGACGACGAGAGGACGGAGCAGCTCTTCGAGCACGGAGTGCACGACCCGCCCGAAGGTGAAGTACCCGCGCGGGAGCTCCGGGCGCCGCTCGAGGTAGAGGTACTTCCACCGCAGCGGACACTCGAGGTAGGTGCGGTACGACGAGTAGCTCAGCGTCGCTCCGGCCGCCACGCGGGACGACCGCGCCGAGGGTTCATCTCCCTTCCGGAGCCGCGCGGGCCCGCGACCGCGCGGACGGGGCCCCCTCAGGGCGGGGCCGGCGCGCCGCTAGTGCGCCGCCGCCGCCGGCGCCGGCTCGGCCTTCTCGCCGGCCTCGGCCGGCGTCAGCCCGCGGGCCTGAGGGTTCGCGAGGTTCTTTGGCAGGCCGAGGAGGTCGAGGAGCTCCTTGTAGTGGTTGCGGATCGTCACGGGAGTGACGTTCGCGACCGCGGCGATCCGGTCCTGGCTCCGGGGCTCTCCCATCAGGTTCGACGCGATGTAGATGATCGTCGCCAGGATGCCGTTCGGGAGCACGCCGCTGGTCGAGTACACCTGCTCGACCTGCTCGAGCAGCTGCAGGACCTTCTGGCGGACCTCCTTCGAGAGGTTGAGGTCCTGGGTGAACCGCACGAGGTAATCGCGGGGTTCGACCGGCTTCAGCCCCAGCTTGAGCTCGCGGGCGAGCAGCGTGTACGCCCGGCCGACCTCGATCTTCGTCGCCTTGGAGTGGGCGATGATCTCCTTCATCGTACGGGGGACGTGGCACTGCCGGCACGCCGCGTAGACGCTCGCGGCGACGAGCGCCACGATCTTCTTCCCGCGGGTGGCCTTGTGCTCCAGCGCCCGTCGGTAGATGTACGTCGCCGACTCCTTGACCTCCCGCGAGAGGCCCAGGACCCCCGCGAGGCGGTTCAACTCGCCGAGCGCCACCACGAGGTTGCGCTGGTGGGTGCGGGCCGCGCGGAGCCGATGGTTGAGCTTGCGCAGATGGTAGAACTTGAGCGACGTGTTCCGCGACAGCGAGTTCCCCTGGAAGTCGCGCGTCGGAACGCCGATCTCGCTGAACAGTCCCTTGTCGGGCATCAACGGCGAGATCACCGGGCCCCAGCCCCGGGCCTCGCGCCCGGTGTCCTCCTTGGAGCCGCGCTGCCCCCGGTCGCTGACGAGGGCGCTCTGGTCGACCACCAGCCCGCAGTCGGCGCACACGATCTCGCCGCGGATCTCGTCGCGGATGAGGTGGATCGAGCCGCAGTTCGGGCAGGCGTCCTCGGCGGGCGGCGCGGCCGCCGGAGGCGGCAGCTCCTCGACAGGAGCACGGCTGACCCGGGCGGTCGGGCGGGGACGCGCGGCGGCCGACGAACGGCTGGTAGCGGTCATATTCTTGTACGCGTCCCTACCGGCAGCGTCTATATATACGTTCACGCGGGCCGTGTCGGGTTTGTAATTACATATGCTACACCGTGCCAAGGGGATGGCTGCGGCGCCCTGGGCCCATCGACTGCGCCCCCGGAGACGCCCCGCGGGCCGTCGGCCTCCGGGGCCACTTTTCGAGGTCCCTGCGGTCACAGCCGGCGGCTTCCCGTCCGAGATATCGGGAGGGTCCATATACACCGGCGACCTAGTAGAGTCGGGCTGTGGGGTCAGCCTTCGACGTCCGTAGGACGTCGCCAACCGCAGTTCGGCTGCCAATGACCCCTGGGAGCAGAGCATGCCCAGGGAAATCAGAGCGGAGAACAGAGGCTTGGAGCGGAGAGATGAACTGGCCGGCGGCGGACCGAGGTCGCTCGAACTGACGGCCGACCTGAAGGCGGCGGTAGCCCCCTGGATCGACTTGGACGAGGTCGGACCGGAGGGCTTGAGGAGTTGGATCCTCACCATCGTCGCCTTGCTGCCGCACGGGACCCATGACCGCACGATCGACCGGGACGTATCTCGCGGCAGCCTGGAGGAGCGCGTCACGGTCCTCGCGCGGGCCCTCGCGGACTGCGCCAGCGACCGCGCGATGAAGAACTTCCAGGCGTCGGAGTACTTCCAGGAGAACCGGCTGCTCGTCCGCAGGGTCAAGGCGCTCGAGGCGATGATCCGGACCCGGGTCGCCACCGGACTGATGGAGAAGACCGATCTCACCGACCCGGTGGCGGATGCCGCCGCGCGGCGCTACCTGCCCCGATAGCGGCAATGATGTCGGGCCGCTCGCCGGATCCTCCTCGCGCCTCCGGCGGTGCCCCGCCGTCCCGTCCCAGCGCACCGGTCCTCGAGCGGATGGTCGTGGGGTTTGATGCGTCGCCCCCCGCGATCCGGGCCGCCCGCCTCGCGCTTGAGGTCGCCCGCCGAGGGAACGGCCAGCTCTGGCTGGTGTTCGCGCAGCAGGCGAACCCCCGGACCGCGGAGCCTCGCACCGAGGAGGAGGTCAGCACGCCCGTGCGCGCCGCCCGAAAGGCGGCGGACGCCCTCGTCCGGGAGGCGCAGGAGGCGGGCGTCCGGGCGGAAGCACTCTTCCGGGAAGGAGACCCCGCGACGGTCCTTCTGCACGTATCCCGGGAGCTCGGGGCGGGGATCATCTTCGTGGGCACGCGCGGCCTCGGCGGGGCGGCGCGCGTCCTGCTCGGCTCGGTCTCCTCCCGGGTCCTCGCCGAGGCGACCGTACCGGTGACCGTGGTCCCGTAGGTCCCCTCGTGCCGACCGAGGCATCCCCCGTGCCCTGCGCCGAGGGCCCCGGCCGGTTGCCCCGCACCGTCTGGGCCGTCTCGGTGACGAGCCTGTTCTCCGACTGGAGCTACGAGATGCTCCTGCCGGTCCTCCCGTTCTTCCTCGTCTACGTCCTCCACGCTTCCGTCGTCGTGGTCGGCCTGGTGGAGGGGCTCGCCGTCCTCTCCCAGGCGCTCGCGCAGCCGATCTCCTCCCACTTCGTGCGCAACGCCGCGGCCCGGAGGAAGGGTGGGATCGCGGGGTACTCCGTGACGACCGCGGCCCACGGAGCGCTCACGGTCACGACGGGCTGGCTTGGCGTTCTGGCGCTCCGCGTCACCGCGTGGTCCGGCCGGGGCTGGCGCCAGCCGATCAAGAAGACGATCGTGACGAACGCGGTCGGCGGGAAGCGCCGGGGCCTCGCCCTGGGTCTCGAGCAGGCGTTCGACTCGCTCGGCGCCGTGCTCGGCACCGCGGTCGCGGTGCTCCTGATCCTTCAGGAAGGTCTGGCGGGTTCGGCCCGCACCATCTTCGCCGTCAGCGTCGTGCCGGGGCTGATCGCCGTCCTCGTCTTCGCGATCTACGTCCGGGAGCCGCGGGCGACCCCCGCACCGCAGGAGCCGAGCGCGCTTCGGTCGGACCGACCCGCCCTGCCCTCGCGGGTCCGATGGTTCCTGGTCGCGGCGACCCTGTTCGGCCTGGGCTTCTTCAACATTCTCCTGGCCGTCCTGAACATCGGCGAGACGGTCCAGACCTCCCGACCTCTCGGCGGCGACCTCGGGCAAGCCAGCGCCGTCGTGTTCGCGCTGGTCGTCTACCTGCTCTACAACTTGGTCTACGCCGCCGCCAGCCTGCCGGTCGGTCGGATCGCCGATCGCGCTCCCGGGATCGGCCTCGTCGCGGCCAGCTACCTGCTCTTCCTCCCGGTCGACGTCTTGCTGATCCTGGAAACCGGCGTCGCCGGCGCGGTCGCGCTGATGCTGGCCGCCGGACTCCAGATAGCCCTCCTCGACGTCGCGGAGTCCGCGTGGCTGTCCCGCTCGGTCCCGCCCGAGCAGGTGGGCACCGTCTTCGGCTGGTTCGGGGGCCTCCGCGGCGTCGGCTCGCTCGCGGGCTCCGTTCTCATCGGCGCCCTCTGGGAGAGCGTGTCGGTCCCGGTGGCCTTCTCGGTGTCCGCGATCTTCGTGGTCGCGGCCGCGGTCGTGCTGCTCGTCGGCGTGCGACCGAGCTCCCCGGCCGGGAGGTGATCCGGGACCCCGACCGGATCCCGGCCCCGGGGTGGATCGGACCGCTCACCCCGGCGCGGGCCCGTCCTCTACTGCGACGGCGCCGTCCTGCACGACGACGGTCGTGATCGACCCGGTCGGGAACGCTCGCGCCCACACTTCGGCGCCGAGGCGCCCGCTCGCCCGGGCTACGACCAGCTGGATCGGTACATCGTGGGTCACGGCCGCGAGCGGACCGCCGGCGGGCTCGCGGGCGATCCGCAGGAGGACCCTCTCCACGCGGTCGGCGACCGCCCGGACGCTCTCCCCGCCCGGGACCGTCACGGTCTCCGGCTCTTCCCGGAACCTCCGGTAGGTAGCCGGCTCGGAGCCCTCGACCTCCGCCGGGGTCCGCCCGGTCCAGCGGCCGTAGTCGAGGTCCGCCAGGTCCCTCTCGACATGGACCTCGACCCCTAGGGCGCCGCGCAGGGCTTCGGCGGTCTCCCGGGCGCGCCGGAGCGGGCTCGTATAGATGGCCACGAGACCGAGGCCCGTAAGCCGCTCCGCGGCTCGGTGCGCCTCCGCGCGGCCTACCCGGTCCAGCGGGGGGTCCTCACGTCCACGGAACCGTCCCTGCGCGTTGAGGAGCGTCCTCCCGTGGCGTACGAGGTAGATCCGGCACGGTCGATCCCCCGACGGACCGGCGACCACCTCCCGTCGCAGGGGTTCGCGGGGGCTGCTCATCTCTTCGCCGCGCCGTCGGACCTCGTCCGTCGGCCGGGGGCCCTTCCGCCCCGACGAGCACCCACCCGTCGCAGGCTCTGAGGGTCCGGCCGGGAGCCGGTCCGACGAGGCGAGGCCACGGGACGGGCATGAAGCTGGCGGGGCGGCGCGGGTCGCGGGCAGACCGGGGCCTGTTCGTGCCCGGCCCGGGGCCCCCGGGGGTCCGGCTGCCCGTCGGTCGCAACGGCTATTTGGCCGGGGGCCCCCGGGGTATCGGCGATGGGGCCCGCCGGAAGTTCCGCGCGGCGGATGATGGCTCCTACGATGGGAACCGATGCCGTCCCCCAGCGCCACCGCAGCGCCTAGCGCCCCCGTCGGCGACCTCTCCGAGCTCGAACTTCTTGCGACCGGGGCCGGCCAGCTGGAGCTGGCCGCGGAGATCCACCGGACCTCCTCCTCGCTGGGGCGCGGCGAGCTCACGGTCGCGGTCCTGGGCCAGTTCAAGCGAGGGAAGTCCTCGCTGCTCAACGCGCTCGCCGGGCGCCCTGTGCTGCCGACCGGCCTGCTGCCGACCACCGCCGTCGCCACCTCCCTGGTCCGGGGGCCGACCGGCGTTCGCGTCACGGACGCGCAGGGGGTCACCTGGGCGGCGTCGCTCGACGCGGTCGCCGACTACGTCTCGGAGCAGCGGAACCCGGGCAACGTTCAGCGGATCGCACGGGTCGAGGTGTCGGTGCCGCTTCCGGCCTGGGCCGACGGCATCACCTTCGTCGACAGCCCGGGCGTCGGCTCGGCGCACGACGCCAACACGGCGGCGGCCCGAAGCCTCCTGCCCACGGTCGACGCCGCCGTGTTCGTCCTCGCGCCCGACCCCCCGATCACCGCGGAGGAGGTCTCGTTCTTGGCCGAGGCCAAGGCCTACGCGGCGAAGGTCTTCTTCGTGGTCAACAAGATCGACCTGCTCTCGAGCGAGGAGCGCGTCGTGCTCCAGACCTACCTGCGGCAGCAGCTCAGCGAACGCTGCGGCTTCGCCGACCCTCGGCTCTACCCGTGCTCGGCCGCCCTCCCGCGCGGCGGCCGGCGCTCGCGCGACCCTGGGGCCGCGCCGGACGGGGGGGTGGGCGAGCTCGCGCACGCGCTGGAGGAGTATCTCGGCGCGCGCCGGCACGAGGTGGTCCGGACCGTCCTGCGGGCCCGGACGCGCGCGTTCGCTCTGCGCCTTAGGGCGCAGCTGGATCTCGCCCTGCGGGCCGAGCGCCTCTCCGACGACGAGCGCGCCGGTCGGGTCTCGGTCCTGGGCCAGCAGATCTCCGAGGTCCGCCTAGAGCATCAGGCCCTCGAGGCGCTCATGGCCGAGAAGGTCCGTCGGCTGGCGGCCGATCTCCCGGCCCGGATCGAGCGGGCCCGCCAGGTCGAGGTGCCGGCGGTCGCTCGAGCGCTCGGGGAGAGGCTGGAGACCCTCCGTGCGCGGACCTCCGGGGGCCTCGCCTCGGCGTTCGACCAGGAGCTCCGCGGGCAGGTGGTCCCGGCGGCGGACCGCATGGCACGGGCGGTCACCGACGAGGTCAGCGAGGCGATGCGGGCGCAGGTGCACCTCCTCGAAGAGCGTCTGCGCCGATGGACCGAAGTGCTTCGGACGGCCGTGGCCGACGGCTTCGGGGTAAACCTTCCTCCGCTCGCGATCGACCCCGAGCCGCTGGGCGAGGGCGTGCGGCGGGGCCGCGTGGAGGGTCTCTTCGAAGGGACGCTCCTCGGCCAGACCGGCTTGTTCCTTCCTGCGGCGGCCCTGCGGGCACGGCTGCGCGGCCGGTTGGGTCGGATCGTGGAGGAGGAGTTCGAGGCGCAGGGGGGTCGACTGCGCAGCGATCTCAGCGAGCGGATCGCGAAGGCGTGGGCGACGATGCGGGAGAGGCTGGCCGCCCGGCTGGACCGGGACCTGAAGCTCATCGAGCAGTCGGTGGCGGCCGGGCAAGCCGCGCGGGACGCGGGCCGGGAGGCGGCGCTCCGCTGGCGAGCGGAGACGGAGCGGGGGCGGCTCCGGACCGAGGAGATCGAGCGGGCCGCGGCGTCCGAGGGGGTCGCGGGGTGACCGGGGGAGCGAGGCCGGCCGAACTGGTTCTCCCGGTCCCGACGACGGCGCCGGAGCGCGCCTCCTCCGCGCTCGAGCTCGCGCCGTCGCAGCGACCCGTGGCGCGCGGGATCCTCCGGCTGCTCGAGGAGGCTGCCGTGCGCACCTCTCTCTCCGGCACATCGGCCCCCCCGCGTCTCCACCTTTGGGAGGTGCGAGCGCGCCTCCTTCGGGAGCGCGTGTTCGAGGACCCGACGGGGCTCGTGGGGCGGCTCGCGCGCCGGGGGCTCCTGCGCGAGGTACCGGGCACCGCCGGCGGCCGTACGTTCGAGGTCCCGTACCCCGAGGAGCTCCGCCGGGCCCTCCTGGACGCCGACGCGCGGGCCGGGGCGCTCGCCGGCGGAGCCGGGCCCTCGCGCATCCGGCCGCCGCTGGCCGTCGAGGAAGCGGCGCGGATCCGAGCGATGGACCAGGCGTTCCACGGCCACCTGCGGGAGGTTCTCCGCGACCGGGAGGAGGCGACCCGCGCGTTCGGGGCGACGTTCGACGCCGCGCGCCTCGCGGAGTACCTTCGCGGGCTGTTCGGCGAGGAGCTGTACCTCGAGAGCCTGCTCGCGATCCTGCAGCAGTACGCGCTCGCCGACGCCCCGCTCGTCTCCCCCACCGGCCGCACCACCGGCGCCACCGGCTTCCACCTCGCGCTGTACGGCCCGCCGGGGACCGGCAAGACGTTCTCGATCGACGACCTGGTGCGCGGGAACCCGCGGAACGGCGTGCCGGCCCACGGCCTCCCCGGCCGGAACCGCTACTGCGGCGGGATCACCCCGGCGCAGTTCCTCCGCCTCGGAGCCTCCTACGCAGGTCGGACGTTCAACTTCGTCGTGCCGGAGTTCAACGACTGGTTCCGCTACCGCGGCATGGTGGAGCCGCTGAAGCTCGTCATGGAGCAGCGCGAGGTGAAGTGGGAGACGACGTTCGGCACCGTCGGCCCGTACACCTTCCGCTCCTTCTTCTCCGTCAACTACAACGTCCGCACGGGGGGCGCGGAGGACCCCGGGCCCACGATCGCCGACCCGAACTTCGCGGCGCTCGAGGACCGGATGCTCCTGCGGTTCCATACGATGTCCTCGGGCCGGTTCCGCGCCGTCGAGGCGAGCGCGGAGCGGCTGGAGCTCGGGGAGCTCGACTTCGGGCTGGCGGACCCGATCCGCGACCATCTCACGCTCGTCCACGCGATCGAGGCGGGAGCGCCGGAGGTCGCGGACCGCTTCCCGCGCCGGGGGGTCCGGCTCGACCGGTCGATCTACGACCGGCTGCACGAGATCTCGGAACGCGCGCTGGACCGGGGGACCCCGGTGACGTTCTCCCCGCGGCTCCGCTCGCGGGCGGTCCGGCTCGCCGCCGCGGCGGCGCTGGTCGGCTCTCTCGGCAGCTCGGGGACGGAGCCCCTGCCGTTGCGGCCCCAGGAGATCGAGATCGCGGCCCGGTTCTACGAGGGAGAGATCTCCGCACGGGCCGCGCGCCGGACCGACCGCCCCCGTCGGGGCCGCCCGGGACGGTGTGCCGCCGAGCCGGCGGGGGCCCTCGCCGGCGAGGAGGGCTAGCGCATGCCGTTCCTCCCCGGTCCCAGCATCCTGTCCGGGTCCGACGCGCCGGCCGGGCCCGGCGAGGAGGCCGCGGAGATCTTCACCGACCTGAACCTCGGACAGGTCGTCGGCGCTGCGGTCCGGGGCCGGGAGGGGTACGACCTCGCCCCGTTCTTCTCGGCGCCGCTCCAGGACCCGGCGGCGATCGTCTACCGGCAACGGGTCTGCGCGGAGCTCGAGGACCCCGGGGTCCGCCGGCTCGTCGACGCATTCGCGGCGGCGATGCGCGCCGTGCACGGGTCGATCGAGAGGTCCCGTCGGGCGGGTTACCGTTACCAGAAGCTCGCCTGGCACCTGGACGCGGCCGCCCTCTACTCGGCGGCGGTCGAACGGCTGGCCGGGGACCTCGGCGCCGCCGGCGTCCGGTCGGAAGGCCTCCGCGCCCTCGCCGGCTACCTCGTCGCGTACACCTCGTCGGAGCCGTTCCGGTGGCTCGTCGGCGAGGTGGGGGCGCTCCGCGCGGAGCTCGCCCGGATCTCCTACGCCCTCGCGATCCGCGGCCCTCGGATCGCGGTGCGGAGGTACGCGGGCGAGCCGGACTACTCGGCGGAGGTGGAGCGCACCTTCGAGAGGTTCCGACAGGCCGGCTCGCGCACCTACGACTTCGAGGCGCGGCCGCACGAGGGGGTGAACCCCCTCGAGGAGCAGATCCTCGACCAGGTCGTGCAGCTCTGGCCCGAGCCGTTCGCGCGGCTGCGCGCCCTGGCCGAGCGGGCCGACGCGTTCCCGGACCCGACCGTCCTGCGCTTCGAGCGCGAGGTGCAGTTCCTCCTGGCCTATCTCGACCTGCTCGCCCCGCTGCGGGAGGCGGGGCTGAACGTCTGTTTCCCCACCGTCGTCGCCGAACGCCGGGAGTACTCCGCCCACGACGCCTACGATCTGCCGCTCGCCCTGGCCCTCGGGCACCGACCGGGGCAGGTCGTGCCGAACGACATCCTCCTCTCCGGGAACGAGCGGGTCCTGGTCGTCACCGGCCCGAACCAGGGCGGGAAGACGACGTTCGCCCGGACGATGGGCCAGCTGCCCTACCTGGCCCGCCTCGGGCTCCCCGTGCCCGGCCGCGACGCGCAGCTCCCGCTGTGCGATCGCGTGTTCACGCTGTTCGAGCAGGCCGAACGGTCGGAGAGCCTCCGGGGCCGCCTCGAGGGAGAGCTCGTCCGGGCGCGGCAGATCCTCCGGGCCGCCAGCCCGCGGAGCCTGCTGGTCCTCAACGAGAGCTTCTCGGGGACCTCGCTCCACGACGCGACCTTCCTGGGACGGGCGGTACTGGACGAGATCCTCCGGCGCGGGGCGATCGCGGTCTACGTGACGTTTGTCGACGAGCTGTCCCGCATCGACCCGGCGGTCGTCAGCCTCGTGAGCACCGTCTCGCCGGAGGACCCGACCGTCCGCACGTTCCGCGTCGTGCGCGCGGTCGCCGACGGACGGGCCTTCGCGACCGCGATCGCCGCGAAGTACGGGCTCACCTACGCACGGCTCCGGGGGCCGGCGACGGCATGAAGGCGCACCTGCTGTTCCGGGACCGGGACCCGCTGCCGCCGACCCGGCCCGGGCCGCTGACGCTCGCGCTCGTCCAGGACCTGGACGTGGCGGCGGTCCTGGACGCCATGGGCGCCGGCGACGCCCCGCTCCGAGAGGCCGCGGAGCGGGTCCTGCTCGCGAACAGCCTCTCCACGCCGGAGGAGGTCCTCTACCGGCAGCAGGCGCTCGAGGACTGTCTAGGGCAGCCGGCGGCGGTGCGCGAGCTGTACCGGATCGTCGTCGACGCGCTGGAGCGGGAGCGCCAGATCTGGGGCTGGTCGGAGCGCTCCGCCTCCTCCGTCCTCTATCGGTCGCTCGGGCTCCTGGAAGGGTTCCTGGCGTCCCTCCGGCACGCCCTCGAGGTCGTCCGGGCCCACCGGGCGACGTTCCGGTCGGCGGCGTTCCGCCAGCTGTTCGCCTCGATGGAGGCGGAGCTGGACGCCCGCTTCTTCGCGGAGGCCGACGCCCACCTCCGCCGGCTTGAATCCCGCGCCTCCTTCCTCCTCAGCGCCACGGTGGGGCGGGGGGCCGCCGCCCCCGGCTACGTCCTGCGAACCCCTCCCGCGGCGACTCCTCGAGGGTGGCGACGGCTGGGCGCGCTCCGCCGGGACCCTCACACGATCGTCCTCGCCGATCGGGACGAGACCGGCCACCGCCTGCTGGGCGAGCTGATCGACCGCGGGCTGACGCCGGCGGCCGCGGCGCTCGGCCGGGCGGCCGACCACATGCTGCAGTTCCTGCGGGCGCTCCGCACCGAGCTAGGATTCTACGTCGGGGCCCTCAACCTCCACGAACGCCTCCGCGCGATCGGCGCTCCGGTCTGCTTTCCGGACCTCCGCGGGTCGGAGGGGCCCGCCTGCGCGGCCCGGGGGCTCTACGATGTCGGGCTCGCGCTGCGGCTCGGCCGCCCGCCCGTGCCCAACGACCTGGACGGCGCGGGGCGCCGCCTCGTCCTGATCACCGGCGCGAACCAAGGGGGCAAGTCGACGCTCCTGCGCGCGGTCGGGCTGGCCCAGCTGCTGGGCCAGGCGGGGTTGTTCGTCGGAGCGGAGAGCCTCTCGACCGGCATCGCCTCCGGCATCTTCACCCACTTCCGCCGGGAGGAGGACCCCACGTTGCGCCGGGGGAAGCTCGAGGAGGAGCTCGCCCGGATGCAGGACGTCTGTCGCGTCCTCGCGCCCGGCGGCCTGCTCCTGTGCAACGAGTCGCTGAGCTCGACCAACGAGCGCGAGGGCTCGGAGATCGCCGACCAGGTGGTGCGGGCGCTGGTCGATCGGGGGATCACCGTCGTCTACGTCACCTTCCTCTTCGAGTTCGCCGACGCCTGGCGCCGGCGGGCGCGGTCCGATTGCCTGTTCCTGCGGGCCGAGCGCACGGAGGACGGGGCGAGGACGTTCCGGCTCCTCCCCGGCGAGCCCGAGCCGTGGAGCTTCGCCGAGGACGTCTGCCGCAAGGTCTGGGACCTCCCGCTTCCGGCGGCCCCGCCGCGGGCGGCGGCCGGGGGCTAGCGGGAGGCGCCCCGGTGCCCGAGCGCCTCGACCCCGGGAGGTTGCCCTTTTCCGCGCGCGAGCTCACGGCGGAGGGGGGACCGAAGCGCATGAGCCCGCGAGCTCCGCGCGCCGGGCAGGGCCCGCGGCCGCCCGGGCCCGCGGAGGCCGCGGACCCGACCCTGCAGGTGCTCGCCGCGATCGCGATCCGGCGGGCCGATCGGATCCTCGTCATCCGGGAGGAGGACGAGCCGAACCGGCACTCCTGGGTCCTTCCGCAAGGGTACCCACGACGCGGCGAAACGCTCGCGGACGCGGCCTGCCGCGAGGCGTTCGAGGAGGTCGGCCTGGACGTCCAGGTCGAGCGCCTGCTGGGCGTGTACGACGACCTCGGTCGGGGAACCCCCCCGCCGCCGGTCCGCTGGGTCACGGTCTGCTTCCTGGGCCGCCTGGTCCGGGATCGCGCCCCGGTCGCGACGCGCGAGGCGATCGACTCGGCGTGGATCGACCCGTCGAACGTGGACCCGGCGTCGATGCCGGCGCTCCGGCCGATGCTCGCCGACCTCGCCCGGGCGGTCCGGGAGTAGCCCGGACCCCTAGCCGAAGGCGGCGGCGACGTAGATCACGGTGGCCAGGACGACGACCAGGATGTAGGCGAGGTAGCGGCCGAGGTCGCCGGTCATGACGCGGGCCTTGAGCGCGGTCGCGAGCGCCTCCCCGCCGCGCACGAGGTCGTCGTAGAACAGCTTGAAGATGTCGAGGACCTCGAGATCGACGCTGTACGGCTCCGGGGTCGCGAGCCCCGCCTCGCTGACCGGCCCCGCGCCCGAGCGGATCTCCCGGGTGCCGAGGACCGTGCTCATCATGATCCGGAGGCCGGTGCTGTAGCCGAACGAGGTGTACACCTCTCCGTCCCGACCCGGCGGGCTGCCCGCCATCCAGACCGGGGTGACGCGGGCGGCCGGGGCGCCCCGGCGTCCGAGGAGGTAGTAGGCCGCGCCGACCCCGGCACCGATCGCGAGGAGGATCGGGACCATCGGCGGCGAGAGGATGCCGAACGGCGAGCCCGACAGGATCGACCAGCCGTTCGGCACGCTGAGGAGGCCTCCGACGGGGGCGGTGACGGGGAACCCGGAGAAGGCGGCGACCGAGGGGGTGAGGAAGCGGAGGACCCACGGAGCCCCGATCCCGAGACCCAGGACCACGGCCCCTACGGCCCCGATGGGGACCGCGAGGCCCGGCGACCGGCGGGCCGCGCCGGCGGCGGACGGGTTCCAGAGCAGGGTGAAGCCGAGGAACTTGACCATCGCGATCACGATGAGCCCGGCCCCGAGGGCGACCGCCGCCCCGCTGACCAGCCCGAGGAACTGCACCCACGCCGGGACGAACTGGTAGGATTGGAACAACGACTCGAGGATCATCCACTCGCTGACGAAGCCGGCGAGCGGCGGCGCGGCGGCCAGGCTGAGCGTCGCCGCGAGGGTCCCCGCGAACGCGGCGCGGTCGCCCCGCTTCACGCGCCCGCCAACGCTCGTCAGGTCGAACGTCCCGGTCACGTGCTCCGTCCAGCCCGCGGCCAGGAACAGCACGGTCTTCGCGACGGCGTGGGCGAGCGCCTGGTAGAACGCCGCGAACAGGGCGAAGACGCACAGGTCCGTGAGCCCCTCCGCCCGGGCGAGCAGCGCCACGCCGAGGGCGACGAGGATCAGCCCGTTGTTCTCGATCGTGCTGTAGGCGGGAAGCCCCTTCGTGTGCTCGCTCACCGCCGCGAACAGCGCGCCGAGAAGGACCGAGGCGGCCCCGATCCCGAGCGTGACCGCGCCCCACCAGAGCGGCGGCGGTCCGAGCAGGCTCAGCACCCGGAACAGGCCGTAGGCGCCGGCGAGCGTGAGCGTCGAGCTCAGCACCGCGGAGGCGTTGGACGGCGCGGAGGAGTGGGCGATCGGCAGCCACTCGCTCATGTGGAACGGGGCGACGCCCATCTTCAGCGCGAAGCCGAGCAGGCTCGCGACGAACACCAGCGCCGAGAGGTCGCCGGCGGAGGCGAACGGCACCTCCGCGAACGTGCCGTTGCCCACGCGGAGGCCGGCCACGGCCAGGATCACGAACAGCGTGCTCGCCTCGCCGAAGACGAGGAAGACGAACGCGGCGGAGAAGACCCGGCCCCGCCGTCCGAGGGCCTGCAGGATCATCCCGTAGGAGGCGACGGTCATCGTCTCCCAGCCGATCAGGAACAGGAGGAAGCTCGAGGAGGCGACGAGCAGCGCGATCGAGCCGAGCGTCAGCGAGAAGCACACCGCGAGCAGGGGCGACCGCCGCGCGTCGTACGTCAGCGAGTAGACCGCCGTGGCGATCCATACCACCGCGGCGGCGAGGGCGAAGAAACCGGACAGTCCGTCCAGGACGAGCGACTCGGGGTCCCCCAGCGGCCCGCTCCAGGCGGCCCCTCGGACCGGGCCGCCGACGAGCGCCTCGACGGCGACCGCGAGCAGGAGCACTGCCCCGGCGGCCGACAGGGCGTAGCCGAGCTTCGGACGGATCGCCGCCACCGCGGCCGCGCCGAAGAACGTCGCCACCGCGACGGTGAGCGCGGCCCCCCAGGCGTCCACGGCGGCCTACCCCTCCCGCCGGTTCCGGCCCGAGACCGTGAGGAGCGCGTCCAGGATCTGGATCGGAGCGGGCGGGCACCCCGGCACGAAACGGTCCACCGGCACGAGGCCGTCGAGCGAGGGGCGCAGCCCCGGGTTGCCGCGGAACGCTCCGCCGCTGATCGGGCACGCTCCGATCGCGATCACCGACTTCGGCGCCGGCATCGCCTCGTAGGCCCGGCGGAGCGGCTCGACCATCTCCTCGGTGGGCACCCCCACCACCAGCAGGACGTCGGCGTGCCGCGGCGAATTGGTGAAGAAGATGCCGAGCCGGGCGGCGTCGTACAGCGGGTTCGCGATCCCGAGCACCTCGAGGTTGCAGGCGTTGCAGCTCCCGACGTCGACCAGGAAGACGTGGATCGACCGGCCGAGGGAGGCCAACGGCGGCGCGGGGGCCGGCGGGTCCCGAGCTCCCGGCGGAGCGACCAACGCCTCGGCGCGGGCGACCGTCAGCTCGACCGGACCCACGGGTTGGAGGCCGTGGGCGAGGCAACGAGCGCAGCGGATGCAGCGGCCCTGGTCCACGGCCCGCTCCCCGATCGCCCCCACCGGGCAGACCGAGATCGCCGCGGCGGGGAGCGGGCCCGCGGCCGGGGGCCCGGGCGCGCGGGCGGTCATCGGCACCTCCGCCTCGGTCGCCGGGGCGCGCGGATACCGGCTCGTCAGGATGCCCCGGTGCGCCGCCTGCCCGATCCAGCTCGGCATCCGCTCACCGGTCCGTTTCGGCGAAGACGAGGCCGAAGCTCTCGAAGGCGAAGTGGAAGTCGGTAAAGACCGCGTCGCGCATCCCGAAGGAGAAGAGGGGCCAGTTCGCGTCGCTGGGGGTCCGGGCGGCGACCGCCTCGATCCTGCCGTCGCGCGCCCGCACGTCGTAGACCAGGTCGCCGCTCGGCGCCTCGACGCGCCCCAGGCCGCGGCCCGGGGCTACGGGAGGGGCGGCTTCCTCCGGCGCCCCGCCGTCGGCGGGCCATCGGTCGAGCAGCTGTTCGAGGAGCAGGAAGCTCGAGCGGACCTCCTGGACCCGGACGAGGACGCGCGCGAGCGCGTCGCCGTCCCGCTCGTGCGGAAGGGCGAGGAACAGGTCGGTGTACGGGACCACCGGGACCCGGAGCCGGTCGTCCCACGGCACCCCGCACGCCCGCAGGGTAGGGCCGACCGCCCCCCAGCGGACCGCGAGCTCGCGCGCGACGGGGCACGTCCCCTGGATCCGATCGACGAACGTGCGGCTGTCCAGGAACAGCTCCCACAGCTCCTCGAACTCCTTCGAGCGCGGGGCGAGCGCCGCGGCGAGCGCCCGACGCCCGTCGAGGTCCAGCCGCCGGGGCGGACCTCCGGGGAGCAGGGCCCCGAACAGCCAGCGGTGGCCGAACACGTGCCCCTGGAGCCGGAGGATCTGCTCGGCGAGCGCGTGGGTCTCCGCCGACCCAACGTTCTGGGAGGCCGCCTCGGCGATCCGGCCGAGCACGTGGACGTGGTTGTAGATCCGCTGGAGCTCCTGCGCGAGCGCGCGCGTCCAGAGCTCCCGCGTCGGCACGCCGGTTCCCTGCGCGCTCTCCGCCGCGGCGAGGAACGCCGCCACGTGGGCCGCCGCGACGTTCCCGGCGAGGCGCTCGATGCGGAGCGCCGCGTCCGCCAGCGGCCGGCCCGCGAGGCTCGGCAGCGTGCGGCGCGCCTTGTAGCCGCCAATCGGCGTGAGCTCGAGGACCCGCTCGCCGTAGGTCACCACGTCGAACCGGCCGGACTCGGGGACCCCCATCGAGATCGGCCCGTACGGGAACGTGAACGTCCCGTAGCCCTCCACGGTGTCCGGCGGCACGAGCCGATGGGGCCGGCGCTCCCCTCCCTGGTCGCGCCAGGCGGCGACGACCTCCGCCGGCGGAACGGGCGCGAGTCCGGTCGCCAGCACGGAGTCCCGCGCGGCGAAGTCGTTGTACAGCGCGAACGCTCCCTCGGGCGCGACGTAGGCGAGGGCCCGGTCCGGCGTGAGCGCGAATCGGTCCGCGGGCTCCTCTCGCCACGCGGAGCGGGTCACGGCGCGCCCCCCCCGAACAACGCCGCGGCGCCTCGGAGCGCCGCGGAGAGGTACGGCAGGCTGAGGATCCCCAGCGCGAGCGCGAACGCGACGTTGAGGTAGGCGACCCCCGCGCCCGAGTCGCCGTCGGGCGCCCGGGGCGCGGCAGGTCCCGCCGGCTCGCCGAACACCATCCGCCCGACCTGGCCGTTGATCCCGAGGAACGCGACCATGATCGCGAGCACGAACAGGGCGGCGACCCAGACCGCCCCGACGGCGAGGGCTCCCACGACGATCAGCAGCTCGCCGACGAACGTGCCGAACGGAGGCGCTCCGGTGACCGCAAGGGAGGCGAGGACCCACGCCCCACCGGTGCGGGGCATCTGGTCCCTCAGGCCGCGCACCTCTTCGATCCGGGTCGTGCCGGTGGTGGAGAGGACGTTGCCGGCGCAGTAGAACGCGGCCGACTTGGCGAAGGCGTGGGCGACGAGCAGGATCAGGGCGCCGTACAGCGCGATCCCGCCGAGGGCGATCCCGGTGAGCGCGAGCCCCAT
>JASHRJ010000077.1 GCA_030037395.1 Thermoplasmata archaeon
CGCCGGGGTCGGCCGCGGCGCGGCCGGCGGGGTAGCTCCCGCGCCAACCGTCTCGGAGGCGACCGGCCGCGGGGGGGGCGGGAGCCCGAGGTGCTGGCAGAGGCTCGCCTCCCGGTCGTACGGGAGCCCGAGCCGCCGGGCCTCCTCCCGGTCGGCCGCGCCCAGCGCGCCCTCGCCGGTCTTCTCGAGCGCTACCCCGTGCAGGAACCTCAGTTGCGGGTCCTCGGGGGTGCGGGCCAGCATCGCCTCGATCTCGACCCGCGCGCTCGGCCAGTCTCCCAGGTCGACCAGGGCCGCCACGAGGTGGGCTCGCACCTCGGAGCGGGCGGCGTCCTCTTCGAGGAGCTGGCGGTAGACCGCCACCTCGTCCTTCGGGCGGGCGCGAGCCCCCAGGACCGCCGCCTTGCCCAGGCGGGTATCCAGGTCGTCCGGGTGGCCGGCGAGGACCTCGTCGAACTGCCGGTCCGCGTCGTCCGTGAGCCCGAGCGCGAGCAGCGCCCGTCCGATCCCGACCTTCGCGGGGACGAACTCGGGCTTGAGGTCCGCGGCCTGGCGATAGAAACGGAGGGCAAGTGCCGGAACGCCCCATTCGAGCCAGACCCTCGCCCGGTGCATCACGTCGTCCAGCCGCAGCGCGCTCGGCAGCAGACGTCGGTCCTCGACCGGGCGCGCGCGGGGCTCCTCGCCGACCCAGGCGCCGAGGCCCAGTTGCCGGGCCAGCTCGGCGAACCGGGCCCCCTCGACGAGCGTCGCCCCCGCCCGGGCGAGCTCCTGCGTGAGCACGAGCGGCAGCCGCCCCGGGGTCAGGACCACGAGGCGGGACGAAGGACCCCCCTCCGGCGCGGTAAGGCGTCGGACGGTCTCCAGCGAGACCCGGGTAGGGTCCTCAACGAACGCGAAGAGGAAGCCGTCGCCGGTCCGCACGGTGAGCCCTTCGTCCGTCGGCTTGACGGCGTCCAGCCGCTGGCCCATCGCCTCCACGACGGAGGAGGCGAGCTGGACGAACGGTGCGCTCCCCATCCCGGCGGCGATTCTCCGCTGTGTTAAATACGATGGGCGTCCACGCGCGGGTGCCGTGGACCTCGCCGGGCTCTCCGGATACCTCCCGGCCGTCGAGCGTCGGCTCGCGCGGTCGTACGCCGAGGCGGCGCCCTCGGCGCCCGCCCCTGTCCGCCCGTACGTTGCGCGGAACCGGGAGTTCACGCTGCGGGGCGGCAAACGGTTCCGCGCTCTCCTCGTCCTCGGCGGGTATCACATCGCCACCGGTCGCCGGCCGGACCCGGTCGTCCCCGCGGCCGCCGCGGTCGAGCACTTCCAGAGCTGGATGCTGATCCACGACGACATCATCGACCACGCGGAGACGCGGCGGGGGGGCCCGACGATCCACCGGGCCGTCGCCCGGGCGGAGGCGCGCGGACGGCCGACCCCCGCGACCGACGAGTTCGGGGTCGGGGTCGGGATCACCCTCGGGGACCTCGAGGAGCCGTTCACGCTGGCGGCGCTGCTCGCGGTACGTGCCCCGCCGGCGGCCCGCCTCGCCGCGCTCGCCGAGCTGGTGAGGATGTGCCGGCTCACCGCCTACGGCCAGCTGCTCGACCTGCGGAACGGGCGGCTCGATCCGGCGCGGGTCACCGAGCAGGACGTGCTGGACGTTCACCGCCTGAAGTCGGCGATCTACACCGTCGCCGCGCCGCTGCGGATCGGAGCGCTCCTCGCGGAGGGGTCTGCCCCCCTCGTCCGCGACCTGGAGGAGATCGCGACGGACATCGGCATCGCCTTCCAGCTGCGCGACGACGTGCTCGGCGCGGGCTTCGACGCGAACGCGATCGGCAAGAGCGCCAACGACCTCGTCGAGGGCAAGCGGACCCTCCTCGTTGTCGACACCTGGCGCCGCGGCTCCCCCGGCGAACGGGCGGCGGTCGCCCGCGTCCTCGGCCGGCCCTCCAGCTCGGAGGCCGCGGTCGACCGGGCCCGCGAGGCGATCCGCTCGAGCGGCGCGCTCGCCGCCTCCGAGCGGAAGATCGCCGAGCTCACCCGACGCGCCCGGCGACGCCTCGCCCGGAGCCGTGCGATCCCCGGTCGGGCGAAGCCGCTGCTCGACGAGGTCGCCGACCGGCTCACCCGGCGCTCGAAGTAGGCGGGCTACGTCTCCGGCTCGTCGCCCCCGTCGGTGGGGACGCCGGCGGCTTGGAGCTGCTGGCTGAGGTCCTGCTGCATCGTGGTGTACCGCTCCTTCAGGTGGTTCTCTTGCCGCTCGATCGCCTTCTGGCGGACCTCGAGCGTCTCCTTCTCCTCCCCGAGGAGGTCCTCGACCTCCTTCCGGCCCTTCGCCCGGACGAGGAGGCTCCCGATCGGCCGGTAGACGCTGGCGTCCTCGGGGACCCCCTTCAGCTCCTCGAGCGTATGCCCGATCTCCCGGAGCCGAAGGTCGATCTGCATCCGCTGCTGCTGCACGCTCCCCAGCTCCTGCTGGAGCCGCTGGAACTGCTTGAGGTCGTTCTGCAGCTTCGCCGGGAGCGCCACGGGCCGGCTCACCGGGAGCGGGAGATAACGGCTTCGGGACGGACGGAGCTCGGCGGGGTCGGCCGGCCCCCGGCCGCGACCCCGGCGGTCGCGAGCGACAGGGAGACCCACCCGAGGTACGTGTTCAAGGCGGCCCGCATCGCGCCGGCGTCGCCGGTCTCGATCCGCAGGTCCAGCCGGTCCCCGGTGCGCCGCACCGAGGTCCGGGCCCGGGGGACCTCGCGGGCGGCCTCCGGCAGGAGCGCCCGCTCGAGCCAGCGGGCGAGCTCCGCGCCGCCCGCGGCGACGCTGACCGTGGCGCTCCAGGCGGGCGCCCCGCGGCTCATGCCGCGAGCTCCCGCTCCACCGCCGCCAGGATCCCGTCCGTCTTGGCCGCCGCGGCCTTCACGTAGCCGGTCGGGTCGAGGATCCGGTCGATCTCCTCGGGCGAGAGCCAGCGTCGGACCGTCGCGTCGGCCTTCGCCCGGCTGGCGAGGCTCGGTCCCTCCGAGGCGTGGCGGGTGAGGCTCCGCAACAGCTCGTGGGCGTCGGCCCGGGCGAGCCCTCGGGTCGTCAGGGCGAGCAGCAGCCCCTCGGTCATGGCGCTGCCGCCGGCGGTCCCGAGCGCCCGCGCCATCTGCGCCGCGTCGACCTGCAGCCCCCCGAAGATGGCGTCGAGCTTGGTCAGGAGGTCGTCGGCGAGCAGCAGGGCGTGCGGCAGCACGATGCGCTCGTTCGCCGAGTTGGCCAGGTCGCGCTCGTGCCACTGGACCATGTTCTCGAGCGGGGGCAGCGCGAACGCCCGGACGAGGCGGGCGAGGCTGGTCACGTTCTCGCTCTGGATCGGGTTGCGCTTCTGCGCCATCGTCGAGCTCCCGACCTGCCGCGCCTCGTCGAACGGCTCGGCGACCTCGGCGATCTCGGTCCGCTGGAGGTTGCGGACCTCCGTCGCGAGGCGCTCGGCCGTGCCGGCGACGAGCGCGAGGAAGTTCGTCAGCTCCGCCAAGCGGTCCCGCCCGACGAGCTGGCTCGGCGCCTCGTCCGCCGCGAGCTCGAGCCGGCGCATCACCCCCTCCTCGACGGCCGCCGCGTTCTCCCCGAAGCTCGCCCCGGTGCCCACCGCGCCGGCCATCTTGCCGACGAGCAGGCGCGGCGCGAGCTCCCGCAGGCGCCGGCGATGCCGCGCCACCTCCGCCGCGGCGACCGCGATCTTGTAGCCGAAGGAGATCGGGACCCCCTGCTGCCCGTGGGTCCGGCTCACCGTCGGGGTCTCCCGGTGCTGTCGGGCCAGCCCCACGAGGGTGCCGGCGAGCGCCACCAGGTCGGTCTCGAGGATCGCGACGCACTCCTTCAGCTCGAGCGCGAGCGCGGTGTCGGTGATGTCCTGGCTGGTCGCCCCGTAGTGGACCCACCGGCCGGCCGGTCCGGCGGCCTCCGCGAGCGCCCGGGTGAGGGCCATCACGTCGTGCCGGGTCTCCCGCTCGATCTCGTCGACCCGGGCGAGCGCCACGTGCTCCGGGTCGGCGACCCGGGCGATCGCCTCCGCGTCCTCCCGCGGGACCACGCCGACCTCCGCCTCCGCGAGGGCGAGCGCCGCTTCCACGCGCAGCGCGCGGCGCAGCCGGGCGCCGCGCGAGAACAGCGCTCGCATCGCCTCGCGGCCGTAGCGGAACTCGAGCGGGCAGAACAGCGACGAACCGTCGTCGCCCGTCACACCGGCGGAGGCGGCGGCGTCTATTTAGCGGTACGCGGCGCGCGCGGGGCCGGGCCGCGGCCGCCGCCTCCGCGGACCGGGCAAACGCCCCGCGCTGCTATCGGACGGGCGCCGGCGGTACCCCGTCCGCGCGCCGAGCGCTCGGGTGGGCGCTTCCGGCGGACGCAGCGCCTATGCCCCGTCGCGGCTCCGGTACGCCGTCGATGCGCGTCCGGGTTCGACCGGCGACCCCCGACGACCTCGGGCCGATCGTCGAGATCTACAACCACTACGTCACCTCGAGCCCTGTGACGTTCGAGGTGGAACCGCTGGCGCCGTCCGACCGGGCGGCGTGGCTCACCGAGCACTCGCGCGGGGGGCGCTATCGGCTGCTCGTCGCGGAAGGGGCGGACCGCTCCCTGCTGGGGTGGGCGTCGTCGAGCCGGTTCCGCGACCGCGCCGCCTACGCGACGACCGTGGAGGCGTCCGTCTACTGCCGACCGGAGGCGACCGGCCGCGGTGTCGGCTCGGCGCTCTACCGCGCGCTCTTCCGCGCCCTCCGCGGCCAGGACATCGAACGGATCGTGGCGGGGATCGCGCTCCCGAACCCGGCGTCGGCCGCGCTCCACCGGCGGTTCGGGTTCACGCCGGTCGGCACGTTCACCCGCGTGGGCCGCAAGCTCGGGCGGTACTGGGACGTCGCCTGGTTCGAGCGCCCGCTGCACCTGGGCCCGCAGGCTCTTTCGGGCGGGGCGCTAGGCCCCCGCGCGCATGGCGGGCACGGTGGTCGCACTCGGCGGCAACGCTCTCCAGCGGGCCGGCGGCGAGGGGACCTGGGCCGAGGCGTGCGCCCAGATGCGCCGAGCGGCCCGGACCCTCGCCGAGGTCGCCCGGGCACCCGGGGTGCTGGTCGTGACCCACGGCAACGGCCCTCAGGTCGGGGTCCTGCTCCGGCAGAACGAGCTCGGCGCCGGTGAGGTGCCGAGCCGGCCGCTCGACGTGCTCGGCGCCGAGACGCAGGGCCAGATCGGCTACCTCGTCCAGAGCGAGCTGACGGCGGCCCTGCGCCGGGCCGGGGTCGCCCGCTCGGTGCTCACGGTGATCAGCCGGACCGAGGTGCGGGGGGACGACCCCGCGTTCCGGACCCCGACCAAACCGGTCGGCCGGTTCTACACCGAGAGCGAGGCCCGCCTCCTCCG
Organism: Thermoplasmata archaeon; assembly: GCA_030037395.1. GTDB lineage: Archaea > Thermoplasmatota > Thermoplasmata > Lutacidiplasmatales > UBA184 > Lutacidiplasma. The sequence goes on from JASHRJ010000077.1 coordinate 5,395, forward strand.
CAAGGGGCGTGGCTGGACCCTGGTGAACGATCCGGCCCGGGGGGGGTGGCGGCGGCTCGTCCCCTCCCCGCGTCCGGTCCGCTGGATCGAGGGGCACGCGGTCCGAGAGCTGCTCGGCTCGAAGCTCGGCTCGCGGTGGATCCCCGTCGTGGCCGGGGGCGGGGGGGTCCCGGTCGTCCGCCGGGCGCCGGGGGTCTACGAGGGGGTGGAGGCGGTGATCGACAAGGACCTGGCGTCGTCGTTGGTCGCGCGCGAGCTCCGGACCGAGACGCTCGCGATCGTCACCGACGTCCCGGGCGCCGCGGTGCGGTTCGGGCGCTCGGGCGAGCGCTGGCTCGGCGAGGTCGACCGGGCGGAGCTGGCGCGCTGGTCCCGCGACGGGGAGTTCGCCGCCGGGAGCATGGGACCGAAGGTCGAGGCCGGCCTCGAGTTCCTGCGGCGCGGCGGGCGTCGCTTCGTGATCACCGACATCCCCTCCTTGCCGCGAGCCCTGCGGGGCGAGGCGGGGACCCGAGTTCGGTAGCCCCACCGCGCCGCAGCCACCGATCGATCCCCGACCCGTACTGGAGCGCCCGCTTGGGCCGATCGGCGAGCGTCGCCGGGAGGCCTCGGTGGCGCGCCCAGCGGCGAAAGGCGGCCTTCGGCTCGACCCCGGGAAGCCGATCGCCGACCGGGATGCCGGCCGCGGCCGTCACGAACTCGGGGTCGAGGTACGGCGCCCGGAGCTCCCTGCCGAAGCGCCCCGCGAGGCGCGCGGAGCGCGGCCAGTCGGAGGCGAGCAGCGCTCGGAGGTCGGCCTCGGACCGCCGGGCGGCGAGCTCGGGCGAGAGGGTCCGGTAGTGCGCGTAGCCGAGGAACATCTCGTCGACCCCCTGGCCGCACACGAGCACGCCCGGGGGAGCGGTCGCGGCGGCGGCGGCGAGCGCCAGGAAGATCCCGCGGCGAGGCCCGGCGACAACCTCGAGCTCGTCGGCGACCTCGCGGCGGATCGACTCCAGCTCCCTGTCCTCGAGCCGGCGGCCGGTCCAGGGCATCCCCATCGCCCCGGCGCCGTCGGCGGCCGCTCGGAGGTCCGGGGCGGGCTCGATCCCGATCGTGAACAGCGCGGCTCGCCCTCGGCGGCCGAGCTCCCAGGCGAGAAGGCCGGAATCCACCCCGCCCGAGAAGAGCACGACGGGCGGATCCCGGTCGTCGGCCAGCCGCGCGAGCGCCCCCTCGAGCGCGCGGTCCAGGTCCGACCACCCCTCCGGCATCGCCGTCCTCCGTGCCCTGCCTTCGACCCGTTCCGAACCGTTAAGCAAGGCGGGCCCTCCAAAAGCCGATGGTCTCCCCGGGGGAGGGATCGAAGGAGCCCACTCGTCTGCGACGGGCGTTGTTCGTCGACCGCGACGGGACCCTCAACCCGGACCTGCACTACCTTCGGGAGCCGGACCGCCTCGAGCTGTTCCGCGGGGTCCGCGACGCCGTGCGGCTCGTCCACGAGCACGGCGAGCTCGTCATCTGCGTAACGAACCAGTCCGGGATCGAGCGCGGCCTCTACACCGCCGACGACGTCGCGCGGGTCCACGCGCGCCTCAACGAGCTGCTCGGGGCCGCCGGCACGCGGATCGACGCGTTCTACTTCTGCCCGCACCTTCCCGAGCGCGGATGCGCCTGCCGCAAGCCGGGCACCGCGCTGTTCGAGCGCGCCGCGGCGGAGCACCGGGTCGACCTCGCGGCGTCGGCGATGGTGGGGGACCGGGCGGTCGACGTCGAGGCGGCCCGGCGTCTGGGGCTGCTGGCCGCGGTCGTCGAGACCCCGGGCCACGAGGCGGAGGTCGAGGCGGAGCTCAAGGCCCGGCACCTCACCGCCGATCTCACGGCGCTGTCGTTCGCGGGGGCCGTCGTCCGGGTGCTGGCGCGGGGCTGAACTCGAGCCGCCCCGGCGTTTGCCGAAACCTTAAGGAAGGGGCCCTCTCGGGCCGCCAGGGCTCGCCGTGCTCGGTCTCTTCGACGCCGCCGTAGGGGTTGCCGCCACCGCGCTGCTCTCGGCGGCGGCGGTGGCCGCGCGCGCGCTGACGCCGTCCGCGGGGGCGGTAGCGGCGGTCTTCGGCGGGGCGATCGTGATCGCCGCCGGCTTCGGTTTCCTGATCCTGCTCGTGGTCTTCGTCGCGACGAGCTCCCTGGCGACGCGCTACCGGTTCGCCGAGAAGGAGCGCCAGCAGCTGCAGGAAGGGAGGGCCGGCGAGCGCGGGATCTCCAACGTTCTCGCCCACATCGTCCTGCCGACCGCCGTCGCCCTCGCGGCCGGCCTCGGCGCGATCTCGATCGCGACCGCCGCGGTGCTGTTCGCGAGCGCGCTCGCCTTCGCGGCGGCGGACACCCTCGCGAGCGAGTTCGGGGTGCTGACCGGCAGCGCCGTGAGCATCCTCTCGTTCCGCCCGGTGGCCCCGGGCACGAACGGGGGCGTCTCCTCCGTCGGCGAGATGTTCGCGGTCGCCGGGGCCGTCGGCACGGCGCTGGTCGGGTTCGCCGTCTTCGGGCTGTTCCGCACGCCGGTCGGCCCCCCCGGCCTGTTCCTCGCCGCCGTGGGGCTCGCCGGGTTCACCGCCTGCCAGATCGACTCGGTCCTGGGAGAGACGCTGGAGAACCGGCGCTACCTCGGCAAGGGCGGGACGAACTTCCTCGGCATGCTCTCGGCGATCGGGATCGGCCTCGCGGTCGCGGGCGCCGCCGGAGGGCTCCGGTGAGGGGCGCCCGCGCCCGTCCGGGGTCCGTGGTCCTCCTGTCGGGAGGGATGGACTCGGCCACCTGCCTCGCGCTCGCCGCGCGCGGCCACCGTCCGGTCCATGCGCTGACCGTCGACTACGGCCAGCGGCACGCCCGCGAGCTCCGCGCGGCGCGGGCGCTCGCCCGGCGGTTCGGGGCCGCGCGGCACGTCGCGCTGTCGCTGCCCCTCGGTCCGCTCCTCGACTCCTCGCTGACGCGGCCCGGCCGCCGCCTTCCGGCCGGCGGGACCCCGCGCGGAAGGATCCCGTCGACGTACGTGCCGGCGCGGAACACGATCCTGCTCGCGGTGGCCCTCGGCTATGCCGAGAGCCACCGCATCGGCTCGATCTACCTCGGGGCGAACGCGATCGACTACTCCGGCTACCCGGACTGCCGGCCGGCGTTCCTCCGCGCGTTCGAGCGCCTGGCCCGCCTCGGGACCCGCCAGGGGGTCGGCGGCGGCCCGCCGGTGCGGCTCCGGGCGCCGTTGCTCGCCCTGTCGAAGGCCGAGATCGTCCGGCTCGGCGAGCGGCTCGGCGTGCCGTGGGGGCTCACCTGGAGCTGCTACGCCGGCGGCGCGCGCCCGTGC
>JASHRJ010000078.1 GCA_030037395.1 Thermoplasmata archaeon
TGGCTCCACGACCCGGACCTGCTCACCACGGCGGACTGGGTCTTCGATCCGGTCTCCGACGCGTGGATCCCCGTGCACGCCGTGACGGTCGTGCACGAGCTGGACCTCGTCTACGATGTCGTCACCACCGGCTTCAACAACTTCGTCGGGAACGGAGTTCTCCTCGACCTGAAGGCGTGCGCGGCGTGCACGGGCTCGCCGGCTCCTTCCTCTCCGGTAGCGACTCCGGCAAGCGCGGGCGCGCCGGCCACGGCTCCGGCGGCGGCCCGGGCCCCGAGGGATCCGCTGTGAGCTGGGCTGGGACGCACGGCCGGACCTCGGGGTGGGCCCGCCCGGCGCCGGAGCGTTCGGGCGGGTCGTGCCTCCGTTCGACAAAATAAGGACGTACGTTTAAATACCCTACCCGGGCGAGTTCTTCGCTGCGGCTCGGAGGTGAGCCGGATATGCGGTTGAAGGCACAGCGAAAGGCGATCTACGTAGCGATGGGACTGACCGTGCTGGCGCTGAGCGGGGGGTTCGCCCTCGCGAGCTTCGGTCTCGGGGGGCACTATTCGGCGCAGCAGTCGTCGGCGACGACGACGATCGGCCCCGTCTCCGGCCTCTCGTACAATTCGACCAGCCTGACGATGCTGGCGGCCAGCGTGACGAACACGAGCTGCGCGGGACCGGCGGGCTGCAACGTGACCGTGGCGGGGGCGACCGACTGCGCGGGCGGCGTCCCGGGCCACACGGGCTGCCTGGTGGGGGACTGGATCGAGCAGGTAACCCTCAACACGACGGCGGCCGCGAACTTCACCGGCGTCGTCCAGATCTCGCTGTTCGTGACGGCGAACGGGGACGTCTACAGCGGGACCACGTTCTACTATCACGACGTCAGCGGGAACGCGCGGGTGCTGATCACGCAGGATTTCGACATCGGCTCGGGAGGGAGCGGGCCGGCGGACGTGACGTCGGTCAGCGTCGTGGCCTCGGTCAACTAGGCGAACTCGTTCGAGGGGCACCGTAGTGTGCCCCTCCCAACCTCTTTAGGGCGGAATCCTCCTCCGTACCTCGGCGGCGCGGAGGCGCGCCAAGCGCGGGCAGGGATCGATGGCTGGAGCTCAGAGCCCGGGGGGCCCGCGACGCCCGTTCCGCGATGTTCCTCCGTGGCTGCGGGAGAACCTCGAGCACAGCCTGCCGTTCCTCGTCGGCGGCGGGGTCTGCGTCGGCCTGGCGGTCTGGCTGCATCTCTTCGTCGTGCAGGACGGCGGGTCCCGGCTCTCCCTGTGGATGCTGCTCGCCGCCATCGGCGGCACCCTCTCCGGGGGAGGGGTGGCGCTGACGGTGGTCGAGGAGCCGCAGCCGATGCCGGGCGCCGACACCGGGGCTCTGGTCTCTGTCCCGAGGGCGGAGTGGGAGGCCTGGCAGCGCTCGCGGTCGGCCCTCCGAGAGCCCGCCCCGGCTCCGACCGCGGGCCCGACCCGGATTCCGGCGGGGCTGCCGGTCCGATCCCCCGGGACGGCCCCACCTGCCCCGGCGACCGCGTCGCGCCCGCCGGTCATCGACGCGGCCGCGGTCGCCCGGGTGACGGAAGACCTCCTCCGGCCCGGGACCTCTCAACCGCGACCGCCCGAGTGGGGGGTCACCCGCCCCGCCCCGGTCCGGACCGTTCCGGCCTCCCCTACGACCGCGTCGGCCGGGGGCCCCGCCGCAAGACCGAGGGCCCGACCCTCGTCCGCGCCGGTCATCTCGAAGCCCCCCTCGACGCCGGCGCCGGTACCCCCGGTGTGGCTCGAGGAGCCGCTGCGGGAGTTCGAGTCGATGCTCGCGGACATCGAGCAGGGCACCCGGGCGGCCCCGTCGCCCGCGAGCCTCCGTCAGCACCCGGCGCCGCTCGACCGGTGCGTGGGGTGCGGAACCTCGGTCAATGTCTACTCGGAGCAGGCGTGCATCGTCTGCGACCGACCGCTGTGCGACCGCTGTCTCGAGCAGAGCGTCATCGACGGGCGGCCGGCGACCTGCGCCGCATGCCACGCCAAGGTGCCGCCGTAGGATGTCGATCGCGCCACGGCGGGGGTTTCCTCGCCCGTCCGCCGACGGGACCCCAGCCTGAGCCGGGGGCGCTGTGGCTCCCTGGGACGCCCGGCAGTACCTTCGCTTCGAGGCGGAGCGGACCCGGCCGTGCGCGGAGCTGGTCGGCCGCATCGCCCTAGAACGGCCGCGGACGATCGTGGACCTCGGCTGCGGCCCGGGGACGAGCACCGACGTGCTCCGGGCCCGCTGGCCCGCCGCCGCGATCACGGGGATCGACAGCTCGGAGGAGATGCTCCGGACGGCCCGGGCCCGGCTCCCGGCGGGGGCCTGGGTACAGGGCGACCTTGCGAGCTGGGAACCCCCCGCTCCGCTCGACCTGGTGTTCTCGAACGCCGCCCTGCAGTGGGTCCCCGGGCACCGCGAGCTCCTCCCGCGCCTCTGGCGTGGGGTGGCGCCCGCCGGCGCTCTGGCGTTCCAGCTCCCCGCCCCCGGGCCGGAGCGGGCGCCGTGGACCGAGGCGCTCGCCGAGGCGTTCGGGAGGACGGCGCCGACGGGTCGGGAGCTCCCGGTCGACCCCACCTCCCACGTCCTCTCGGTCCCGGAGTACTACGACCTCCTCACCTCCCTCGGCGCGGAGCGGGTCGATCTTTGGGACACCGTCTACTCCCACGCGATGCCGGGGCCGGAAGGGGTCGTAGCGTGGACCCAAGGCACGGCGCTCCGCCCGGTGCTCGAGCGGCTCGGCTCCGACGCGCGACGGGCCGGGTTCCTGGAAGCGTATGGCCGGGGCATCGCCGAGCGCTACCCCGCTCGAGGGGGCGGTACCGTCCTCTTCCCGTTCCGCCGCCGGTTCGGTATCGGCTATCGCCGCTAGCGAGTCCTCGGCCCCCGAGGGGATGCGCGTCCGGTCGCTCGCCCCGGCGGGCGCCAACCCCCGGAGGAAGCGCTAGCGTTCCCGCCAGCGGGCTAGCTTGGCCGCCGCCGCCGCGAAGAGGGCGGTGGCCCCGACGAGCCCGAGGAGCTGCACGCCGGGAACCCCCAGCCATGGGGCGCCGGTCGGGTCGGCGGTCGCGAGACCGATCGACCGCTCGGCGAGCTGGCTGGCGAACGTGGAGGGGGCGAAGAACGCGGCCCACTGCCAGGCCGCGGGGATCGCCGCGATCGGGTAGAACACCGGCGGGATCACCGAGAGCGTCGAGAACACCATCGTCCCGACCGGCCAGATCTCGCGCAGTTGGCTGTAGAACGTCGAGATCATGAACCCCAGGGTCGTCGCCATCAGCCAGGTCAGCAGCACGACGGCGAGCAGGCCGGCGAGCGCCGCCGGACCGAACGGGTGGGTGATCCACAGGATCGTGAAGAACAGCGCCTGGGCCGGGAGGGTGAACGCGAGCTCGGAGAGCGCCATCCCGAGGACGAACGTCGTGGACCGCACCGGGCTCGCGACGAACACCTGCTGCAGCTGCCGCTCGAGCCGGTAGTAGGCGCAGTCGTTGAGCATCCCGTTGCCCGTGAACAGCGCGGTGAACAGGATGCCGCCGACGACGCCGTAGGCGAACAGATCGCGCGGCGCGATGACGAACAGAAAGAACACGAAGCTCACCGGCGTCAGGAAGATCGCGATCAGCAGGGTCGACTGCCGCCACAGCGGCAGGATCCCGTTGAAGTAGCAGATGCGCAGCGCGGAGCGGGCCTGGCTCGCGTAGCTCATGCCGACGCCTCCTCCTCCTCGATCGACCGGCCGACGAGGGCGAGGAACGCCTCCTCGAGGGTCACCGGTCCCACGTTGAACGTCGCGTCCCGGGCGAGCGCGAGCTGCGTCAGCTCGGCGACCCGGCTGCGGGTCGTCGCGACGATGACCTTGCCGCGCTCGGCGAAGACCGGGCCGAACGGCGCCAGCTCGGCGGCGGTCACCCCTCCCTCGAACTGGAGCCGCACCTCCCGGCCGACGCGGGACTTGAGCGCCTCCGGGGTCCCCCGGTACAGGATGCGCCCGCTCTCCACCACCGCCAGTTCCTCCGTGAGCTGCTCGGCCTCGTCCAGGTAGTGGGTCGTCAGCAGCACCGTGGAGCCGGCCCGGGCGGCGTCCCGGATCACCTGCCAGACCTGGCGACGGGCGAACGGGTCCATCCCGATCGTCGGCTCGTCCAGGAAGAGGAACTCGGCGCGGGTGGCCAGGATCATCGCCACGAGCGTCCGCTGCTGGAGGCCGCCGGAGAGCCGGTACGACGGCTCCGCGGCGTACGGCCGGAGCCCCATCGCGTCGACGAGCTCCTCCGCCCGGGCGTTCGCCGTCTCCGCGGCGACCCCGCGCACGCGCAGGTACTCCCGGATGTGCTCGAGCGGCGTGAGGTGGTAGAACGGTCGTCCCTCCTGCGGGACGATCGCGATCCGCTCCCGGACCCGGTTCGGGTGGCGCACGACATCCTCCCCGAACAGCCGGACCGAGCCGGACGTCGGGAGGAGCAGCGTGGAGGCGATCTTGATGAACGTCGTCTTTCCCGCGCCGTTGCGGCCGAGGAAGCCGAAGAGACGCCCCCGGGCGACGGTGAGGTCGACCTCGTCGAGCGCCCGGACGACGCCCCGGGCCCCCGCGTAGGTCTTCGACACCCGCTCGGCCGATAGGATCTCCATGCGCGCGCCGCGAGCGTACCCGCGGGATAAGGCGGGCGGGGGTCGACCGGCGGCCCGGCCGGATCCTCTCCGGCGAGCTCCGGGGCCCCCGCGGTCGGCCGCCGCCCGGGGTCCGCGCGCCGTTCCCGCGGTCCCCCGGGGGACTGGCACCACGAACGCGGAGGTAGTGGCGGCTACCGGGGTTCCGTCATGTTCTTGGGCTCGCAGGTCCCTGGCTCCGGCGTGAGCCCCCGACCCGGACCCAGGGGCGGGCCGTGAGCAAGCCGAAGCGGACCGGCGCGGGAGCGCCGGAGGAGGAGCCGACCGGCCCCGGGGGGGCCGACGCCGAACCGCACCCCGACGCTTCGACCGGAACGCCGGAGGCGACCGTTCCCCGGAAGCGCGAGCGCGGGTCGCCCGACGGCGCGAAGTCGTTGGCGCCCCGCACGAAGGAGTCGTTCGACGACCTCGCGAAGCGCGTCGCGCGCACCGAGCCGCGGCGGGGGTCGATCGTCCAGCCGCCGCCGGCGTGGGAGCCGGACGAGGTGACCCTCGGGTTCGCCATGGTCGCGGACCCTTCGGGAGCCTCCCACGAGCTGCCCGCCTCCACGCTCCTCGCCACCGTCCTCATCGCGGTCGAGCTCGATCGCCGCGCGATCCTCAACCGCATGGCCACAGGGTTCGAGGAGGAGGTCGACGCGGTGGCCAGCCTCTACTGGCCGTTCCTGGTCCACCACGGAGGCCCGGACGAGCGGGTCGCGATCTTCGACGGGACCGGGGTCTGGAAGCGCACCTTCCGCTACACCGCCATGCCGCCGACGGAGGGGGTCGCCTCGTTCCTCGCGCCGGCGCCGACCGCCAAGGAGCGTCTCGGCCAGATGCGGTCCGTGACCGAGTACCTCACCCGCGACGCGGGGGCCGAGGTGTTCACGGTGGAGGGGTTCCTACCGGTCGACCCTCCGCTGCTGTACGACGTGCTCACCCAGAGCCGGTTCCGATCCGACCCTCAGGCGCCCCACGCCGGCTTCCTCCCCGCACGGCACCCGATGGAGTGGTACGACGGGGAGGTCCAGCGGATGCGCCAGTGGCTCGACCGGTTCGAGGTCGACCTTCGCTTCCTTGCCGAGACCCGGACCCGCATGGACGCGGTTCTGAAGGACACCCAGGCCCAGCTGGACGAGGAGCAGCGGGCCGAGGAGGAGGCGGGACGGCGCCGCGCCGACGAGGCGACCGCGCGCTCCGCCGCGGCGATCGCGCAGATCCACCAGAGCCACCACGCAGAGGTCGACGGCCATCTCGAGGCGATGCGCAAGGCGCAGGGCGCGATGGCGCGCGGCGAGGCTGCGGCGAGGGCGGCCGACACCCTCGCGTTCCGCTCCGCCCAGCGCCGTACCGACCCCGGGCCCCACCAGGCCCGGTCCCGGGAGGCGCAGCAGGCGGTCCGGGGGGCGGCCCGCCAGGTCGGCGAGAGCCGCCGGGCGATCGAGAAGGTCCACGAACGGCAGCGGGCCTCCCTCGAGGCGGTCCTCGCCCAGGCCGGTGAGGTCGAGCGGGCCAACGCCCAGCTGCTGGCGGAGCGGGAGCTGTTCCGGGACGAGTTCGTCGCCGCCGCGACCGAAGCGCTCCAGTCGATCGACGGGCAGATCGCCGCGCGGTCGACGCAGCGGAACGTCCTTGCCGGCTACTTTCTGCCGTTCCCCGCGCTCGCCCCGGTCCGGGTCGTCTGGCTCCCCCTGTGGATGGCGACCCTGCGGAGCCCGAAGGGGGTCCGGCAGGTGGCGTTTCCCCCGATGCAGGTCCGGGGCGGGGTCGGCCTAGGGGGGACCCTCAAGCGGCTGCTGGGAGGGATCGTCCTGCCGCTCGAGCCGCGGACCGCCCAGTTCGATAAGGTCCTTCGGCCGACGATGGAGGAGGCGGTCGCCCGGGACCCGTGGCTGTCCGCCGCCACGCAGGAGCTGACCCGAGCCGCCGACGTGCTGGTCGACCCCGATCTCCTCGTCCGCCTGCAGGAAGGGCTCAGCGACCTCCGGAGCCAGGGGTGGGTTAGCAAGAAGCAGGAGGAGGAGTACTTCCGCGTGTACTCCGATCGCGCCCGCCGCCGAGCCGAGAGCGGCCGGCCGGCGCCTTCGGCCGTGCCGCCGGGCCCCCGGGTCGAGGGAGCGTCCGCTCCCGGGGCCGGCCCGCGAGCCCCGCCCCCGGGGCCCTCCTGAGGTCCTTCCCCGCATCCCGGTCCCGGGACGGCGACCGGGTGGGGGGAACCGCCCGGCGCCCGTCAGCCGCTGGCGTGACCCGGGCCGGGGGCCGGCGGCGAGCCGGTCCGGCCGAACTCCCAGCTGTCGTCCCAACGGTCCCGGTCCCTGGGCCAGTCGATGTCGATGAGGCAGAACGGGTTGCCGTCCGGGTCCGCGAGGGTGACGAAGTCGGTCCCCTTCTTCGGCGGGTAGACGACCGTCGCGCCGAGCGAGCAGAGGCGGTCGAGCTCGCCGAGGGGGTCGGTCACGTAGAGGTCGAGGTGCAGGCGGTACTCCTTCGCCGGGCCCTCGTTGGAAAGGCTCAGGTTCAGGTTCGGGCCGGTCCCTCTCGGGTCCTTCAGGATCACCCCGTCCGGCTGCACCGGGCCGCGAGGGACGTAGTGCAACGCCTCGCTCCAGAAGGCGATCATCCGCTCGAGGTTCGTGCAGTCGATCACGACGGAACCGACGGTGACCGTTCGAGGGTTCTCCGGGGAAGCCCCGTCGCGCGATGCGTCGCCCACGGGGGTTCCCGAGGACGTCGGGACGGATGACCTTCCCGACGGTCGATCGTGGCTCCTGCGCGCTCGTCTCGCCCGTGGCCGCTCGGTGGTAAACGGTTTAGCATCCCCCGGCAATCCCTCGGCATGCGGCTCGCCTTGGCCGCAGCCGCCGCGTGCCTAGTTGTCGGCGTGCTGCTGATCGGATCGTTGCCGGCGCCGGGACACGCCTCCTCGGGGACCTCGGCACCATCGCGCGGGGTGTCGCTCGCCGATCCCGGCCGCTCGGCGCCCGTCGCCGCGCCGGCGTATCCGATCGTGTTCAACGAGACCGGCCTCCCCGCCGGGACCACGTGGGGCGTCACCTTGAACGGGACCGTGGACGGCGCGATCGGCAACTTCTCTAGCGGACCGTCTCCGAAGGGCCTCCTGGTCGATCCGCAGAACGGGCACGTGTACGTTGCCCTCTCCGGCGCCGACGAGGTCGGCGTCTTCGACGCCAACGGGACGGCGGCCGGCACCATCGCCGTGGGCCAGGACCCGATGTACCTCGCCCTCGACCCGACGAGCGGCACGCTGTACGTGACCGACCGCCTGGCCGACACCGTCTCGGTGATCGACACCGCCAACGACACGGTCGTCGGCACGGTCGCGGTGGGACAGTACCCGGTCGGGATCGCCTTCGACCCCGTCAACGGCTACCTCTACGTCGCGGACGCAGGCCTGCTCGCCACGGAGTACTACACGCCCCCGGTCACGACGCCGGGCCAGGTGACGGTGATCAACGCCGCGAACAACACCGTCGTCACCACCCTGACCGTCGGCTCGGACACCCGTCAGCTGTCGTACGACCCGCTCAACGGGATCGTCTACGTGGCGAACTACGGGTCCGGCAACCTGACGGAGATCGCCACCTCGGACGACGCGATCGCCGGCTCGATCACCCTCGGCGGCAGCGTCGCGACCTCCGCCCCCGCGGTCGACCTCGCGACCGGCAACCTCTACGTGAGCGAGAACCAGGAGTCCGGGACGATCCTCGAGATCGCTCCGACCAGCGGTGCGATCCTCGCCACCGCCTACGTGGGCGCCTGGCCGGCGGGACCGTACTACGATCCGTCGAACGGCCTGGTGTACGTCGGCAACGAGTTCTCGAACAACGTCTCCGTGCTGAACGGCTCGTTCGCTGCGGTCGTCGGCTCGATCCCGGCCGGGGACTACCCGGCGGCGATCGCCTCGGACCTGGCGACCGGCGCCGTCTACATCGTCAACTGGGACTCCAACGGAACGCTCGTCGTCGACGGCAGCGCGCGGGACGGCGGTGCCGGGGTCCCGACTCCGCCGGTGACCCGCACGAACGTCACGGGCGCGGGCGGCGGCTCGATCTCGTTCTCGGAGTCGAACGGAACCTACAGCTTCGCCACGAACGTCTCGGGGCTCTACGCCGCCAGTCCCTCCACGGGTGCGCGGGTCGTCTCCGGGGGCGGCGTGTCGGTGGGGGTCGTCTTCGCGCCCGGCGCTCCGCTCGAGTTCGACGAGGCCGGCCTGCCCGGCGGCGTCGCGTGGAACGTGACGGTCCGCCCGGTCGTCGGCAACGGCGTGGTGGGGAACTTCTCGACCGGGCCGTCGCCGCTCGGGATGCTGTTCGACCCGCAGAACGACCACCTGTACGTCGCCCTCTCCGGAGAGAACGCCGTCGGCGTCTACGACCTCAACGGAACCCAGGTCGGCGCGATCCCGGTCGGATCGGACCCCCGGTTCCTCGCGCTGGACCCGAGCCACGGGGCGCTCTACGTCACGAACCGCCTGTCCGACAACGTTTCGGTCATCAACGTCACGAACGCCACGGTGGTCGGCTCCGTCGACGTCGGGCTGTACCCGGTCGGGATCGACTTCGACCCCGCCAACGGCTATCTCTACGTGGCGGACTCGGGGCTCCTCGCGACCTGGGACTACACGCCGCCGGTGACGACCCCCGGCCAGGTCACGGTCATCAACACCGCCGACAACTCGGTGGTCACGACGCTGACGGTCGGCTCCGACACCCGTCAGCTGTCGTACGACCCGCTCAACGGCCTCGTCTACGTGACCAACTACGGCTTCGGGAACCTGACGGTCATCAACACGACGACGAACACCGTCACCGGCCAGGTGTTCATCGGGGTCGGCCTCGCGCCGAGCCAGCCGTCGGTCGACACCGCGAACGGCGACCTCTACATCGCCGACAACGACCCGAGCGGCTCCGTGTTCGTCTACGACCCGGCGAACGGATCGTTCGTCGCCCGCGTCCCGGTCGGAGCGTACCCCGCCCGGCCGCTGTACGACCCGGCGAACGGCCTCGTCTACGTGGGGAACGAGTTCTCCGGCAATGTCTCGGTGATCTCGACCGCCAACAACACGATCGTCGGCTCGTTCCCGGCGGGAGACTACCCGGCGGCGCTGGCGGCCGACCCCGCCGCCGGCCTGCTGTTCGTCGGCAACTGGTTCTCCAACGACACCACGGTCGTCAACACCAGCGCTCCGGGCGGAGGGGTGGACGTTCTGGGACCGGGGACGACCTCCTCCAACGTCAGCACCGAGGGCGGGGGGACGATCTTCCTCGGGGTGCCGCAGGGGACCTACGCGTTCTCGGTCGGCCCGGTGGCCGGGTTCGCCGCCTCGCCGGAGTCGGGGACCGTCCGGGTCAACGGCTCGGCGATCGCGGTGCCGATCGACTTCGGTCCTACCCCCAACGCCACCCTCGAGTTCTCGGTCACCGCCGGCCTCGCGCACGGCGCCCTGTGGTCGGTGACGCTCGGGGGAACCACCGAGTCGAGCCGGGGCTCGGAGATCACCTTCACCGCCCCGGTGGGGGCGCACCCCTACGCGATCTCGGGACCGTCGGGCACCCGCGTGGTCGACCTGCCGATCACCGGGGTCGCGGTCTTGGACCCCGGGAGTACGGTCGCCCCGCTCACGTTCGCCCGCAACCCGACGCACCTGCTGCGGTTCGTCGAGCACGGGCTCTCCCCCGGCACCTCCTGGTGCGTCACGGTGGGGACGCTGTACTGCTCGGAAACCTCGGCGATCCGCGTGGGGAACCTCCCGGCGGGATCGTACACCTACGAGGTCGACACCGCCGGGAGCGCGACGATCCTCGCCAAGATCGGCGCCACGGTGGTCCCGCTCGCCGGCGTGCTCCGGGTCTCCTCCGCGAACGTCGTCGTCACGGTCAGCTTCACGCACCCGTACCCGGTGACGTTCACCGAGTCCGGCCTCCCGACCGGGACCTCGTGGAGTCTCAAGGTCGCCGGGATGGTGTACACCACGTCCGGTAGCACGATCGCCGTGGGCCTCACGAACGGCAGCCATGCGGTCTCGGTCGGCCGGGAGGCCGGCTACCGCCACCTGCTCCGGCCGAGCCCGGTCCGGGTCCTCGGCGCCCCGCTGAACGTGACGGTCGAGTTCGTTCCGTTGCGGGTGGCGGCCACGGTTGCCGCCCCCGCGCGGGGGGCGTCGGCGCTCGCCGACGCCGACCGCGCGCTCTCCGAGGTCGCCGCGGCGAGCCGGCGGGCCGTCCTCGGATAGCGGGCCGGGGCGGACGCGGTCCGATGGCGCTGTGCCCGTCGTGTCGGCGCCCGAACGCCCAGGGACGGGTGATCTGCGCCTACTGCGCGGCGCCGCTGCCGCGCACGGCTCCCAGCCCCCGCGCCGCCGGCCCGAGCCTGACGCCGGCCCCGGCCACCCCGCCGCCGGCACCCTCCTCGTACCCGCCGCCCCCTCCCCCCGCACCGTTGAGCCGTCCGCCGGCGTTGCCGCCGGAGGAGACGGCGCCGGTCCTTCCCGCCGAGCCGCCGGCGGCGTGGGAGCCGCCGCCCCCCGCGGAGCTGCCGGCGTGGGCCTCCCCGCCGGCCTCGGAGGAGATCCCGTCCCCGTTACCTTCGACGGAGGGGGCCGATCCTGACTACCCGTTCGCCCCCACCGCGCCGTGGCCGCCCACGGACCCGGCCGGCGGTCCACCCGGCTGGCCCAGCGCCCCGGCCGCGCTCCCACCGGCCGGGTACCCCGAGGCGAAGCCCCACCGTCACCGCTGGGCCACCGTCGCGGTCGTTGTTCTCGTCGTGGTCCTGGTCCTCCTCGCGGCCCTCTGGGCCGCCGGTCGCCTCCACTCGAGCGCGGGCTCGTCCGGCGTCGGGCATGTCGAAGGCACCCCGCTGCTGTACAGCCAGGCGTCCGGTCCCGCGGCGACCGCCCAGTCGCAGGCGGAGGGCGCCCCGTGGACGACCTACGGCGTGGAAGGGTGGGGCCTGGACGAGAGCGTGGCGGGCGCCGGCGGCCTGATCGCCAACTGCACGACGCTCTGGTCGAACGCCTCGACGATCGTGATCCCCGAGACCCCGGCGAACGCCTCCACCGGCATGCTGGCGGCGTGGATCTTCGCGGCGACCAACGCGAGCGGCGCCCTGCTGCTGACGGTGGTCGCCGACGTGTCGGGGAGCGTCACCGGCTCGAACGTGGTGATCGTCCGGGGCGCCTGCACCGCCCTTTTCACCGGCGAGGGGCCGATCGGCTCGGCGCCGGTCGACTCCTCTACCGTGGTCCGGAGCGCGGACGCGGACGGGGGGACCGCCTACCGCGCGAGCCACACGGTGGCGACCGAACTGGTGTCGCTCCTCGGTCCGTACTGGGACGTGGTGTACACGAGCTGCGACCTGTTCAACTCGAACGGAGGCTCCGGCAGCGAGTTCGCCGCCGTCTTCTACGCCGGGAACGGCACCCTGGTCAGCAACCTCGGCGTCACGTCCGTGCCCTGCTAGCCGGCGCTCCGGTCCCGGCGCCGGCCGGGGCGTCCGGCTCGAGCCGCTTGCCGAAGCTGACGACGTCGTCCTCGGCGTAGCCGATCCGTCGGTAGAACGCGATCGCGGCGACGTTCGACCGCCGGACCTGGAGGTTCACCTTCGGGCAGCCGGCCGCGCGCAGCCGTCGCTCGGCCGCCTCGACCAGCTGGCGGCCGAGCCCCGCGCGCTGCGCGGTCGGCTCGACGGCGAGGTAGTTCAGCCAGCCCCGGTGGCCCTCGTAGCCGGCCATCACCGAGCCGACCAGCGTGCCGTCCCGGACCCCGACCAGGAACAGGTCCGGTCGGACCGACAGCTTGCGCCGGATATCCTTGCGCGGGTCGTTGGTCGGACGGACGAGGCCGCACCGCTCCCAGAGCGCCACCACCGCCGGCTCGTCGGCCGGCGAGAACGGCCGGATCTCCATCGGAGAGCCCCACGTCGCGTCGGGGGATAACCGTCGGGGAGGGCCCCGAGCTCCCGGGCGCTATCGATCGACCAGGGCGGCGCTCGCGGGGGAGTACCGGTCCCCGGAGGCGGACCCCTTCGGCAGCGCGGCCTCGATCGCCGCCCGGTCGGACCCCGACAGGGAGATCTCGGTCGCGGCGACGTTCTGCTCCAGGTACTTTCGACGCTTCGTCCCCGGGATCGGCACGATCTCCTCCCCCTGCGCGAGCACCCAGGCCAAAGCCAGCTGCGCCGTCGTCCATCCCTTCCGGCCGGCGACCTCCGCGAGGCGGTCGACCGCGCGAAGGTTCTCCTCGAGGTTCCCCTCGTGGAACCGGGGGCTGCTGCGGCGGAAGTCGGTCGCCGGGAGCCCCGCGAGGCTGCGGACCGTGCCCGAGAGGAACCCCCGGCCGAGGGGGCTAAACGGGACGAACCCGACGCCGAGCTCGCGGCAGGCGGGAAGGATCCCGTCCTCGGGCTCCCGGGTCCACAGGGAGTACTCGCTCTGCACGGCGGTGATCGGGTGGACGGCGTGCGCCCGCCGGAGGGTCCTTGCGCTGACCTCGGAGAGGCCGAGGTAGCGGACCTTCCCTTCCCGCACGAGCCCGGCCATCGCGCGCACGCTGGCCTCGATCGGGGTCTTCGGGTCGACCCGGTGGAGGTAGTACAGGTCGATCGTGCGCACCCCGAGCCGCCGGAGGCTCGCGTCGCAGGCGCCCCGGATGTGCTCCGGGCTTCCGTCGATCCCGCTCGGCGACCCCGGGGCTCCCGGGAGGAAGCCGCACTTCGTGGCGAGGACGACCTCTTCCCGGCGGTCCCGCAGGAACCTCCCGAGGAGCTCCTCGTTCGTGTACGGGCCGTAGATGTCGGCCGTGTCGAACAGCGTGACGCCGAGCTCGAGCGCCCGCTCGAGGGTGGCGATCGACTCCGCGTCGTCCGGGACGCCGTAGGACTGCGACATCCCCATGCAGCCGAGGCCGATCGCCGAGACGCGGGGACCGTGGCGGCCGAGGCTGCGCAGCTTCGTGGCCCGGCCACCCCCGGAGGGGGGATAGCGGTGCCGGCCGCCGGTCAGCCCGGGGCCGGGGAGAGCAGCTGGTAGAAGCTCAGGTGATTGCCGTCCGGGTCCGCGAGATCGAAGAAGCGGATGACCTCAGGCACCGTCTGGATCTCCCGGGCCGGGATGCCGAGCTCGGCGAGGCGGTCCCACTCCCGCTGAAGGTCCGGCACGCCGATCCGGAACACCCACCCCTTCGGTCGCCGTTCTCCCTCCTCGAGCTGCAGCCAGGTCCCGCCGACCCGGAACTCCACGATCCCCGGCACCGGCTCCAGCTCCGGTTCCTTCCCGAGGAGGCGGGCGTACCATCCGCGGGCGCCGGCGAGGTCCTTGACGGGAACGCCGACCGTGACCTCGACCGCCCGGACCCCCTCGTCGGCCACGCGCGGCGGAGGCCGGTCGGCTTAACAACGTTCGCGGCGCGCTACCCTGGCTCGGGCTTCGGCCGGCGGACCAGGCGGGACCCCGGGCCGAACGCCCCGCTCCAGCGGACGAAGCCGACCTTCACCTGGTCGATCGCCAGCGCCGCGGCCCCGACGGCGAGCGCGAGCAGGAGCAGCTGGGTCCACGGGAGCGGGGCCATCCATGTCCCGGTGAGCGCGAGGGCGGTGATCACGGTCAGGTCGGCGGCGATCGCCACCAGCAGCGCGAGCGCGGGGCGGGAGCTCCAGCATCGGTCCCGCTCGCGGACGAGCAGGATCGTCGCCTGGGAGGAGAAGACGAGGTAGACGAAGAAGAACGTCTGGAGCGGCCCGACCGCGAGGTGGGCGACCCGCAGCGCCCAGGCGAGGAGGGAGAACGACAGGACGAGCCAGGAGCCGCCGACGACGGCGGCGACCGCGGCGATCTCCCGCACGTCCCAGCGGTCCGGCCCCGCGGAGATGCGGGCCCGGTCCGCCCCCGCCGACATCGAGACGAAGTCGTTCGCGAACACCAGCATCAGGATCAGGAACGGCGAGACGACGAACACCCCGGCCGCGACGAACCCGACGGTGAGCAGGAACACCTGCTCGAAGTTCTTCGAGACCTTGTTCAGCGTCCACGTCAGCATCCGTCGATACACCCGGCGGCCGGCCTGGACCGCGCCCACGATGTCGGTGAGTCCGGGCCGGGTGAGGACGAGCTTCGCGGAGGCGCGGGCTACGTCGGTGGCGCTGACGACCGCGATCCCGACCTCCGCCTGCTTGAGCGCGGGCGCGTCGTTCACCCCGTCGCCGGTCATCCCGACGGTGTGCCCGGCCCCCTGCAGGGCGCCCACGAGGCGGTACTTGTCCTCCGGGTAGATCCCGGCGAAGCCGTCGAACGATGCCGGGTCCCGGCCCAGCTCCGCCGTCCCGCCGAACCGGACTCCCAGCCCGACCGCGCGGGCGACCGCGCGGGCGGTCGCCGCCGTGTCTCCGGTGAGCATCACGACCCGGATCCCCATCCCGTGCAGCTGCCGGATCAGCTCCGCGGCGTCGGCGCGGGGCGGGTCCGACAGGGCGAGAAGTCCCGCGACGCGCTCGGCCCCCTCGGGCCCGGCGGCGACCGCGAGGACCCGTGCGCCGGTGGCGGAGAGCCGCTCCACGGCGTCGGCGAGCCGGGGCTCGCGGGCCGCCCCCTGCGCGACGACGGCGGGGGCGCCGAGCACGATGCGGGTGGGTCGTCCGCCGACCGTCGCCATCGCCTCCGAGCACTTCCGGGCCGGGTCGAACGGCACCAACCTCGACCGGGGGAGCGGGGCCAGCCCCCGGCGTTGCGTCTCCGCGAGGACCGCGAGGTCGATGGTGTCCTGCGTCGACGCGTCGCAGGCCGCGGCCGCGAGGGCGAGGAGCTCCTCCTCGCCGCCGGCCCCGAACAGGGCGAGGGCGCCGAGCGTCTCGCGCCCCTCGGTCAACGTTCCGGTCTTGTCGACGCACAGGAGGTCCATCGTGGCCGCGTCCTGGACCGCCGTAAGGCCGGTGACCAGGACTCCGGTCTCGACCAGGCGCCGCGACTCGAGCGCGTTGGCGATCGTGAACGTCGCGGGCATCGCTGCGGGGACCGAGGCGATCAGCAGGATCACCACGAACGGGAGGACGATCGCGAGGCCCACGCCCCGGAAGGTGGCGACCCCGAGGACCGTCAGGGCCATCGCCGTGTCCAGGGTGACCAGGTACCGCACGATCCGGAAGAGGAGGCGCTCCATGTGGCTCGCCGATCGGGCGGATCGAACCAGCTCCGCGGTCTTGCCGAAATACGTCCGCGGGCCGGTCGCCGAAACGTCGGCGGTTGCCTCCCCGCGGCGGACGACCGAGCTCGAGTAGAGCCTCCCCCCGGCGCCCCGCGAAACCGCGGCCGACTCTCCGGTGATCGAGGCCTCGTCGACCTCGAGCTCGCCCGCGACGACCGCGCCGTCCGCGGGGACGATGTCGCCGACCCTCAGGTGGATCCGATCCCCCGGCACGAGCTCCCGGGCGCTTCGGACGGTCCACACCCCGTCCCGGAGGACGCGAGCGGTGACCTGGAGGCGGCTCCGCAGGAGCCGCAGCGCCCCCTGCGCGCGCCCCTCTTGGATCTCCGCCACCGCGGCGTTGAAGACCAGGAGCGCGACGAGGATCGCGGCCTCCGGGATCTTGTCGAGCGCCAGTTCTATCGCCAGCGCCACCTCGAGCATCCAGGCGACCGGCCCCCAGAACCTTCGGGCGAACTCTCGCAGGCGGCGGGGCGGCTCCTCCGGGACCTCGTTCGGGCCGACCTCCGCGAAGCGTCGCCGGGCCTCGACGGAGGTCAGACCGCCGGCCGCGGGTCCGCTCTCGGCCGGAGCTGCAGGTGGTCCCCCCGCCATGTCCCCGAGCCGCCCACCGACACGCGCGTTCATCCCGCCTCCGCCCCCGGGGCCGGGCCCCCGGCAGGGCGAACCGGTCTCGCGGGTCGACGCGCCCTGGCGCCCCCCGGCCCCGGGGGAGGGGCCCCAAGCTACGCTGGCGGCTCCGCGGTCGCCATACTGCGTACCGTGGGCGCTAGGGTCGGCGGGTGCCGGCGGCTCGGCGGACCCTCCGCCCCACCGCTCCGCTCGAGCGGGAGTACGGCAGCCCGGCCGGTCGCGGGCGTCGATCGGGTCGTACCGCGTGCTCGGCCGCGGTCTGCCGGTCGGGCGTTCGGCGGCCGCCGGTCGGCAGAGGAGTCGGCCCGGCTCCCGCCCGCCGGGAGGGTGCGCCGCGCTACAGGACCGTTCCCGCGTGAACGACGGGAACCCCGTCGATCTCGACGTCGGCGCCGGCGAGCGTGACCCAGTTCATGAAGGTCGACCGGTTGGCACCGTGCAGGTGCTGGTTCCTCCCCACCGCGACCGTGACGCAGCCGAGCTCGACGGTCTCCAGGTTGGGGACGTTCCGGGCGACCGGGTTGAGCCCGAAGATCAAGGCGCCGGTGCGGTCCCGGCCCGCCGTGCCGCGCCGGTACTG
>JASHRJ010000079.1 GCA_030037395.1 Thermoplasmata archaeon
CGCGTCCGGGCGCCGCAGGACCGCGGCGACCTCCGGCCGGAGGATCTCGGTCGGGAGCGTCTCGCCCTTCGCCAGGCTCTCGCGGACGCGGCTCTGGCTGGTCGTCACGCGCTCCTGGGGCCCGTGCGGGCAGACCTTCTCGCTCGCCATCCAGCCGCACCGCCGGCAGAAGAACGCCTCCTCGTACCGGAGCGGGACGATCCCGAGGTCGAACGCGTCGAAGATCCGGTGGCAGGCGTACGGGTCGTAGTACTTGCCGACCCCGGCCTGGTCCCTCCCGACGATGTACGCCCCGCAGCCGTAGTTCTTCCGGACGATCGCGAGGAACAGCGCCGCCTTCGGGCCGCCGTACCGCATCGTGATCCCCAGCGGCCGCACGAGGACCCGGGACGCGGGGTAGTACGCGCCGACCAGCGCGTCGTACGCCTCCAGGATCACCTCGGGGCGGTAGTCTCCCCGCTTGAGGCGGCCGACGACCGGATGCACGAGCAGGCCGTCGATCTCCTCCCGCTCCAGGGTGACGCGCTGCAGGTACTCGTGGGCCGTGTGGGGCGGGTTGCGGCACTGGTAGGCCGCCACGGTCCTCCAGCCGAGCCGACGGAACTCCTCCCGGAGCTCGGCCGGCGACGGCTCGGTCCGGCCGGCCACCCCGTCCAGGCGCCGGAGCAGGTCGACCCGCCCGCTCCAGGCGTACTCGCCGTGCCGCAGGATGTCGGCGACGTTCGGGTGCGCGGGGTCCTCCGTCCCGTACGTGCCGCGGGCGAGCGCCGCGCGGTCGAGACGGAACCGCTCGTCGATCCGGAGGAGCGCAACGCCGCGTCCCGCGCCGTCGGCGAGGAGCACCTCGTCCCCGGCCCGGAGGGCGTCGGCGCCCGAGGCGGCCGGCCCCGCCGGGACCGGGAAGTAGATCGGGATCGACCACGGCAGGTCGTTCGGGAGGCGTCCCTTCTCGAGGACCGAGGCGATCTCCCCCGGGCCCATGAACCCCTCCAAGGGGCTGTACGCCCCCAGGCCGATCTTCTCCGCGTCGTACAGCTGGTCGACGAACGGCACGACGCGCGGGAGGTCGCCGGCCTCCGCCTCGCGCCGGGCCCGTTCGGCCGCGCCCACGGCGCGGTCGACCAGGCGGCCCCCGTGCGGGAGCGGGATCATCGGGTCCCCAACGGCCGCGGGCGCTCCATGCCCGCCGCCGGACCGCCCGGAGTATTTGTCTCCCGCTCCGCCCGCGCTACGGGAGGCTCGCGCCCTCGGCGACGGCGTTCGGACCGTCGGGGAGCGGGCCGGCCCGCTCCCGCCGGCGCGGCGGGTGGCCGACGCGGGCGAGCCAGGTGGCGAGCCGGCGGGCCGCCGGGGCCGCCCGCACCGCGAGGTAGAGCGCGAAGGCGAGCGTGACGATGAAGAAGCTCGTCGGCTCGACCTCGTAGAACGCGATGAAGCTCCCGGCCCAGGTGACGAACAGCGCGATCAGGACGGCGGCGGTCACGGCGTACACCGGCCGCTTCGCCAGGCGGATCGCGATCGCGCCGGGCGTGACCGTGAGGGCGAAGATCAGCAGCACGCCGATCACCGTCACCGCGATCGAGATGGCGACGGCGAGGGTCAGCATGAACACCACCCCGAGGAACGTCGGGCGCATCCCCTTCGCGGCGGCGACCTCCTCGTCGAGCGAGGCGAACAAGAGCGGCCGATAGAACAGCGCGAGCACGGCGAGGACCGGGAGCGCCGCCTCGACCGTCAGGAGGACCTGGGCCTGGCTGATCCCGACGACCTGGCCGAAGAGGATCGAGTACGCCTCCGTCGCGTAGCCGTTGTACGCCGCGAGGAACAGCAGGCCCACGCCGAGGACGAAGGCGAGCACCGTGCCGATCTCGACGTCCCGCAGGGACGCCTTCGGCCCGAGCAGCGCGATCCCCGTCCCCGAGACCGTCGTGCAGAGCAGGAGGCCGTAGAACGGGTTCACCGCGAACAGCACGGCGCCCGCCGCCCCGGTGAAGCCCATGTGGCCCAGCGCGTGCGAGGCGAACGACGAACGGCGGAGGACGACCAGGTAGCTGACGATCCCGGCGACCACCGCGATCACGGTGCCGGCCTCGAAGAGGTTGACCATGAACGGGTACAGCAGCATCAGCCGGAGGTCGGCGAGGATGTTCCAGTTCCACCAGACCCACGTGAGGTCGGTCATCCGGCCGGGTCCTGGTGCGAGTCCTCGCCCCCGACGATCACGAGGTTCCCCCGGGAGTCCCGCAGCACCTCGACCGGGACCCCGTAGAGCGCCGAAAGGCTCTCGGTCGTCAGGACCTCCTCCGGCGGGCCGGTCGCCACCCGGCCGTTCGCGACGTAGATCACCTTGTCCAGGCAGCGGATCAGCGGGTTGATGTCGTGGGCCACCAGCAGGGTGCTCACCCCCCGGCTCGAGACCAGCGTGTGCACCAGCTCCACCAGTTCGCGGGCCCGGCGGAGGTCGAGGTTCGCGAGCGGCTCGTCCAGCAGCAGCAGCCGCGGTCCTCCGACGAGCGCCTCGGCGAGGAAGATCCGCTGCAGCTCGCCGCCCGAGAGCGCCCCCAGCGCGCGGGAGCCGAGGTCGCGGGCCCCCACCAGCCGCAGCGCCTCGTCGGTCGCCTCCCGCTCGGCCCGGCGCTGGGCCGGCGTCAGCGGAGGGAGCCACCGACGCGCCGCGCTCCCC
>JASHRJ010000080.1 GCA_030037395.1 Thermoplasmata archaeon
TCCTGCGGGGACCGGAGGAGATGGAGCGGCTCAAGCCGGGCGAGGTCCTGGTCACGACGATGACGACGCCGGATATGGTGCCGGCGATGTCCCGCGCCGCGGCGATCGTCACGGACGAGGGGGGGATGACGTGCCACGCAGCGATCGTCTCGCGCGAGCTGGGAGTACCGTGCGTGGTCGGTACGCGCGAGGCGACCCGCTCGATCCCGGACGGCACGGAGGTGACCGTCGACGGAAAGACCGGCTCGGTCTACCGCGGTCGCCGGGCCGGGTCCGAGCCCAAGCCCGCCGCCGGGGTGGCGACGCCGGTCGCGCACGAGTCCGTCCCGGTGACCGCGACGAAGATCCTGGTCAACGTCGGGGTCCCGGAGAAGGCCGAGGAGTACGCCCGCCTGCCGGTGTCGGGGGTGGGCCTGCTGCGGATCGAGTTCATCTTCACCGCCCACGTCCGGGAGCATCCGCTGGCGCTGCTCCAGAAGGGGCGCAAGGAGGAGCTCGTCCGTCGGCTCGCCGACGGGGTCGCCAAGGTCTGCCAGGCGTTCCATCCCCGGCCGGTGATCATCCGCACGAGCGACTTCAAGACGAACGAGTACCGCGGGATGCCCGGCGGCGAGGCGTTCGAGCCGGCCGAGGAGAACCCGATGATCGGCTGGCGCGGCTGCTCGCGGTACATCTCGAGCACGTTCCGTCCGGCGTTCGAATGCGAGCTCGAGGCGATCCACCAGGTCCGCGCCGAGCGGGGGCTCAAGAACGCGATGGTGATGCTGCCGTTCGTCCGGAACACCTGGGAGCTCGAGGAGATCAGTGGGATGCTCCGGGCGGCAGGGCTGCGCCGGTCGCGGGACTTCAAGCTCTACCTGATGGCCGAGGTCCCGTCCATCACGCTCCTCGCCCGCGAGTTCGCCCACCACTGCGACGGCTTCTCGATCGGCTCGAACGACCTGACCCAGCTCGTCCTCGGCGCGGACCGGGACTCCGAGACCCTCGGGCGGATGGGGTACTTCGACGAGCGCGATCCGGCGGTGCAGCGGGCGATCCGGCTGCTGATCGAGGGCGCCCACGCCGAGGGGTCCACCGTCGGGATCTGCGGGCAGGGGCCGAGCGTCTATCCCGAGTTCGCGGAGTTCCTCGTGCGCGAGGGGATCGACTCGATCTCGCTCAACGCCGACACCGTGGTCTCGACCGCCCGCTCGATCGCCGCGATCGAGCAGCGGATGAAGCTGGACGGGCTGCGCTCCAGCTAGGCGCGGGCCGGCGCCCGCGGCGGCCTCCACCGCGGCGGGGTCGGCGGTCCGGGCGGCGGGATCGCGAGCTCGGCCGACGCGGGGAGCTCGTACTCGACGAACGACCTCGCCGCGACGAACCCGAGGCGGGCGAGGCGCGCCTCGAGGCGCGCCGAGTCCGCGAAGATCGAGACGACCTCCGACCCGCCGGCCGGCCGCTCCCGGACCGCGTAGGCGACGAGCGCCGAGGCGGCCCCCTGCCCTCGGGCCGTGGGGCGCGTCGCGACGAAGTGGATCCCCGCCGCCGCGCGATGACGGTAGCACAGGGCGGCGGAGACCGGACCGCCGTCCTGGAGGGCGACCAGCGGCACGAGGGCCTCGAACGGGTTTGGATGGTGCCAGGCAATGTCGATCGCGGACCGCAGCTCCGGCCGTTCGCGCTCGCTGGTCCAGAAGCCCACCACCGGGTCAAGCTCGTCGGACCGCGCGGGACGCACCTCGAACTGCTTCGGTCCCTCCCACGCGCCGCGCCGCTCCCCGAGCATGAGGGTCAGCGGCTCGCCGCGCGGACAGAAGCCGAGCCGCCTCAGCCCCGCGTCCACGTGCGGCGGGGCCGGGCGGCCGACCCGGAACGTGGGCCGAAGCGCTCGCTGGAAGTAGTGGTCCAGGGCGCGCTCGAAGAACGCCGTCTGGCGCTCCTTCCCCACGCCGAGGTCCTGGACGAAGTTGAACCGGGGCGCCGGCACCTTCTCGTGGGTTACGAGGGCCGCCCCCGCCACTTCGAGGGAGAACCCCCCGAGGGTGAGGACGAACTGGCGTTCCGCCTGCAGCGCCGCGTCGATCGACAGCTCGGAACCCGGCGGAGCCACGCGGGGTCCACCCGCCCGGGGTACGAAAGCGGGCCCCCCCGACCCCGGGGCGGCGGGCCGGTAGCCCCGTCCGCGGCCGGCGACGCCGGGGCGGCCGCCGGCGGTCCTAGCAAGGTTTATCAGCCGAGGCCCACAGTATTTGTGACGTGTTCAGGGTCTCGCGGCGGCGCCTCCGTCGACGTCCGGGCCACCGGGGCGTCTCGGAGGTGATCGGGACGATCCTCCTGGTCGCGATCACGATCGTCCTGCTCGTCCTGATCTACCTCATCCGCTTCCCTCTCCCCAACACCCCTCCGCAGGTCTACTACACCGGGGTCACCGACTCGAAATACCCGGCGTGGGGCGACCCGACCGACTGTTTCGCGAACCTTGCGAACAACTGGAGTTACTACGTGAGCGGGGGGACCGACTCCGCCCTCTGGAACACCTACGTCAAGGCCTGGGACACCCAGTGCGACAACGGGGACGCCAGCAAGGACAACGGTACCTACGACCGGATGAACGCCACGCGGATCATCATCGAAGGGACGTCCCAGACGATCCCGCTCTCCGCGGTGGAGTTCAACTTCATCTGCACGAACACCACACCTAAGGTGGAGACGACGGAGCTGGTGTCGGGGTATCTGGACGACATGGAGTGGGTCCCCGGGGGTTCCCAGAACCTGTCGGCCGACGCCCCCAAGCTCGGGACCTGCGGCGGCTTCAACCCCGAGGGATCCGGCGCGAACAGCGTGTACTACAACCGGCTCGGATTCTTCGACCCGCTCAGCACCTCGACGACGGTGCTGTCGGCCGGCCAGTCGCTCGTGATCTACATCGACACCCCGGACTCGATCTTCGAGGCCCCCAACCCGATCGATATCCAGGGGCGCGCCGGCACCAACAACGCCTGCCCGGCCACCGGGAACAACTCCACCTGCCCCTGGGGCGAGCCCGACACCGACGACTACCACGGTGCCCCCCTCTGGTGCTTCACGGTCCCTGGCGCCTGCACGCTGCAGTTCGTGGACACCGCCTGGACCCCCTCGATCGTGCTGCTCACGATCCCGGTGTACGACCTTTAGATGACCGGCGTTCCCGCGTCGGCCCCCGCGGGCAGCCGCCGGCGGCGGAGCCGCCTGCTCTGGGTGGCGGCCGCCTGCGGCCTGGCCGTCGTCGTCGAGATCGCGGTGTTCACGAACGCCTTCGGGCTGATCGTCTCGAAGTCCTCCTCGGGCGGCACTCCGGTAGGCCCTCCCCCGGGGCCGAACCCGAACCCGTACAACGAATCCATCACGGGGGTGAACACGACCATCACCTACCACGAAACGAACGCCACCGGCTACTTCCCGGCCCTCGAAGGCAAGCAGATCTGTCCCGCGTGTCCGGAGCGGCCCAAGCCGAACTACAACTATACGCCGCCGGTCGCCGGGTTCTGGTTCTACGTGAACGTCACCAACACCGGCAATACCGACGAGGAGCTGTCGAACTTCTCGCTGACCACCTCCGGCCCCAACGCCGCGCTGTTCGTCCTGGTCGTCGTCCTGTGCTGCTACCCGCTGTACGGGGAGGAGACGTACGCGCTCTCCTTCCTGTCCGGCGCGACCTGGAGCCTCGCCGCCTACGTCATCGCCACCTCGATCCCCGACGACGGGACCACCGGCTACGCCCTCACCTTCTCCGCGGTCTCCCCCTAGCGCGGCCCGACGTCGCCCCGCGGCCCCGGGGTCCGGCCGAACGCCTTATGACCGCGGCGCCTCCCCCGAGCGGGAGGCCCTCCGTGCCGTCGCCTGCGCTCGCGCCCCCATCGCCCGTGGCGGTGCTGGGCGGCGGCACGATGGGCGCCGGGATCGCCCAGGCGTGCGCCGCCGCCGGGTTCACGGTCCGGGTCCGGGACGTGGACGCGGCCGCGATCGACCGGGGCCGGGGCATCCTCGAGCGCACCTTCGCCGGCGCCGTCGAGCGGCGCAGGATGACCGCCGCCGCCCGGGACGCCCTGCTCGCCCGCATCGCGTTCACGACGGACCTCGGGGACGCCGTCCGGGGGGCCGCCCTGGTGGTCGAGGCGGTCTTCGAGGACGAGCAGGTCAAGCGGGCGCTCTTCGCCGAGGTCGCTCGGCTGGCGGAGCCGACGGCGATCGTCGCAACGAACACCTCCTCGCTCTCGGTGACGGCGCTCGGCGAGGGGTTCCCGGAGCCGGGGCGGTTCGCGGGACTGCACTTCTTCTATCCGGCGGCGATCAACAAGCTGGTCGAGGTGGTCGGCGGGGCCGAGACGTCGTCGGCGACGCGGTCCGAGCTCGTGCGCTTCTCGGGCCGCCTCGGCAAGCTCCCGATCGAGACCGCCGACCGGGCCGGCTTCTGCGTGAACCGCTACTTCGTGCCGTACCTCAACGAGGCGACCCGGCTCGCCGAGGAGGGGGTCGCGAGCCTCGCCACGATCGAGGAGGTCGGCCGAGAGGCGTTCGGCGCGACCCTCGGGCCGTTCGAGCTGATGAACGTCACCGGGATCCCGATCGCCTTCCACGCGCAGACGACCCTCCGTCGCGCCTTCGGAGCAGCGTACGCGCCGTCGGCGCTCCTGGAGCGCCAGTTCCGCGAGGGCCGCCCGTGGGCCTGGCGGGAGAGCCGGGTCGAGCCGGAGCGCAAAGGGCCGGTCCGGGAGCGCCTGCTCGGGCTCACGTTCGGGATCGCCACCCGGCTGGTCGAGGAACGGGTCGCGACGGCCGAGGCGGTCGACCGAGGGGCGGTCGTCGGCCTTCGCCGGAGCCACGGCCCGTTCGCCCAACTCGCGTCGGTGGGCCTCGCGGACGGCCTTCGCATGACGGAGGCCTACGCGGCGCGGTGGCCCGGCGACTTCCCGGTCTCCCGGGAGCTCTCCGAGCGCGCGGCGCGCGGCGAGAGCGGCTGGCCCCTGCGCTACGTGCGGACGGAGCGGCGGGGGGCGGTCGCCTGGGTCCTGCTCGACCGTCCCGAGGTCCTGAACGCCCTCAGCACCGACGTGCTGGAGCAGTTGGAGGCGGCGTTCCGCGAGCTCGCGGGCGACCCGGCGCTGCGGGCCGTCGTCCTGGCCGGCTCCGGCCCGGTGTTCGCGGCGGGTGCCGACATCGCGGAGATGGCCGCGAAGACCCCGGCGCAGGGGGTCGCCTTCGGGTTCGTAGGGCAGCGGGTGGCCCGCGCGGTCGAGACGTTCCCGCGGCCCGTGATCGCGCTGGTCGAGGGGTACGCGCTCGGCGGGGGCCTCGAGATCGCCCTCGCTGCCGACTTCATCGTCGCGGCCGCCGGCGCGCGCCTCGGCTTGCCCGAGGTCACCGTAGGCATCCATCCGGGGATGGGAGGAGCGACCCGGCTCAGCCGCCGGATCGGCGCGGCGAACGCGAAGCTGTTGGTCTACACCGGCGTCCCGATCTCCGCCGAGGAGGCGCACCGCCTCGGCTTCGTCGCGCAGGTGGTCGGCGCCGACACCGCCCGCGAGGAGGCGGCGGCGCTCGCGGAGACGATCGCGAGCCGGGCCCCGCTCGGCGTGCAGTGGGCGAAGCGCGTGATCGACGCCGGGAGCGACCTCCCGCTCGAGGAGGCGCTGCGCCTCGAGGGGGAGTCCGCCGGTCGCACGTTCTCCACCGCCGACCGGGGCGAGGGGATGCGCGCGTTCCTGGAGCGCCGCAAGCCCGAGTTCGCCGGGCGGTAGCGCGGCCCGCGGCTCACCCGGGTGCGCCGACGAGCTGGCCGTAGCCCCGCGCGTCCATCAGCGCCGGCTCGAGCGGGCCCCGCGGCTCGAAGCGGAACAGCCAGCCCGCGCCGTACGGCTCGCGGTTGACGAGCTCGGGATGCGCCTTGAGCTCGGTGTTGACCTCGGTCACCCGGCCGGTGCCCGGGGCGTACACCTCGGCCACCGTCTTGACCGACTCGAGGACCATCACGACGGTCCCCGCGGCGATCTCCTTGCCGACCGCCGGCAGCTCGACGAACACGATGTCCGTCAGCTCCGCCTGCGCGTGGTCGGTGATCCCGACCGTCGCCCGGGCGCCCTCGGTCCGCACCCACTCGTGGGTCTTCGCGTACTTCAGCTCCGGCGGGATCGTTCCGGCGGTCATTCGGTGCCGCTCTCCCAAGCGTTCGCGTACTTGAGCTGCTCCGGGGTCGCCTCCTCGAGGCCGACCCCGAACGGGGCGAGGGCCGCCCGGGCGATCGCGAGGTCGATCTCCGGAGGCACGGGCCAGACCTTCGGCGCGAGCTCCGCGCCGTGCCGTGCGAGATGCTCGGCCGATCGCGCCTGCAGCGCGAACGAGAGGTCCATGATCTCCGCGGGGTGACCCTGCGCCGCGGCGAGGTTGACGAGGCGCCCCTCCGCCAGCAGGTACGCCCGTCGGCCGTCGGGGAACCGGTACTCCTCGACGTTCGGGCGGACGATCCGCCGCGCCGGGGCGAGGCGGGCGAGGTCCGGCTTCGAGATCTCCACGTCGAAGTGCCCGGCGTTGGCGAGCAGGCAGCCGTCCTTCAGCACCGCCAGATGCTCGGCCCGCACAACGCCGGGACGCCCGGTGACCGTCACGATGAGGTCCGCCCGCGCCGCCGCCTCGCGCATCGGCCGGACGGCGTAGCCGTCCAGGCGGGCTTCGATCGCCCGGACCGGGTCGACCTCCGTGACCACGACCTCGGCCCCCATCCCGGCGAGGCGGGAGGCGACCCCCCGGCCGCACCATCCGTAGCCGGCCACGACCGCGACCTTGCCGGCGAGCAGAAGGTTCGTCGCGGCCACGATCCCTTCGACGGTGGACTGTCCGGTGCCGTAGCGGTTGTCGAACAGGTGCTTCATCGCCGCGTCGTTGACGTTGATCGCGGGGAAGAGCAGGCGGCCGTCGCGCTCGAGGGCACGCAGCCGGGTGACGCCGGTCGTCGTCTCCTCGGTCGCTCCGCGCAGCCGCCCCCGCCCCTGGCCCCGGGCGTGGACGAGCGCGACCAGGTCGGCCCCGTCGTCGATGATCACGTCCGGCTCGGCCGCGAGCAGCCGCTCGAGCCCTTCCTGGTAGGCAGCCATCGACTCCCCCCGCTCCGCGTGCGTGATCACCCCGTCCTCCCGGACCGCCGCGACGACGTCGTCGTCGGTGGTGAGCGGGTTGCCCGCGGCGAGATGGACCTTGGCGCCCCCGGCCTGCAGGGCGAGCGCGAGCGCGCAGGTCTTCGCCTCTACGTGCAGGACCGCCGAGATCGTGAGCCCGCGGAACGGACCCTCCTTCTCGAAGCGGGCGCGGACCCCCTCCAGGATCGGCATGTGCGCCCGGACCCAGCCGATCTTGAGCCGCCCGCGCTCCCGGTCCCCGACCATCGGCCCGGCGCCCCGAGGGGCGGCCCACGATAAAGGCTACCGAACCGGTCGCCCCCGCGGCGGGCGGGGGCTGCGTCCTCGGGGGGCCGGCTACTGCGTCACCGCCCCGCAGAACGGACAGACGAGGTATTCGGGCGGGATCTCCTTTCCGCAGCTCGGGCACGGCGCTAGGGCACCCGGGGCGCCGGGGGGCGCGGGGGCCGCCGTCGCCGGCTTCGCCGGGGGCGCGGCGGAGGTCGCCGGAGCGCTGGCACCGGCCGCAGCG
>JASHRJ010000009.1 GCA_030037395.1 Thermoplasmata archaeon
CGTCGTGCCAACGTCATGTTCGGGCGAAGGCCTCTGTCCACAGCGATGCCCACCCCGCCCCCGAGTGATCCGAACGAGTTGCTGCGACGTATCGATCAACAGACCACGATGATGTTTCACTGGGTCTGGGCAGGGCGACAAACCCCCCACCAGACTAGTCGCGATCCCAGATGCGGTTCGACCCTGAATGGAATGGAACTTTCCCGCCTTGCCCTCCCTCGGCTCTCGGCGCCCCGGCGCTAGCGGCCCCCCGCGCCCCGGACACGTCGGCCCCTGCGCGCGGCCGGCTGATGGCGACCTCCGGACCCCCCGCCGCCCGACCCACCCGGAGCGCGCGCCGGGCCGCTACCAGATCCGGACCCGTTCTTCCTTCGGCCGCCACGCCGGGGCGCCGGGACGGATCTGGAAGGTGTCGAAGAACGCGTCGTGGTTCCCGGCGGCTCCGAGCGCCCGGAACCGACCGGGCGAGTGGGTGTCCGTGACGATGCGCCGGCGGACCTCCGCCTCCGAGGCGTTCTGGCGCCAGACCTGCGCCCACGACAGGAAGAACCGCTGCTCCGGCGAGAGGCCGTCGAGCGTCCGCCGGCGCGCCGGCTCCGCCGCCAGGCGGCGCTGGAGCGCTTCGTAGGCGATCGACACGCCCCCGAGGTCGGCGAGGTTCTCGCCGAGGGTCAGCGCGCCGTTGACGGCGACCCCGGGGAGCGGCTCGAACCGGTCGTACTGCGCGACGACGCGCTGGGCCCGTCGCTGGAACTCGGCGGCGTCGGCCGCCGTCCACCAGTCGGTCAGGTTCCCCGCCGCGTCGAACTTCCTTCCCTGGTCGTCGTAGCCGTGGGTGATCTCGTGGCCGATCACCGCCCCGATGCCGCCGTAGTTCACGGCGTCGTCCATCTCGAGGTCGAAGAACGGAGGCTGCAGGATCCCGGCGGGGAAGACGATCTCGTTCTTCACCGGGCTGAAGTAGGCGTTCACCGTCGGCGGCGTCATCCCCCACTCGGTCCGATCGACCGGCCCGCCGACGCGCACCGCCTGGCGGTGGACCTCGAACGCCCGGGCGCGGCGCACGTTCCCCGCGTAATCGGCCGGGTCGATCCGGATCGCTCCGTAGTCGCGGAACGCGTCGGGGTGGCCGATCTTAGAGGTGAACCGGGCGAACTTCGCCAGCGCCTTCTCGCGGGTCTCCGACGACATCCAGTCGAGCGTCCGCAGGCGGTCACGGAAGACCCCGCACAGGTCGTCGACCAGGACCGCCATCCGCCGCCGGGCCTCCGGTGGGAACGCGCGGGCGACGTACAGCTGCCCGAGCGCCTCCCCGAGCAGCGCGTCGACGACGAGCGCGGCCCGCTTCCACGCCGGCTCCGGCTCCTGCTGGCCGCTGAGGGTCCGACGGAAGAAGTCGAAGCTCTCCTCCTCCGCGGCCGCGTGCAGGAACGGGGCGCTGGTCTCGAGGACCTGCCAGCGGACGTACTCCTTCCAGGCCCCGAGGGGCCGGGCGGAGAGGCTGCGGGCGAGGGCGTCGAAGAACTCCGGCTGGCCGACGATGACGTACGTCGCCGAGCCGGCCTCCCGGCCGGCGAGGTACCTCGCCCACCGCAGGGTCGGATGGCGCGCGGCGAGGTCGGAGGTCTCCTGCCGGTGGTAGTTCCGCTCTTCGTCCCGCAGGTCGGTGCGGGTGCGGCTCGCCCGGGCGAGCTCCGTCTCGATCTCGAGGACCGTCCCGGCGGCCTCGCGGGCCCGGACGGCGGGGTCTCCGACGGCGCGGAAGCTCCGTTCGAGGTGGGCGGCGTAGGCGGTGCGGACCGCCTCGAACCCCGGCTCGAGGTAGTAGTCGCGGTCCGGCAGCGCGAGGCCCCCCTGCTCCAGGTAGAAGGCGTAGACGTCGCTGCGGCGCTTGTCCGGGTAGACGTACGCGTCGAAGAGGCCCCCGAACCCGTCGCGGTGGAGCGCGGTGACGAGCTCGAGGAGCTCGTCGAGCGAGCGGGTCCGCTCCACGCGCTCGAGGTCGGCGGCGATCGGACCGAACCGCCGCCGGTCCCGCTCCCCCTGGTCCAACGCCGAGGCGTAGAACGCCCCGACCTGGCGGACCGGCGTCGGCGCCGCCTCCGGCGCGTGGGCGGCCGCCTCCTCCAGGATCTCCCGGATCAGCGCGAAGTTCCGCTGCAGGAGCTCGTCGAACGCCCCCCAGCGGGCCTTGTCGGCCGGCACCGGGTTCGCCCGGAGCCAGCTTCCCGCGGCGTAGCCGTAGAAGTCGTCGCCCGGCGTCACCGCCCGATCCATGTAGCCGGTCGAGAACCGCGGAACCGGCCGCTCCGGTGCCCCCGGACCCTTGGCCGCCGCCACGGCGCTACCTCACCGGCTGCAGCATGTGCTCCCAGGTGTTCAGCGCCTGGCCGGCGCGGACCCAGAGCGGTACCAGCGCCTCCAGCCAGCGCGCGGCGTCGATGCCGCCGACATCCAGCGCGCCGGCCCAGCCGAGCTCCCGCAGCAACCCGTCCACCTGGCGCTTGGCCCCCGCGTCGTTGCCGCAGATCCACATCGGCACCGGCCCGTGGGCGAACTTCGGGTCGGCCATCTTGAGGCTGCTCACCGTGTTGAAACACTTCACGACCTTCGCGTCCGGGAGCTGGCGCTGGACCCGTTCGCCGAGCGAGTCGGTGACGCCGAACAGGAGGCCCGGCGGCATCCCGTGCGAGAGGTCGAGCGGGTTCGTGGCGTCCAGGACGATCTTCCCGGCGAAGCTGCGGGGGTCGATCCGGGAGAGCACCTCCTCCGTCGCGGCCCCGTGCGTCGCGACGATCACGAGCGGGCCGTGGAGCGCGGCCTGCGCCGGGGAGCCGACCGAGACGGTCCCCCGGGTCTCCTTCCTCCAGGCGTCCAGCTTCTTCGGCTCGCGCGTGCCGAGCATCACGTCGTACCCGTGCGCCGCGAACCCCTTGCCCAGCTGCTTCGCCACGTCCCCGCTGCCCAGGACCCCGACCCGCTTCGCCGCGGCCATCGCCCCGCCTTCGGGCCGGAGCAGGCGCCCGGGGTTATTACGCCGGAGTGGGCGCCGAGCTCGCGATGCCCGGAGAGAACATTGTGGTCGACTAAAAATTAGGGTATGCCGTAAATAGCCCCAAGGGCTGCTCGGGACGATGGAACCCCTCCAGCGGATCACCCGGCGACAACTGGACGCCCTGCGGAGCATCGCGCGGGGGCCCGCCCGCGGCCGGGGGGTACCGCTGAACTCGATCGCCCGCGCGCTCGGGGTGAAGGCGCCGTCCGCCCTCGCCCATCTCGGGCCGCTCGAGGAGCTGGGCCTGATCACCCGGTCCCGGGGGAAGAGCCTCGTCACCCGGCAGGGGTTCGCCTGCCTGGACGAGTACGTCCGCCACCACCGCGTCGCGGAGAGCTTGTTCGCGCGGGCCGGGCTCGCGGCGGACGCCACCCACGAGGCCGCGCTCGAGGTCGACCTCGCCCTCTCCCACCGGACCGTCCAGGTGCTCTGCGAGGCGGAAGGGCACCCTTCGATCTGCCCGCACGGCCACCCGATCGCTCCCTGCGCCCCCGGGCCGGCCGCCGGCCGTCGAGGAGGTGGGCGGCGATGAGGTCCGGCCGGGTCGGCCTCACGGTGGTCGTCGCCGTGCTCGCCGCCGGGGTCGGCGTGTGGGGCGGGGTCTATCACTTCGCCCTCGGCGCGCCGAACCCCTGCGCGGGGATCGTCACCCCCTCCTCGCCGACGAACGCGACCGCGGCCGGGCCGGTCCCGGCGGCCCCCCCGGCCTCCGGGGCCCCGACCGGCCCGACCGGCCGGAGCTCCTCCGGCCCCGTCGTCAACGTCGTGGCCGCCGAGAACTTCTGGGGCAGCCTCGTCTCGCAGCTCGGGGGCACGCACGTCAACGTCACCAGCATCATCACCGACCCGAACACGGACCCGCACGAGTACGAGGCGAACGACTCGGACGCGAAGGCAATCAAGAACGCCCAGTACGTGATCGTGAACAACGTCGGCTACGACGATTGGGCGACGAGCCTCATCGCCGCCGACGGGGACACGAACCAGACGGTGCTCAACATCGGCGACATGCTGGGGGTGAGCGTGACCGGCGGGATCGTCACCGGCAACCCGCACCTGTGGTACAACCCGGCGTACGTCAACCGGACGGTGCAGTGGATGTACGACAACCTCACGACGATCGCCCCCTCCTTCACCTCCTACTTCCGTGCGAACCTCGAGAACCTGACCGTCTCCCTCGCGTCGCTGTACCAGGAGGTAGGCCTGATCCGCCACCTGTTCTCGGGGACCGTCGTGGCGTCGACCGAGAGCATCTTCGTCTACCTCGCGAACGCCACCGGGCTCGACCTCGTCTCCCCGCCCGCGTTCATGGAGGCGGTCGCCGAAGGGAACGACCCGCCCGACCAGAGCGTCGTCACGTTCCAGTGCCAGCTGGAGAGCGGGAACGTCCGGGTCCTCGTCTTCAACGCGCAGACGGTCACGCCGATTACCACCTCGATGAAGGCGATCGCCGAGGAGCACAACGTGAGCGTGACGAGCGTGACCGAGACGATCGTCCCGCCGAACGACACGTTCCAGGAGTGGATGGGCGGAGAGCTGAACGCGCTGTACGTCGCGCTGGACGCCGCCGCCCTGGGCCGGTAGCGCGACGGAGGGGACGGGAGCCTACGGGAGCCGAGGAGGTCGCCTCGGCCGACCGTCTCTCCGTCGGGTACCGCGGGCACCCGGTCTGGAGCGACGCCAGCTTCCGGATCGGCCGCGGCGAGCTGGTCGCCGTCATCGGACCGAACGGCGCGGGCAAGACCACGCTGTTCCGGCTGCTCCTCGGGCAGATCGCGCCGACCCGCGGAGAGCTCCGGGTGTTCGGCGCGCCGGCGCGCCGGGGCAACCCGTCGATCGGCTACGTCCCCCAGAACCACGTGGTCGACCGGGAGACGAACGTCGAGGCGCGCCAGCTGGTCCGGCTGGGCTACTCGGCGCGCGGCTGGACGGACCGGTCGGCGGTCCGTCCGCTCGGCGGCGCCGCCGGGGCCGGGTCCCCCCCCGCCCTGCGCGCCGTCGTCCGTCGCACGGGGCGTAGGATCGCCCGCG
>JASHRJ010000081.1 GCA_030037395.1 Thermoplasmata archaeon
GGCTACCCATGGTCCCGGACACGATCGAGGTGAACGGCACCATCTCGGTGACGCTGCACCTGCGCGACCTGACCGACAAGGAGAAGGCCGCGCGCGCCGCGAAGGAGATCAGGGCCCTCGGCGTCTAGCGCGGGGGCTCGTGGCCCCCGGGGGCGGGGCGGCAAGAGGTAGATTTAATACGCATTAGTGCGCACTCATTCTATCTCAACGCATGCCGCACGATAGCGCGACGCCGGCGGAGTGCCTCGACCGTGACTGTTCCCATCCCGCATCCGACCACACGGCCACGCCCGAGCTGGCCGCGCGATCCGAGATGGTCGTCTGGTGCGCGGCGTGCCGGCACCACGAGGTCGCGCGAGTCCCGCGCCGGCGCTTTGCCTGGCTGCGCGGCGACGCCCCGCGGGGACGCCGCCGCTTCGCGGGCCCGGCCTAGCCCGTTGCAGGGCGCCTCAGAGCGTGCCCGCAAAGTGACCGATCAGGAACCCGGCGAAGCCGGCCCCGAGCCCGATCAGAAGCATCCGTAGGCCGCTCTTCCAGAACGGTCCGACGGTCGTCCGCGCCTCGTACCAGCCGATCCCGAACAGGGCCGCGGCGCTCAGGACGACCGAGGCGTACGCCGCCTCCACGATCGCGTGGCCCGCCACGAGGAACGGGATGAGCGGGATGAGCGATCCCACGACGGTCGCCGAGAACACGATGAGGGCGCTGTTCCGCGGCTGGGCGACCTCGACCGGCGCGAGCTTGAGCTCGAAGGCCATCATGAGATCGAGCATCGCCTTCGGCTTCGCCTCGACCCGGCGGACGAGCTCCTCGAGCTCGTCGCCCGAGTAGCCCCAGTCCCGGAAGATCGTCCGAACCTCCTCGCGCTCGATGTCCGGGACATCGCGCATCTCCTGGAGCTCGCGCTGGACCTCCGCCTCGTACACCTTGCGGCGAGCGAGCGTCGAGGTGTACGCGACCGCGCCCATGGAGACGGACTCGGCGCCGAGGGCCGCGAGCGCGGCGATGATGATGATCCGGAGGTCGGAGGTGGCGGCGGCGAGGCCCAGGAGGATCCCGAGGACGTTAACGAGGCCGTCCTGGCTGCCGAGGATGAAGTCGGAGAGGAGCGTCGGACGAGGGTGGACCTCGTGCGAGAGCCCCATCTTCGACGCCATCGGCGGCCGCCGAGAGGGGGTTGCGATAAAGAGATGCCGACCGCGCGGGGTCGGGCCCCACCGGCCGGCAGATAACGTATAATCTCGGCAGCCGCCCGGACCGCCCGGTCGGTCTTGGCGTCCGGCGCTCCGTCCCTCGCCCCCGAGGTCTCCCGGGCCGGGCGGGAGTCGGCGGTCCTCCTGCTCACGACGCTCGGGACCGTCATGGTCGCCGTCGACAGCACGATCGTGATCCTCGCGCTGCCGACGATGAGCCGCGAGCTCGCGTCGCCGCTCGGCACCATCATCTGGGCGATCCTGGTCTACCTGCTGATCACCGCCGCCCTGACGACGCAGGCGGGGCGCCTCGGCGACCTTCTCGGGCGGGGCCGGGTCTACAACGCGGGGTTCGCGATCTTCACCGTCGCCTCGGGCCTGTGCGGCTTCGCGCCCACCGACCTCTTCCTGATCGGCGCACGGATCGCCCAGGCGGTCGGCGGCGCGATCATGTTCGCGAACGCCGGGGCGCTGATCGCCCACGTCTTCCCTCCGGAGCGCCGGGGCCGTGCGTTCGGCTTCCTCGTCTTCGGCTGGAGCGTCGGCGCGATCCTCGGCATCCTGCTCGGCGGCGTGATCACGACGACGCTCGGCTGGCGGTACAACTTCTTCATCAACCTCCCGATCGGGGCGGTCGCGGTCGCCCTCGGCCTGAGGACCCTCCCGACGATGTCGCGGAGCAGGACCTCTTTCGACCTCCCCGGCTTCGTGCTGTTCTCGGTCGCCCTGGGGGCGATCTGCTACGGCGCGATCGAACTGGCGGTCTACGGCACCACCCCGACCAACGTGGGGTTCCTCGTCGTCGGGGCCGCCCTCCTGCCGGTGTTCGTCGTCGCGGAGCTGCGGTCGCCGCTCCCGATGCTGGACCTCCGCGAGCTGCGCCAGCGGCTGCTCGGGTTCTCGCTGGTCGCCGGGTTCCTGCAGGCCCTGGGCTACCTGTCGGTCGTCTTCCTGCTGACCCTCTACCTCCAGGGGGTCCGGGGGCTCAGCCCGCTGGACGCCTCGCTGCTGCTGGTCCCGGGGTACCTGGTCGGGGCGTCGGTCGGCCCGCTGACCGGCCGCTGGGTCGACCGGGTCGGCTCCCGCGGCCTGGCGACGGCAGGGCTCCTGCTGCTGATGATCGCGGTCGTCGCCTACGCCCAGCTCACGACGACCAGCTGGCTGGGCTGGGTGCCGGCGATCTCGGTCGTCAGCGGCGTCGGGCTGGGGACGTTCTTCCCGGCGAACAACACCGCGGTGATGAGCCAGGCGTCCCCGCGCACGTTCGGGGCGATCAGCGGGCTGCGGGCGTCGCTGAGCAACCTCGGCACGCTGCTCAGCTTCGTGCTCGCCCTCTCGATCGCCGCCGCGAGCGTCTCCCGCCGCGTTGCCGACGAGGTGTTCCTGGGCACGAACACGCTCGGTGCAGGAGGCGGGGCGTTCGTCGCGGGGATCCGGGCCGCCCTCTACGGTTCCGCGGCGATCCTCGCCTGCGCGGCGGTCCTCTCGTGGTCCCGAGGGCCGTCCGCGCGCCCGCCGAGCCCTGCGACGTCAGCGGGGGCGGGCCCCGCGCCCCCGGACCGACCGCTGGCGGACGGCGTCGCGCACGATCCGGTCGTGATCGAAGGCAAGGCCCCGGGCGACGGCCAGCGGTAGCCAGCAGGATTCCGCGGCGTCGTCCCCCGCGCGGGGCGCGCGCGCTCGGCCCGTCACGAGGTACGCCACCGTGGCCGTCGAGCGGCTCGGATCGCGGGCCCGCCCCGAGTAGACACCCACCAGGCCGGCGACCCGGCCCCGCAGCCCGGTCTCCTCGAACAGTTCCCGGAGCACCGCCGCCTCCGTGGGCTCCCAGAGCTCGACGAACCCACCCGGGAGCGCCCAGCGTCCTCGGAACGGCGGCCGGTCCCGCCGCACGAGCAGGACCCGGCCGCGAGCGATCCAGACGGCGTCGACGGTAAGGGCCGGCCCCCGGGGAGCGGTCGTCACCGCCCCCGGGAGCCGCCGTGGGTTATACGCCGGTCCGCCGGGGGCCCACTGGACCCTGGGGAATTATAGGGGGGAAGCGCGCCCCCACCGCCGGAGAGCAGCATGGCCGCCGAAACCCCGCTGGTGCCTCGGGCCGTTCGCACGGGAGGAATCCTCCTCCTCGCCGGAGCCGTTCAGTTCGTCGCCGCGATGCTCCTGGTCGACAGCCATTTCGCGGGGTTCGATCCCCGCACGACGGGGGTCCTGGCGCTGCGAACGGCCCCCGGGCCGTGGGGTACGCTGTTCGAGGCGTCGCTGGTCGCCTGGGGCGTGCTCACCGCCTTCGGTCTCCTGTTCAGCTGGAGCGCGTTCGACGCGCGGCCGAGCCGCGGCCTGGGGGCGTTCGCGCTGCTCGTCAGCTCGGCAGCGGTCGTCGCGATCGGGGCGTACCCGCTCGCGGCGGCGCACCCCGCGCCTCGGACCCTCGAGCTCCTCGGGTACGTGGCGGTCGGAGCCTTCGCGCTCGGCCTCCTGGCGCTGGCGTTCGCGATGCACGGCCACGCCCGCTGGCGGATCTCCCGCGCGTACACGCTCGCCACCGCGGTCGCCCTCCTCGGTACGGCGGCCCTCTACGCGTCCCGCGTCGACCTCGGCTACGGCTACGGCTCGCTCGAGCGCTCGGCGGTCGGCATCGCGGTAGCGTGGGCGGTCGTCGAGGGTGCCCACGTGGCCCTCCTCCACCGGTTCGCGCCCGGCCTTCAAGTGAAGGTCGCTGCCGCCTAGGGGCGGACGTGGTCCGCCCAGCTCGCGGCGTCCGCCGGCGCCCCTGGCCCTGGCGCACCAAGGGTTAAGCGACCGCCGGGTTCCTCGCCGGACCGATGGGCGCTGCGCCGTGCGCGTCGGGCCCGTCGCGCAACCTCTTGCGCGCCCGGACCTCGGGCCGATGACGGGCACGGGGGTCCCCGGGAGCTCCGAGCCTCCCGGCCCCGTCCTCTCGATCGTCCTCGCGATCCTGAACGAGCGTCCGAGCCT
This sequence comes from Thermoplasmata archaeon, assembly GCA_030037395.1. Taxonomy (GTDB): domain Archaea; phylum Thermoplasmatota; class Thermoplasmata; order Lutacidiplasmatales; family UBA184; genus Lutacidiplasma. The sequence continues at coordinate 4,170 of JASHRJ010000081.1, forward strand.
TCCGGAGCTGTTCGCCCGGATCGAGCGGGCCGGGCTTCCGCCGTGGGAGGCGATCGTGGTCGACGACGGGAGCACCGACGGCTCGCGCGAGTATGTCCTCGATCGCGCGCGGTCGGACCGTCGGGTCCGCGTGATCCTGCACGACGGCCGTCAGACGACGCTCCGGGCGCAATGCCTCGCGATCGAGAGCGCTCGCGGCCGGCTCGTGGCGGTCATGGACTCGGACCTCCAGCATCCGCCCGAGCTCCTTGCGACGATGGTGCGCGAGCTGGACGCCGGGGCCCGGCTCGTGATCGCGAGCCGGTACGTCCCCGGCGGGACGCCGGGACACCGGCCCGCGCTCCGCCGGGTGATCTCGCGCGGGGCCGAGGTGACCTCCCGGATCCTCCTCGCGCCGGCGCGGACGGTGCGCGACCCGGTCTCGGGGTTCTTCGCGTTCCGGCGCTCGATCTTCGTGCCGCTGGACCGGGGCGAGCGGGGCTACAAGCTGCTGCTGTTCCTGCTCGTCATGGCCCGGGGAACTGAGGTCCGAGAGGTCCCGTTCCGCTTCGAGCCGCGGACCGTCGGGCGGAGCAAGGTGACGAGCGGTCTCGCGTTCGTGCGGGTCTTCGTGACCGAGCTGCTGCTCGCCCGGCGGCTTGCCTCGCAGCTGGCGCGCCGCCCTGCGCGACCGCCCGCGCCGCTCGGGGCGTGAGCCGTAGCGGCGCCCTCGAACCCCCGCCGTTATCTCCGCCCGGGCGTGCCCGGCGGACGGGCCCCTCGTGAAGATCCTGATCACCGGAGCGTCCGGATTCATCGGACGGTACCTCGCGAACTCCGCGCTCGCGCTCGGGCACGAGGTCGTGGGGACGTACCTCACGGAGCCGGAGCTGGCCTCCCGCATCCCTACCGACCCGAGGGTCCGGTGGCGCCGGCTCGATCTGCGCGAGGGGGCCGGGGTCCGAAAGCTGGTCGAGGCGACGCGGCCGGAGGCGGTCTTCCACCTCGGGGCCCAGGCGTACGCGAAGACCGCGTGGGCGGACCCGCTGGACACGTTCGACACGAACGTCCTCGGCACGATCCGGCTCTACGAGGCGCTCCGCCGGCGCCCGCCGGCCCGGGGGGTCCTCCTGGCCGCGTCGGCGGCCGCGTACGGGATCCCGCCGCGGCTGCCGATCGTGGAGGAGGCGCCGCTGTGGGCGACGAACCCGTACGGCGTGTCGAAGGCGTGCCAGGAGGAGGTCTCCTACCAGTACGCGGTGAACTTCGGTCTCCGCATCGTGCGCGCCCGACTGTTCGGCACCACCGGCCCGGGCAAAGCCGGCGACGCGCTCAACGACTTCGCCCAGCAGGTCGCCCGGCTCGAGCGGCTCGGGCGGCCGGCCCGACTGGAGGTCGGGAACCTCGAACCGCGGCGCGACGTCTCCGACATCCGCGACGTCGTCCCGGCGCTCTGGCGGGTGTTCGAGGCCGGGACCCCCGCGCAGCCGATCAACATCGGCGCCGGCCGCAGCTACCCCATGCGGTCGATCGTCGACCGGCTGGTCCAGCTCGCCCGGGTGCCGCTGAAGGTGGTGGTCGACCCGGCGCGGCTGCGCCCGACCGACGAGCAGGACAACGTCGCCGACGTCTCGCGCCTGCGCGCCCTCGGCCACGCGCCGAAGGTACCGTTCGAGACGACGATCGCCGACGCGCTCGAGTTCTGGCGCGACGGGGGCCGGCCCCCGGCGCGCCGCGCGGCGTCGGCCGGCGCTCGCCGCCCGCGTTAACCTCTTCTAAACGACCCCGCTCGGGCGCCCGTTGTCCGCGTCTTCTCCTCGACCGGTCGTCGAGGTGGACCAGCTCAGCCGCCAGTTCGGGACGTTCACGGCGGTCGACCGGCTCTCCTTCCAGGTCGGCGCCGACCAGGTGTTCGGCCTGATCGGCCCGAACGGCGCCGGCAAGACCACGACGATCAAGATGCTCACCACGCTCATCGCCCCGAGTTCGGGCCGGGCGCGCGTCGCGGGGTACGACGTGAGCGGCACCCCGGCGGAGGTCCGTCGCCGCATCGGCTACGTGCCGCAGCTGATCTCCGCCGACGCGCAGGTCACCGGCTTCGAGAACCTGTGGGTCGTCGCCGGACTGCACGGCATCCCCCGCGCGGAGCGCCGGCCGCGGATCCACGAGGCGCTGGAGCTGCTCGGGCTGCGGCCCGTCGCCGACGTCCTCGTCCGGAACTACTCCGGCGGGATGATCCGCCGTCTCGAGATCGCTTCCGCGCTCTTGCACCGCCCCGAGGTGCTGTTCCTGGACGAGCCGACGGTCGGTCTCGACCCGGTCGCGCGGGAGGCGGTCTGGGAGCAGATCGAGCAGCTGCGCTCGCGCACCGCGATCGTGCTGACGACCCACTACATGGAGGAGGCGGACCGGCTTTGCGGCCGGGTCGGGGTCCTCCACCGGGGGCACCTGGTAGCCGCCGGCTCGCCCGCCGAGTTGAAGGCGAGCCTCGGCCGACCGGCGGTGACCCTGCAGGACGTCTTCCTGCACTACGCCGGCGAGGAGGTCGAGCTCGGGGGGGCCTACCGAGAGGCCGGGAGGACGCGGCGTGTCGCCGCCCGCCTCGAGTGAGCCCGCCGGCGCCCCGGCGGCCCCCACCTACGGGGGTCGGCTGCTCGCGTCGGTCGGACAGATCGCCACGATCGTCGGCTACGAGGGCCGCAAGCTCCGGCACGACCCCACCGAGCTCCTCCTCCGGGCGATCCAGCCCGCGCTCTGGCTGGTCGTCTTCGGCAGCGTCTTCTCCGAGATCCACGCGATCCCGACCGGCTCCCTATCGTACCTGGAGTTCCTGACCCCAGGGGTCCTCGCCCAGAGCGTGCTGTTCATCGCGATCTTCTACGGGATCGCCTCGATCCGGGAGCGCGAGCTCGGGATCATCATCAAGTTCCTCGTCAGTCCCACGCCCCGGATGATCCTCGTCGGCGGCAAGGCGCTCTCGGCGAGCCTCCGAGGCCTCTCGCAGGCCGTCGTCGTCCTGCTCCTCGCCGTCGCGCTCTCGGTCCACCTCCACCTCACGCCGCTCACCGTCGCCGGGGTGATCGTCGCGGTCGTCCTCGGCTCCGCCCTGTTCTCGACCCTTTCGATGGTGATCGCGAGCCTGGTGCGGACGCAAGAGCGGTTCCTCGGCATCGGCCAGCTGCTCACGATGCCGCTGTTCTTCGCGAGCAACGCGATCTACCCGCTGTCGATCATGCCGCCGTGGCTCCGGCCGTTCGCGCTGTTCAATCCGCTCACCTACCTGGTCGACGCGCTCCGGAACCTGGTGCTCCCCGCGGGCACGGCGATGTTCCCGCTGGCCCTCGACCTCGGGGTCCTGTTCGCGGCGACGCTCGGGCTGATCACGCTCTGCGCGGCGCTGTACCCCAGGATGGCGCAGTGAGCCGCCGCGGGGGCCCCGGGGGAGCGCGGCCGGCCGCCCGGGAGACCCCTTATGGACGGCCCGTACGTGGGCGCCGACCGTGGCGAACCCCCGGTTCCGCTACACCCTCGAGCTCCTCCGGAGGATCGGGTGGCTGCTCGCCGCCTTCGCCGGGGTGTACGTCGTGGCGGCGGTGGGGTTCTTCCTGCTCGACGGGGAGCGGTACTCCCTGTTCAACTCGTTCTACTGGGCGATCGTCACCGTGGGGACCGTCGGCTACGGCGACATCGTGCCGACGACGGTCGACGCGAAGGTGCTCACGATGGGGGTCATCGCCGTCCAGATATTCCTCCTCGGCTACCTCTTGAGCGTGCTCGCGTCGGAAGGGGCCGCGGAGTCGCAACGCCGGGCCCTCGGGCTCCTCGGTACCGACCTGAAGGGCCACATCGTCGTCCTCGGCTACGGACCCGTCGCCCGCGCCGCCGTGCGCGAGCTCCTGGTCCAGGAGCAGAAGGTCGCGGTCGTCGCCGAGCGCGCGGAGGAGGTGCCCAACCTCCGCGTCCTGGCGCCGCCCCACCGGCTGTACGCCACGGCCGGCGCCCCGGCGGACCCGGAGATCCTTCGGCGGGCCAATCTGCCGGCGGCCCACAGCGCCATCGTCGCCACCGAGGACGATGCGCAGAACATGATCGCCGCCCTCAACGTCCGCGCGATCGCCCCGCGCCTCCGGATCGTGGTCGCGGTCAGCCGGCCGGAGCTCCGCGACACGCTCCGGGCGGCCGGGGTGACGTACGTGGCGAGCCCGGCCGACACCGGCGGCCGGCTGTGCGCCAGCGCGGCGTTCGAGCCGGAGGTGGCGCACGCGCTCGAGGACATGCTCGCCGCCGAGGTGCGGGCGGACATCCAGGAGTTCCTGCTGCGCGAGACGACCCCGGTGTCGAGGCAGACGTTCGGCGAGGCGGAAACGCTGGTCCGCCGCGCGACCGGTTGCATCCTGCTCGGGTACGCCCATCCCCGTCCGGACGGGGAGTTCGATACCTCCGTCGGCCCCCCGCCCGAGACCCGCCTCGCGCCGGGCGACGCCCTGCTCGTCGTCGGCTCGATCGAGAACTCGCAACGGTTCCGCAGCTGGTTCGGGGAAGAGCAGGGTCGCTGAACCGCGTCGCCCGGTACCCGGGGCCGCGAGGTACGGCCGCCCCCGGTCGGCTGCTCGGCGGCGCGCGCGTGGAGGAATAGGTTTTTCCCGTCCTTCCGCGCGAGAGCGGCGCGTGATCACCCCCGCGGACGAGGCGGCGCTCGCGCTCCGCCGGGCGCTGGTCGAGGTGCTCCGCCAGCTCAACCGGTACGACACGGAGGAGCCCGAGGTCCCCGGCCTCGAGGCGGAGGAGCTGTGCGAGATCCTCGCCCGGGGCTCTCTCCCCCCGATCCCTCGGTCCGAGACGCAGCAGGCGATCGAGGTCCTCGTCGGCAACGGCTACGCCCGCGAGCTGACCGACGCGCGGTACGCCTGGTCGCGCGGGCGCATGGTGGGCTCCCGCTACGCGATCACGACCCCGGGCAAGGTGTTCTTGCTCCAGGCGGTGCAACGCGCCGGGCGCATCTAGCCGCGCGGAGGCCAGGGCGCGATGGTGAGCGCGTCGGAGATCGCCGCGCTGCTGGGCGCCGCCAGCACGATCGCGGTGATCCTCGGCGTGCCGTTCATCTACCTGCAGATGCGCCAGAACGCCCGGATGGTCGAGGCGGCGAACCGCCAGAGCGAGCTGGTGGCCCGGCAGAACCGCTCCCAGGTGATGCTCAGCATCGCCGAGCACATGACCGACCGAGAGTTCGTCCTCCAGCGCAAGGCGGTCCGCGACATCATCGCGAAGCGCCAGGCGGACGGGTGGGACGGCTTCGCCGACGCGGTCGACGGCTTCGAGGTCCGGGCGTTCGCGATCCAGTACGAGAGCGCGGCGCTGATGGCGAAGCTCGGCCTGATCGAGGAGCAGACGCTGCTGGAGACGTTGGGCTACCTCGTCTACGTCGACTGGCTCCAGCTCGCGCCAGCGATGGACGAGTTCGAGAAGCTGTGGGGGCGGGCGACGTTTCCGAACTTCCGCGCGATCGCCCTGCGCGCGGCCGCGTACTGGAAGGAGCGGGCCGGATCCGCCGTCCCGGGCCCTCGGCCCGCGGACGCCCGGCTCGGATCCTGAGGGGGCCGGCCTCGTGGGGCCTCCGGCGCGCGACGCGGTCGGGAGACGGCGCCTGGTCCGGGCCTGGGACCGCTACTGGTCGGACGCCGCACACGGGGACGGCGGACCCGGCCGGTTCACTCGGTGGGCGGTACCGCTGCTCAAGGCCGGCGCGGTCAGTTCCGTGGTCGATCTCGGAT
>JASHRJ010000082.1 GCA_030037395.1 Thermoplasmata archaeon
AGCCCCCCGCGCGGCGCCCCCGGCAGGGAGCGCGCAGCATCGGAGGCCGGGGGGCGCTGCCGCGGTCCGCGGCACGGTGCCGGGGAGCGCGGCCGGGGAGCCTACTGCGCGGGCCAGAGGCCCCGAGCGCCCCAAGGTCCCCGGGGCGAAGAAAAGGAGGGCAACGGCCAGAGCGCTGGCGGCAAGGATCCGGCCGCGCCGTCTCAGCCGCCGTGCGCGTCCGAAGCGACCCACGGCCCTCGCTCGAGGCGCAGCGAGAGGCCCCCCGGGCATTAACCTGCCGACGCCGCTCCTCCGGGGTCGGGTCGGGGGCGCTCCGGTCGAACCGTCCTCCCGGGCCCGGGAGGACCGACCTCGTCAGCGTTGGACCCGGCGGAGTCGCGGTGCGGCCGCGGCCTCGGTCGGCGGTCCTCCCCCCTGCGGCGGGATCGGAAGCGGACGCACCTCGAACCCCTCTTCGAGGGAGGCCCGCGCCCTCTCGCCCCCGGCTCCGCTGCGCGCGCGCGGGTCGCACGGGGTGTCGGCCGGACGGGGCGGTGGCCCGTGAGCGGGGGACCTACCCGACGGCGCCGGTCATCTCGAGCTGGATCAACCGGTTCAGCTCGAGCGCGTAGTCGACCGGCAGCTCCTTCGCGAACTCCGCGAGGAACCCCATCAGGATCAGATGGATCGCGTCCGACTCGGAGAGGCCGCGGCTCATCAGGTAGAAGATCTGCTCCTCGCCGATCTTGCCGACGACCGCCTCGTGCGTGATCGTCGCGTCCTGCTCGTGGATCTCGTTGTACGGGTAGGTGTCCGAGCGGCCCAGCTCGTCCGGCAGGAGCGCGTCGCACCGGACGGCGGCCTTCACGCCGGTCGCTCCCGGCGCCACGTGCAGGAGGCCCCGGTAGCTCGTCTGGCCCCCGCGGATCGCGATCGACTTCGCCACGATCTTGCTCGACGTGTCCGGGGCCGAGTGGACCGCCTTCGCCCCCGAGTCGATGATCTGGCCCTCGCTCGCGAACGCCACCGACAGGATGTCCGCCCGCGCGCCGCGGCCCTTGAGGTAGACCGACGGATACTTCATCGTCACCTTCGAGCCCATGTTGCCGTCGACCCACTCGACGAGCGCCGCCTCGTGGGCGACCGCGCGCTTCGTCACGAGGTTGTAGACGTTCTTCGACCAGTTCTGGACGGTGGTGTAGCGGACCTTCGCGTACGGCTCGCCCACGACCTCGACGACCGCCGCGTGCAGCGAGTCGGTCGAGTAGACGGGGGCGGTGCACCCTTCAATATAGTGGACCTTCGCCCCCTTGTCGGCGATGATCAGCGTCCGCTCGAACTGGCCGACGTTCTGGGCATTGATGCGGAAGTAGGCCTGGAGCGGGATGCCGGCGTCGACGCCCGGTGGGATGTAGACGAAGCTCCCGCCGGACCACACGGCGCTGTTGAGCGCCGCGAACTTGTTGTCGTTGAACGGGACCACCTTCCCGAAGTACTTGCGGACGATCTCCGAGTGCTCGCGCACCGCGGTGTCGGTGTCGGTGAAGATGACCCCCTTCGCGGCGAGGTCCTCTCGGATCTTGTGGTAGACCGTCCCGCTGTCGTACTGCGCGCCGACGCCGCCGAAGTACTCCCGCTCCGCCTTCGGGATGCCCAGGCGCTCGAACGTGTTCTTGATGTCCGCCGGCAGGTCGTCCCAGCTCCGCTTCGGCCGGTCGGTGCCGAGCGGGTCGGCGTAGTAGGTGTACGAGTCGAAGTCGATCTCGGCGAGGCTCGGCCCCCAGTCCGGCATCGGGCGCTCGACGAAGTGGTCGTAGGCTCGGAGCCGGTAGTCGAGCATCCAGTCCGGCTCGTGCTTGAAGGCGCTGATCTGGCGGACGACGTCGCGCGACAGGCCCTTCGGGATCCGGACGCGGTAGGTCTCCGGATCCTTGAAGTCGTAGCGCGTGTAGTCGAGCGGGGTGATCTCCTGGGTCGTCTGCGCCATAGCTCCTCGGGGAATTCCAACACCTGGCCGTATTTAAATCAGAGGTCGCCCTGGGCGCGACACGCGCGCTCCTCTCGTGGACCGGGAATATCGGGCCGCCCCTGTAGGAGGCCCGGCTACACGCGCTTGTCGGTCGACGGGCCGGACCGGCGCCGTCCCGGGCGGGCTACCCGCGCCGGCGCAGGGCGCGCCGGGCCCTGCTCGCGCGAGAACAGCGCGACGACCTTCTCCAGCGCGTCGAACAGGAGGTCGATCTCCGCCTCGGTGTTGTAGACGTACGGGCTCGCGCGCGTGAGCGCCGGTACCTTCAGCCGGTCCATGAGCGGCTGCGCGCAGTGGTGACCCGCCCGGACGCAGATCCCGTCCGCGTCGAGCAGGCTCGCGACGTCGTGCGGATGGACGCCGGCGAGCGCGAACGAGACGACCGCCTCCCGGTCCCGCGGCTCCGCCGGACCGTAAACGCGGAGCCGGTCTCCGAGCCGCTCCCGGCCCTCGGTCAGCAGGCGGCGCGCCAGGCGGTCGTCGTGCGCCCGCAGGGCCTCCCAGCCGATCCCGTCCAGATAGTCGAACGCGGCGCTGAGCGCGACGGCCCCGCCGACGTTCGGGGTCCCGGCCTCGAACCGCAGCGGCGCGTCCCGGTAGCTGACCCTGTCGGTGTGGACCTCCTGGATCATCTCCCCCCCGCCCATGCACGGCGGCAGCGCCTCCAGCAGGTCGGATCGCCCCCAGAGGACCCCGATCCCCATCGGCCCGAGCATCTTGTGGCCGGAGAACGCGAGGAAGTCGACGCCGAGCTCGCCGACGTCCAGGCGCCGGTGCGGCGCCGACTGCGCGGCGTCCAGCACGACCAGCGCGCCGTGGTCGTGGGCGCGCTCGGCGATCTCCCGGACCGGGTTCACCGTGCCCAGGACGTTCGATACGTGCGCCAGCGAGACGACCTTCGTCTTCCCGTCCGACAGCCAGCGGTCGAGCTGGTCCAGGCGGAGCCGCCCGTCGTCGTCGACGTCGACGAACTCGAGCTCCACCCCGGCGTACTCCCGGAGCAGGTGCCACGGCACCACGTTCGAGTGGTGCTCCATCACGGTGAGGAGGACCCGGTCGCCGCGGCGGAGCCGGGAGCGGCCGAGGCTGGTCGCGACCAGGTTGATCGCCTCGGTCGTCCCGCGCAGGAAGACCACCTCCGACGGGTCGCGCGAGCCCACGAACCGGGCCGCCCGCGCGCGGGCGCCCTCGTAGGCGTCGGTCGCCTCGACGCTCAGCGCGTAGACCCCGCGGTGGACGTTCGCGTTCGACGCCGCGTAGTACGCCTCCTCCGCTGCGAGGACCGACCGCGGCTTCTGCGAGGTCGCGGCCGAGTCCAGGTAGACGAGGGGCTTACCGTGGACGCTCCGAGCGAGGATCGGGAAGTCGGCCCGGAGCCGCGCGATGTCCATCCGCGGGGACCTTGCCGTCGCCGGCCTAGGCGGAGGCGCCCGGGACCCCGACCCGGACCCAGTCGTACCCCTTCGCCTCGAGCTCGTCCGCGAGCTCTCGGCCTCCCGACATCGCCACCACGCCCTCGACCATAACGTGGACCCGGTCCGGCTTGACGTACTTCAGGATCCGCTGGTAGTGGGTGATCAGGAGGATCCCGGCGTCCGGCCGGTGGAGCTTGGCGACGGTCTCGCCCACCGCCTTCACCGCGTCGATGTCGAGCCCCGAGTCCGGCTCGTCCAGGATCGAGAAGATCGGGCCGAGCGTCGCCATCTGTAGGACCTCGACCCGCTTCTTCTCGCCGCCGCTGAACCCCTCGTTCAGCGACCGCTTCAGGAGGCTGTCGTCCATCTCGAGGTAGCCGAGGTGCGTCTTGAGGTCCCGATCGAAGGCGGCGGTGTCGGCGTCCTGCGCCGTGTGGCGCTGCATGTAGGCGGTCCACAGGAACTTGGCCAGCGAAAGGCCGGAGACCTCCTGCGGGTACTGGAAGCCGAGGAACAGCCCGGCGCGCGACCGCTGCTCCACCGGCATCTTGAGCAGGTCCTTGCCGTCGAGCAGCGCCCGCCCGCGCGTGACCTTGTACTTCGGGTGGCCCATCAACGCGTACGCCAAGGTGCTCTTGCCCGAGCCGTTCGGGCCCATCAGCGCCGTCAGCTCGCCGCTCCGCAGCGTCAGGTTGACGCCGCGCAGGATCTCCTTGCCGGCGACCTCCGCATGGAGGTCCTCGACGACGAGCGAGTGCGGGTCCGAGAGCTGGGTCGGCGTCATGCTGCGACCGGTTGGAGCCGATACCGTTATTTAAACATGGCGCGGTGAGTAAATCCTACCCGAGCCTACGGAGCGAAGATGCAAGCGGCGAACGCGGGGGACGGCGACGCGCTCGAGGGGACGCGGGGGAAGATCCTCGAAGAGCTCGCGGCCGGCCCGAAGACCGCCCGGGATCTGGCCCGGACGCTGCGCATCCAGGAGAGCGCCGCCCGCGGTCACCTCGACCGGCTCGAGGAGCGAGGGTGGGTCGTTCCGGCGTTCCGACGGGAAGGGGTCGGCCGCCCGCGCAAGCGCTACTCGCTCACCGCGCTCGGCCAGGACCAGTTCCCGAAGAAGTACGACCTGATGGTCGATGCGATCGTAGACGGGCTCCTGGCCCATGAGGGGGAGGGGTACGTCAGCGCGGTGCTCGCGGAGGCCGGCGAGCGCGTCGCCAAGGAGGTCGCCCGCGACGTCGGGCCGGCCCGCAGCCCCGAGGAGAGGGCGCGCAACCTGGTCCTGATGCTGAACCGCCTCGGGTTCCGCTCCCGGGTCGAGAAGACCCCGGACGGCCGGCTTCGCGTCGTGCGGACGAACTGCGTGTTCCGCCACAGCGCGCTCGCCCACCCCTACCTCCTCTGCGACGTCTTCGACAAGCACCTGACCGAAGCGCTGCTCGGCGAGGTCGGTATCGACCTCGAGGACTCGATCGGCCGCGGAGGCCTGCGGTGTTCGCATCTGATTCCGCTCGCCTAGTCGGGGGCGACGCGCCGGCGGCGCGTCGGGAGGAGGTCGACCCGCTGCTGCTGGCGGTGGGGGGAACGCCGCTGCTCCCGCTCCGCCGCATCGCCGCCCGGGCCGGCGGTCGGTTCGAGCTGTGGGGCAAGCTGGAGTCCCGGAACCCCAGCGGTTCGGTGAAGGACCGGGCGGCGGCGTCGATCGTCCGGGCGGCCCGGGCGGACGGCTCGCTCGACGGCGGGCGAACCCTGGTCGACGCCTCCAGCGGCAACACCGCGCTCTCCTTCGCGATGCTGGGGGCCCGGCTCGGGTTCCCGGTGCTGCTGTTCGTCCCGCGGAACGCCGACCCGGCGCGCCTCCGCGCGATCCGCGACTTCGGCGCCGAGCTCGTCCTGACCGACCCGTCCGGAGGGACCGACCTGGCGCAGCGGGAGGCACGCCGCCTCGCGGAGAGCGCGCCGACCCGCTACTTCTTCGCGGACCAGTACAACAATCCGGCGAACCCCCGGGCGCACTACACAGGCACCGGCCCCGAGATCTGGCGGCAGAGCCGGGGGCACGTCACCCACCTGGTCGCCGGCGTCGGCACCGGGGGGACGATCTCGGGCGCCGGTCGGTTCCTGAAAGAGGTGCGGCCGTCGCTCCGGGTGGTCGCGGTCGAGCCGGCCGGCCCGATGCACGGGCTCGAGGGGCTGAAGCACCTCCCAACCGCGGAGATGCCCGGGACGTACGACCCGTCGGTCCCGGACGCCACGGTCCGCATCGAGACCGAGGACGCGCAGGGGTTCGTGCAGCGCCTCGCGCGCGAGGAGGGCCTGCGCGTCGGCCGCTCGTCGGGGGCCGCCGTGGCGGCGGCCGTCGGGCTCGCCGCCGAAGCGGACGGCGGCTTCCTGGTCGCGATCCTGCCCGACGGCGACGACCACCGGGCGGAGGACCCCCGATGAGGGCGGTCCGGTTCGCCCCCGGCCTGGTCGAGACGATCGGCCACCATGCGCTCGCGACGTACCCGGAGGAGTCCTGCGGCTTCCTCTACACCCCGGCGCCGCTCGCCGAGGCGGACCCGCGGCCCGTGATCGCGGTCGAGCCCGCGACGAACCGCGTCGAAGGACCCCGGGAGCGCCGGTTCCGGATCCTGCCCGAGGAGCTCCGGGACGCCGAGCGGCGAGGGGAGCCGCGCGGCCAGGCGCTGACCGGCTTCTACCACTCCCATCCGGATCACCCGGCACGGCCGTCGGCGTTCGACCGCGATCATGCCTGGCCATGGTACACCTACGTCGTCGTGTCGGTTGCCCGCGCCGGCGCCGGGGAGCTGGGGGCGTTCGAGCTCGACCCGGACGCTCAAGAGTTCCGGTCGGTCGACCTGGTGGTCGCCGACGAGCCGAGCGGGGCCCGGGGGAGGTAGGTCGATGCCGCGCATCACGGTGAGGGTCCCGACCCCGCTCCGCTCGTTCGCCGGGGGACGCCCCGAGGTGGCCGTCGAGGCGGAGACCGTCGAGGCGGCCGTACGGGGGCTGGTCGACGCGCACCCGGCCCTCCGGCGCCACCTCCTGATGGCCGACGGGCACCTCCGCAGCTTCGTCTCCGTCTACGTCAACGACGCGGACATCCGGACCCTGCAGCGCGACGCGACCCCGCTGCGGGAGGGGGACGTCGTGTCGATCGTCCCGGCGATCGCCGGCGGCGCCCCGGCCGACGCGGTCCCCGGCGCGACCCGGCCGTCACCGGCGGGGCCGGCCGCCGAACGGTTCTCCTCTGCCGAGCTACGGCGGTACAGCCGTCACCTCCTGCTGCCCGAGGTGGGCGTCGAGGGCCAGCGGCGGCTGCGGCGCGCCAAGGTCCTCCTGGTCGGGACCGGCGGCCTCGGCGCGCCGGCCGCGCTGTACCTCGCCGCCGCCGGCGTCGGGACCCTCGGCCTCGTCGACTTCGATCGCGTCGAGCTGTCGAACCTCCAGCGTCAGGTGCTCTACGGGACCGAGGACGTCGGCCGGCCGAAGCTCGAGGCGGCGGCCGCCCGGCTCCGCTCGCTGAACCCCGGCACGACGATCGTGCCGTTCGAGGGCCGGCTCGACGCGACGAACGCCCTCGAGGTCCTGCGACCGTACGACCTGGTCGTGGACGGTACCGACAACTTCCCGACCCGCTACCTCGTCAACGACGCGTCGGTCCTCCTCGGGAAGCCGAACGTCTACGGCTCGATCTACCGCTTCGAGGGCCAGGTGAGCGTGTTCGACGCGCGCCGCGGGCCGTGCTACCGGTGCCTCTACCCCGAGCCGCCGCCGCCGGAGCTGGTCCCGTCGTGCGCCGAGGCCGGCGTCCTCGGGGTCCTGCCCGGCGTCGTGGGCGCGCTCCAGGCGACCGAGGCGATCAAGCTCCTGGTCGGGTTCGGCGAGCCGCTGGTCGGCCGGCTCCTCCTCTACGACGCCGCGACGATGCGGTTCCGCGAGCTGCGGCTGGAGAAGAACCCCGAGTGCGTCCTCTGTTCGCCGAAGGCGACGCAGCACGGGCTGATCGACTACCCCGCGTTCTGCGGGGTCGCCCCCTCGGTCGACGACGGGAAGGTCCCGGAGGTCTCGCCGGAGGAGCTGCGCGGCCTGCTCGCCTCCGAGGACCCTCCGCTCCTCGTGGACGTGCGGGAACCCGAGGAGTGGGCGATCAGCCAGATCGCCGGCTCGCTGGCGATCCCGAAGGCCCAGCTGCCCGACCGCGTCGGCGAGCTCACCTCCGCGCGGTCGGTCGTGGTGTACTGCCGGAGCGGGGGCCGCTCGTCGGAGGCGGTCCGGACCTTGCTCGAGCTCGGGTTCTCGAACGTCCGCAACCTCCGCGGCGGCATCAACGCCTGGGCCGAGCGGGTCGACCGGAGCCTGCCGACGTACTAGCGGGCGTCCGCGGCCCCGCCGACCGGCGCCCCGACGTCGACGGCGAGCGCCCCGGTGTACGAGCGCACCCGGCGGGAAAGCTCCCGCGCGAACGCCTCGCGGTCGCGCGGCGAGAGGTACAGCGGCACCGGCTCCGCGGTGACGAGGAGGCCCCGGGACGGCTCGGTGTAGATCGAGTCGAACGGCCCGAGCGCCGGGCTGAACATCCGCCCTCGCCAGCCCCAGGCGCCCAGGCCGAGGAAGCCGCTGGTCGGGGCGAGCTCCCGCATGCTCGCCCACTCGATCTTGCGGATCTCCTCGAGGGGGATCCGGCGGCCGCCGAGGAACCGCCAGGCGTGGAGGTAGCGGTCGTCGATCGTGTAGGAGGTGGTGACGTACCGCGCGAGGAAGTAGCCGGTGAGGAGGAGCAGGAGGATCGTCAGCCAGTCGTCCGGGGTCACGCTCCGCGGGGCGACGACCAGCGCGACGACGAGGAACAACAGGACGTAGACGCCCAGCACCGTCGCCGACAGCTGCGCCCGCATCCGGTAGCGTCCCTCCGGGTCGAGCGCCGGGACGGGGGCCCTAGGCGGGGACGTCGTAGTAGAACTCCCCCTTCGCCCGCTGCTCCCGGTCCAGCGCGGAGCCCTCGCGGTTGATGCGGGGCCGGCGCGTCTCGGCGTCCCGGCGGAAGGTGACGTCGACGCCGGCGAGCAGGCGGTTCATCCCCTCCCGCATCGCGAACGGCCCGTCGCCGGCGCCGCGGCCCGGGTCCCCGTCCGGGTGCCGGAACACCATGAGCGCATCGCACGCGAGGTCCAGGAAGTAGACATCGTGGTCGGCGACGAGCGCCGAGCACGCCTGCCGCTCCACCTGACGGCGGAGGAGCCGGGCCATCGCCATCCGCTCGTCGGCATCGAGGTAGGCGCTCGGCTCGTCCAGCAGGTAGAGCGTCGCCGGCCGGGCGAGCGCCAGCGCGACGGCGGCCCGCTGCAGCTCTCCGCCGGAGAGGTCCGGGAGCGCGACGTCCAGGACCTCGTCCAGGTGCAGGCCCGGGACGAGCTCCCGCTCGAACCGGCGGGCGTCGAACGTCGGCTCCTCGGCGAGCGCCGCCGCGCGGTCCCTCAGGCTGGACGCCGAGGTCGCCTTCAGGTACTGCGGCTTGTAGCTGACCGAGACGCCGGCCGGCGGGGCGCCGGAGGTCGCGGCCTCGGCGCCCGCGAGCATCCGCACGAACGTCGTCTTGCCGGTCGCGTTCGGCCCTACGATGCCGACCGTCTCCCCCCTCGCCAGCTCTCCCGCCTCGGTGGCAAGGAGGAACTCCGGGTACTGCTTCGTCAGCGCCGGGAACCGTACGAGGGCGTCCGGCCGGCCGCCGCGCCGCGGCGGGTGGGCGACGAACGCGACCGGCTCCTCCCGGAACCGCACGTTCTCGTCCTTGAGGTAGCCGGTGAGGTAGGTGTTGATCGCGGCGCGCATCGCGAGCGGATGGGTCACGACCCCGAACGCCGCCGGCACCCCGTAGATGAGATGGGCGGTGTCGGCGAGGTAGTCGAGCAGGGCGAGGTCGTGCTCGACCACGAGCACGCTCTTCGTCTCGCCGAGCTCCCGCAGCAGCCGCGCGACCTTGAGCCGATGGACGATGTCGAGGTAGCTGGACGGCTCGTCGACGAAGTATAGGTCGGCGTCGGTGGCGAGGAGCCGGGCGAGCGCGACGAGCTGCAGCTCGCCGCCGGACAGCTCCGACAGCGGGCGGTCCTTCCTTGACTCGAGCCCGACCCGGGCGACGGCCGCCTGCGCCGCCGCCCCGTCCCCGACGTACCCGAGGACCGTGGCGGGCTCCTGCGCGAGGCGGTCAACGTACTGCGGCTTGAGCGCGGTGCGGAGCTCGCCGCGCGAGAGCCGTTCCAGGTGCCCGAAGAGGGCGGTGCCGCGGAACCTCGCGAGAACGCGCTCCCAGGTGGCGGGGCGATCGTACTCCCCGAGGTTCGGCACCTCGGTCCCCGCGAGCAATCGGAGCGCGCTCGACTTGCCGGTGCCGTTGGGGCCGAGGAGCCCGGTGATGCCGGTCGTCGGCGGGAGCGGCAGACGGTAGAGCCGGAAGCCGTTGTAGCCGTACCGGTGGACGATCTCCGACGGGTCGGCCTCGGGGGTGTTCAGGATCTTGATGGCATCGAACGGGCACTTGTGCACGCAGATCCCGCAGCCGATGCACAGGCTCTCGGAGATCACCGGCTTGCCGAGCGGCCCCTCGACGATGCACTCCTGGCCCATCCGCACCGGCGGGCAGTACGCCTGGCACTCCCACTGGCACTCCTTCGGGTGGCACCGCTCGGAAAGGAGGATCGCGATCCGCGCCATCTACGGGTCCCGCCGGTCGGCGACGAGCCGGCCGTCCCGCAGGGTGAGGTGGCGTGCGGCGCGCGCCGCGACCTCCGGGTTGTGGGTCACGAGCAGCAGCGTCGAGCCGCGCTCCGCCCGGACGCGCCCGAGCAGGTCGAGGATGCCGCGCGCGTGGCCGCTGTCGAGCTCTCCGGTCGGCTCGTCGGCGAGCAGGAGCCCGGGGCCGTTGGCGACCGCGCGCGCGATCGCGACCCGCTGCTCCTCTCCTCCCGACAGCTGGTGCGGGAACGCCCGCGCCCGGCCCCCGAGGCCGACCTCCTCCAGCAGCCCCTCCGCCCGGCGCTCCCGCTCGCCCCGGGGGAGCCCCCGGGCGCGCATCGGCAGCTCGACGTTCTCCCGCGCGGTCAACGTGGGCAGCAGGTAGAACCGCTGAAAGATGAACCCGACCCTCTCGAGGCGAAGCCGCGAGCGGTCCCGGTCCGACCGGGCCCCGACGGAGCGGCCGTCCCAGCGCACCTCGCCGGAGGTCGGGGCGTCCAGGAGGCCGAGCAGGTTCAGGAGCGTCGTCTTGCCGCAGCCGCTCGGCCCCTCCACCGAGACGAACTCGCCCGGCGCGATCGCCAGGTCGAGCTCCCGGAGCGCCCGCACCTCGTCCGCCGGCCCGCGGCCGTAGGTCCGGGAGACCCCGGCCAGCTCGACCGCCGGCGCCCCGTCCGCGCTCACCGGAGCGCCTCCAAAAGGTCGACGCGGCCGGCCGCCCGGGCCGCGGCCAGGCTCGCGGCGGCCGCGAGGGCGACCACGCCGGCGACGAGCTCGATCAGGAACCCCGGGGAGAAGACGGCGAGCTGCGCCGCCTCGCGTACGGTGGGGCTGGCCCAGGCGCCGAGGGCGCGGACGACGACGATCCCCGAGGCGACCCCTGCCGCGCCGCCGGCGGCCGCGAGGACGACCCCGTCGGCCACGATCCCGAGGGCGATCGTGCGGCGCGGCAGCCCGAGCGCCCGCCGGATCCCGATCGAGCGCCGGTCGCGCTCGACCCGCCGGACCAGGACGAGGGCGAGGAACAGCAGCCCGACGCCGAGGCCCACGGAGGAGAGCGCGAGGTAGAACCCGGTCAGCACCCCGTCGGCGGCCGCGAGCTGCTGCGCCTCCTGCTGCAGCGTCGTGACCGTGTAGGAGGGGAGCAGCGCGTGAACCTCCCCGGCGATCGCCGCGAGGGTGCTGGGGTCGGTCGAGGCCGAGGGGGTGACGACGATCTCGATCGTGTCGGCCGCGTCCGGCACCACCGTCCCCGGCCCGCTCGCGTAGCCCGTGAGGACCTGCAGGTCGGAGAGCGGCAGCAGCGCGGCGTAGGCGCCTGCCGGCTGCACGAGGGAGAACGGGGTGCCGAAGAAGCCGGTGACGTTGAACGCGACCGCGAGCGACGCGTTCGAGGACGGCGAGAGCCGCACCGTGCTTCCGAGGGGGACGTCGTGGCGGCTCGCGTAGGTGCTGGAGAGGAGGATGTCGTTCGTCGCCGGCCCGGCGTACGTGCCGTTCGCGTAGTGCACGGTGTCGTTGGGGTCGCCGAGGGGCAGCGGGATCGGGAACAGGCCGCTCTCGGTCGGTCCCAGCGTCGGGGCGAACTGGTACGGCACGACCCCTTCGGCGAGCAGCGCGGAGGCGTTGCCGCTCGCGTTGAAGATGTCGACCGAGACCCCCAAGATCGGCGCGGCGGCCGCCACCCCCGGCACGCCGAGGATCTTCGCCGCGTCCGCGTGGGCGTCCTCGAGGCCGTGGAGCCCCGCCGCGCTGACCACGATCTGGTAGCCCGAGTCCTCGAGGTCGTGCAGCTCGTGGGCCGCGACGCCGCCCCCGACGCCGACCAGGATCACCGGTAGGGTGACCGCGGCGGCGATCGCGGCGACGGCCAGCACGGTCTGCCAGCGAGCGTGGCGCAGGCGGCGCCCGGGGAACGGGCCGGTCACGGGGCCCTCAGCTCCTCCGCGACCGGCAGGCCCATCGCGCGGACCGCGGGAGCGGCGGAGGCGACGAGGCCCACGGCGACCACCGCCGCCGCCCCCGCCGCCAGCACCGCCGGGTCGAAGGCGACGAACGAGAAGCCGGTCGGCAACCCTCCGACGCTCCGGAGCAGGAACCGGTTGATCGCCTCCGCCCCCACGTACGCCAGCGGCAGGCCGAGGCCGAGGCCGGCGGCGGAGAGGAGCAGACCCTCCTCGAGGACCTGCCCTCCGACCGCCGCGCGCCGGAAGCCGACGGCCCGCAGGACCGCGAGCTCGCGGCTACGGTCGTCGACCGACATCTGCAGCACGGTCGTCGTGAACAGCGCGGCCACCACGAGGCCGATCGCCCCGATCAGCACGCCGAACGTCCGGTAGACGTCGACGACGTGCTGGATCTCGCCGAGGATCTGCGCGAGCGTGAAGACCCGGAGCTGCGGGAACGCCCCTTGGATCTTCGCCTGGTCGGCCGCCGGGTCGGTCGGGTCGGTAAGGTGGACCAGGACGAGCGTGGCGTAGTCGGTCGACGGGCTCCCGCCGCCGAGGAGGCCCTGCAGCTCGGAGAGGTAGACGAAGGCGAGCTCGGCGGACGGCACCAGCCAGAACGGGCCCGAGACGCCGACGACCGTGAACTCGGTCGCGCTCGCGTACCAGCCCGGGAGGGCCGCGGGCGAGGGGGGTGCGGCCGGGCTGGCCCACACCGGCTCGCCGACCGTCACCCCGAGGACCCCGGCCAGCGTCTGGTCGAGCACGATCTCGTGCGTGGCGTTCCCCTCGAACGTTCCGTTGGCGTAGTGCGGGTCCCCGGGGTAGCGGAACCCCGAGCCGTTGTACAGGGGCGGGACCTCGATGCCGGCGAGGTCGTCCGGGATCCAGCCGACGGTGCCGGCGCCCGTGTACGTCCAGGACGCCGGCACCCGGCTCGCGTTCGCCGCCTCCCACAGCGACAGGTTCCCGAAGACGAGGTCGCCGATCAGCCACGGGCTCGCGACCGCCGCGTTCGGGTCGACCGCCGGGATCTGCGTCGCCAGCGCGTGGGCGTGCGGGATCGGCGGCGGCGTGCCGTTCAGCACCGACGCGTTGCCCGCCGCCGAGCTGGTCGCGAGCAGGTCGACGCCGCTCGCGTAGGCGAGCGTGGTGGCGCTGGCCTGCACGCCGGCCGAGAGCGCGAGGAGCAGGACGACCAGCCCGCTCGCGAGGCCGATCCCGAGCGCGGTGAGCGCCGACCGGGCCGGTCGGCGTCGGATCGCGCCGAGCGCATACCGCATCGCCGCCCCTCCCGGCCGCCGGCCCTACGCCGAGGCCGGGTGCCGGAGCTCGCCGAAGGTGATGCGGTGGGACGCCTCCACGTTGTACTTGTGGATCGACTCCTCGCTGACGGTGGTGGCGAGGACCGACACCGGGTCCGGCACCGCGGGGAACCGCTGCGGCAGGCTCGCGAGCAGGTCGCGGACCACGTCCTCGACGAACTTCGGGTGCCGGTGGGCGCTCAGCACGACCTGCCCTTCGTCGCCCCGCTTCAGGATCGCGTACGTCGGGCTCGACTGCGCCGCCTCGATCGCCGCGATCACCTCCTCGACCTCCACCTCCGCGTCGCCGTCCAGCTCGAAGACCAGCCGCGTCCGGTTCCGCTGGTTGTGCGAGATCATCGGCATCGAACGGAACTGGGGGTCGGCGAGCAGCGGGTACTCCTCGACCAGGCGCTCCCGGCACGTCTCCATTGCGCACGGGCAGGCGGTCATCCCCACCGCCTCCGCCCCCACCGAACGCCGGCGCGCGAGCTTCCCCTGGGGGTCGCGCACGGCGTGGGCGGCGGCGAGCAGCGTGTAGTCCTCGTAGCTCCGCTTCTCCTCCGAGATCCCCTGGCGGAGGAAGTACTCCGCGGACGCCTCCACCGACGCCTCGGTCGCGTAGGCGTGCCTCCGCAGCAGCTCCTCGGCGATGGCGGAGCACGCCGCTTCGAGGCTGGGCGCCGGCCGGGTCGCCGTATGGTCGACGACCTCCGCCAGGATCTCCGCGTTGCGGGAGAGGTCCGAGCCCTTGCGGTCGCCCGGCAGGTCGACCGCGACCTGGAACGTCACCGCGAGGACGTGGCTCGTCCCGCCCCGCCGGACGGTCAGGGGCTTGCGGATGCCGCTCACCCCGACCGACCTCAGCTTCACGCCCCCCCGGGCGGGGGGCATCGCGTGGACGTCGGTCGGGGGCGCCATCGGCGCCGGTTCACCGGCGGCCCCGCTTAAAGCGTGGCGTTCCGCCCGTCCCCCTCACGTTATAGGCGCCCGGCCGCTGGAACCGTCGATGTCGGACGCTGCCCCTTCGCCCCCGGCCCCCGCCACGGCGCCGGCCGGGGCCGTCGGCCCGTACTCCGAACGCGAACGCCTCATCACCGAAGGGCTGAAGCAGGTCTACGACCCCGAGATCCCGATGAACATCGTCGACCTCGGCCTCATCTACGGCTTCGAGTGGACGGGGGACGACGTCAAGCTGAGGATGACGCTCACCGCGCCGGGCTGCCCGGTCGCCGGCATCCTCGCCGAGGAGGTCAAGACGGTCGTCGAGAAGGTCCCCCAGGTCCACGGCGCGACCGTCGAGCTGGTGTGGGACCCTCCGTGGACGCCGGACCGGATGAGCGATTTCGCGAAGCGCCAGTTCGGCTACCTCTGAGCCCGGGCCCGATGCCCGGCCCCAGCTCCTCCCGGACCCCGCTCGTCCTGCGCGAGCTTCGCTGGGAGGACTTCTCCTCGCGTCGGGACAGCTACTACGACCTCTACGAGGAGGTCCGGGAGAACCCGGGGCTCGGGATGACCCTGTTCCGGCAGCGGCCCACCGAAGCGGAGGAGGCCGCCTGGTTCTCCCGCCTGTACCAGGCGGTGCAGCAGGGCGACTCGGTCGTGGTCGTCGCAGAGGTCGGGGGCCGAGCGGTCGGCATGGTGTCGATCTCCGGGACCTCGCCCGGCTCCGCGGGGCTCGAGAGCTCCCACGTCGGCGTCCTGGGGGTGCTGGTCGACCGCGGGCACCGGGGCCAGGGCGTCGGGAGCGCGATGATCCTCCGGGCGCTCGAGCTCGCGCGCCGCCGGTTCGAGCGGGTCCGCCTCCTGGTCTTCGAGACAAACGTCCGGGCGAAGGCGCTCTACGAGCGGCTCGGCTTCCGCACCACCGGCCGCTTCGTCGGGGAGGTCAAACGGGGGGGGCGGTATCTGGACGAGGAGCTGATGACCCTCGACCTGCGGACGTGGCAGCCACCCCCCGAGTTCCGGGGGACGGCGCCCGGGAGCCCTCCGTGAGCGGCGACCCCCGCGCCTGGCGGCGCGAGCTGGAGACGGAGCGTGCGATGAAGGACGAGTTCATGGCCCGGCACCCGGAGTCGCCGTTCGTCGCCGGCCGCGTTCCGTTCCACGAGCTCGTCTACTTCCCCCCCGACCCGGCGTTCAGGGTCCGCGCGACCCTCGAGCGGGTCTCCCCGCCGGCCGAGGCGTTCCTGCGGACCAACCGCGACAACCAGGCGGTGATGCGCTACCTCGGGGACCTCGCGTTCGAGCTGCGGGGGCGTTCGCTCCGCCTGCGACTGTACCACGCGGGCGAGGGGGTGGGCACCTCCGTCTTCGTCCCGTTCCGCGATGCGACGAGCGGCAAGGAGAGCTACGGGGCGGGTCGGTACCTCACGCTCGAGCTCAACGAGAACGACGTCTACGACCTCGACTTCAACCGGGCGTTCAACCCGTACTGCGCGTACACCGACGACTTCGAGTGCAGCTTCCCTCCGGCGGAGAACGACCTGCCGGTCGGGGTCCGCGCCGGCGAGAGAGTGTGGGCCGCCGAGCGCAACCCCCGGACCCCCTCCTCCGCCCTCCTCGCCCGGGCCCCTCGCCGGTCGGTCCCGGCGCCGCGGGCGCACCGAGCCCGTCGGGCGGGCGCTCGGCCCGCCCGCCGGCCTACAGGTGGGGCAGCACGGCCGCGACGCCGTTGAGCACGAACTGCACGCCGAGCGCGGCGAGGATCAGCCCCAGCACCCGGGTCATCGCCATGACGCCGATCCGGCCCATCCGGCGGAGGATCGGCTGCCCCAGGCGGAGGATCACGAACGTGGCGGCCGCGGTGACGAGGATCGCGACGTACGTTGCGACGACGATCCACGGGTCGCTGCCGGCGCTCCCTTCGTAGATCATCACGGTCGAGATGGCGCCCGGGCCGGCGAGCAGCGGGATC
Source organism: Thermoplasmata archaeon (assembly GCA_030037395.1). GTDB lineage: Archaea > Thermoplasmatota > Thermoplasmata > Lutacidiplasmatales > UBA184 > Lutacidiplasma. The sequence continues at coordinate 16,332 of JASHRJ010000082.1, forward strand.
CCCAGCGGCACGACCGCGACCTCGTCGCGCCGGGCGGCCGCGGCGTCCCGGTCCTGGAGGGTGAACTTCGTCCGGGTCACCTCCCCCTGGAGCATGTCGAAGGCGACGAGGAAGAGGATGATCCCGCCGGCGATCTCGAACGCGCCGAGCGTGAAGCCGAACACCGCGAACAGGAACCTCCCGAGGAGGGCGAACAGCGCGAGGACCGAGCCGAGGACGATCACCGCCCGGCGCAGCACGATCTGTCGGTCCGCCTCGGAGAATCCCTCCGTGAGCGCGACGAAGAACGGGAGGGTCCCGACCGGGTCGACGATCGCGAAGAGGGTCACGACCACGGCCGCGTAGACCGCGAGGTCCGACATCTCCGCCTCCTCCTCCGCCGGACGGCCCGCGCTCCGCCTTCAAGGCTTCGCCCGCGACCGGGAGCGGCCCCGCGAGGCGGCGGTGGGGCGGCGCGGGCGGTCGCGGCGGCCTACGCCGGGGCGACGACGATCTCGGGCTCGCACCGGACCGGAAAGTTGACCGAGTTCGCCACGAAGCACCGGCGGTGCGCCTCGTCGTGGAGGCGCCGGGCGGTCTCGGCCGAGCCCGCCGAGATCGTGACCCGGGGGCGAAGGGTCGCCGAGCGGAACCGCCCGCCTCCGTCCGGCGCCAGCTCGAGGGTCCCGTCCGCACGGTCCTCGTACGCGGTGACCACGACCCCTGCCCCGGAGCAGAGGTGCAGGTACCAGAGCAGGTGGCAGGAGGCGAGCGCGGCGACCAGGAGCTCGTCCGGATTGTGCCGGGCGGGGTCGCTCCGGGGGCTCAGGCCGGAGGTCGCGAGGAGTGGGGGCTTGCCGTCGATCTCGACGACGTGATCGCGGCTGTACCCGAGATACTCGCGGGTGCCCGTGCCGAGGTTCCCGGTCCAGCGGACCGTCGCCCGGTAAAGGTGCGCGCGCGCCGTGGCGTCGGGGGAGGCCCGCGCGGGATAACGATACCGGGCCGCCGCTACCGAACCAGCGGGCGGGGCCGGACCGGGGCCGACGACCCTCTCCGCGCGGCGGAGGCGGAGGTTCGACCGCTCCCACCGGCGCGGCGGCGGCCGAGCCGCGCGCCGGGTCTGCGGGCGAGGCGACGGACCCTCAGCCGGAGGACGAGCGGCTCCTTGTGGGGGTTCGCCAGCAGCAGGAGATGCGAGCCGTTCGCCTTCGGCTCGAACAGCAGGCGGGCCCGGCCGCTGAGGCGCATCCGCTGCACCGGCGGGCTGCCCCGCGGGCCGATCAGCAGGAGGAACGAGCGGCCCGGCCGAGGGTTCTCCAGCTCCACGTCGATCTCCGCCGTCGGTCGCTCGAGGTCGAGCTCGAGCCGGACGGAAGAGATCGGCTCGAGGACCAGGAAGCGCGGAAGACGGTTCAGCGAGACGACCACGGTGGGGCTAGCCCCGAAGAACGGAAAACCCTACCAGCCGAGCGGCGGGCCAGCGTTAAATCGCGACCCCGGCTCGTGCGGGCGTATGGCGGCAAAGCGCAGCGCGCAGGCGGTCTGGGAAGGCGATCTTCCGCACGGTCACGGTACGGTCAAGGGGACCAGCGGGGCCCTCGCCGGCGTGCCGGTCTCGTGGGCTTCGCGGACCGAGGCCCCGGGCGGAAAGTCCAGCCCCGAGGAGCTGCTCGCCGCCGCCGAAGCGTCCTGCTTCTCGATGGCCCTCGCGGCCGGGCTAGGCCGCGCCCAGAAGCCTCCGAAGCGCCTCGAGGTCACGGCGTCGGCCACGTTCGACAAGGTGGGCGAGGGCTGGAAGGTCACGACGATGGAGATCGAGGTCGTCGGGACCGTCCCGTCGATCAGCCCGGCCGAGTTCGAGGCGGCCGCCAAGGCCGCGGGCGAGGGCTGCCCGATCTCCGGGGCCCTCAAAGGGAACGTGGCGGTCAGCGTCCGGGCGCGGCTCGCCTAAGCGTCGCCGCCGACCTCCCCGCCGCGTCGGGCGAACAACGGAGCCTCGACCGTGCACCCGGCGAAGCGGTACCGGGTTCGGCCGGGGAGGAAGGTCCGACTTGGCCGCTGGGATCCTGCCGAGCGGTGCGAGCTTGCGAGGACCGACAAGGCGGCCCGGGCGTCGCTGGACGACCTCCTGCCGAGGATCGACCGGCTGCAGGCGCTGCTCTGGGCCGAGCACCGGCACCGGGTCCTCCTGGTCCTGCAGGGGATGGACACCGCCGGCAAGGACGCGACGATCCGCCGGGTCTTCGAGGGGGTGAACCCTCAGGGGGTCTCGGTCGCCCGCTTCGGCCCGCCGACCCCCGAGGAAGCGGCCCACGACTTCCTGTGGCGGGTCCATCCCCACGTCCCCGGAGCCGGGGAGATCACGATCTTCAATCGGAGCCACTACGAGGACGTCCTCTGGCCCCGCGCCCACCGGGTGATCTCGGGGAAGGAGGTCGAACGGCGCCTGCGGGCGATCGTCGACTTCGAGCGGATGCTCGCCGAGGAGGGGACGACCGTCCTGAAGTGCTACCTGCACATCGACCGCGCCGAGCAGGCCCGCCGGCTCGACGCGCGGCTCGACGACCCTACCAAGCATTGGAAGTTCAGCGTGCACGACCTCGCGGAGCGGCCGCTCTGGGACCGGTACACCGCGGCGTACGAGGAGCTCCTCGAGCGGACGAGCACCGACCGGGCGCCGTGGTTCGTCGTGCCGTCGAACGCCCCGCTGTCGCGCGATGTCGTGGTGGCCGCGATCCTGCACCGGGCGCTCGCGCGGCTCGGGATGTCGTACCCTCCGCTCGACCCTGCGGTCCGAGGACAGCTGCGCAAGCTCGGCTGGCGCGCCCCTTCGACGCAGCGGGCCGGCCCGCGGACCCGGGGCTAGCCGCGGGCGAACTCGCCGAGCTTCCGCTGTACCCGAGCCTTCGGTCGGGCCGGGGATCCCTCGCCGCTCGGGCGGGTGGTCCCCGGCGCCTCCTCTTCGCCCTCCTCGGCCGCCACCTCTGGGCCGCCTCGAGCGAGCAGCCGTTCGACCGCCGGGCTGTCCGGCGGTTCGCCGAGCAGCAGGCCAACCTCCTCGGGGGTGAGCTGGAGCTCTGCCGCGAGGGCCGGACCGGTCGCCCGCGACCGCGACCCCGCGTCGCCGGGACGCGACGCGATCAGGCCTTCGACGAACGGGAGCGCCGTCGATCGGACCTTGACCTGCGAGATGTGGAGGTGGCGCCCGAGCTTGCGTCCGACGGCGTCGCGCACGGCGCGCGCCGCCCGCGAGCGCCCCATGTCGCCCAGGAACTTCGGGAATGTGACGTACGCCCCGGAGGGGGCCGGACGGTCCCGGACCGCCAGGCCGACGCCCCCGCTGAGGAGCTCGGTCGCGTAGCTCCACAGACCGTAGGTTCGCCAGCGCCGGGCGCGTCCGAGCATCCGCTCGGCGACCGCGACCGTGGCCATCGCGGCGTCGCGGTGGACGGCGTCGACGGCGAACCACGGCGCGTTCTCCTCGATCCACGGGAGCAGGTCGTCCGGCGGCGCGTCGAGCCGGTCCCGGACCTCCCCCGAACGGTAGAACCGTGCGGTCGAGAGGACCTCCTCGGTGAACCCGGCGAAGTCGCTCTCGCGGTCCCGCACGCCGAGCAGTTCAAGCTGGGCACGCCCGGTGGGCAGCGGGGCGATCGCGTCCAGGTCGTTCAGCGCGGCGCGAAGGTCCCCTTGGCTTCGCTCCACGATCGTCGAGACCGTTTCGGGAGCGAGCCGGATCCCCTCGCCGGCGGCGACGGTGCGGAGCCGGCCGGCCACCGCCGACGGCGCGACCGGCTCGAACCGGATGCGAGCGACCGCGGTGCGGAACACCGCAGAATACCGGGTCAGCGTCCGATCGTCGTTGACCGTCAGAACGAGCGGCTGGAGCGTCGTCCGGACGAGCCGGGCGATCGCGGCGAGCCCGCCGCGGTCGCCGGTCTCCTCGGCGCGGCCGGCCGCCCGCCAGTCCTCCAGGTCCTTGCGCGCCGACGGCAGCCTCGCCCAGCCTGCGTTGCCGGGGGACCGCGGGACCGAGGCCCACCCTTCGAACGGTCGGAGCTTTCCTCCGCCGTCGAGCCCCCAGGCACGGTTCAGCGCCTCGATCGTGCCGTACCGGCCTTCGAGGAACGGCCGGAGCGCGATCGGTTCGCGCGCTGCGCGCGGACGCTCGGTGGCCCGGCCGGACAAGCAGTCGGCCTCGTCCAGCAGGACCAGGGCCCGGGAACTCGGCCGCCCACCCGGTGCCGCGTCGAGGGGGTGGGTGATCGAGGCCCGGCCCGCGATCCGCTCGATGGCGCCTTCGTTCCGGGCATCGGAGGCGTTCATCTCCACCAGGGTCCACCCGTGCTCCGCCGCGAGGGCGGCCGCGGCGGTCGTCTTCCCGACGCCCGGCGGTCCGACCAACAGCGCGGCCCGGCGGGCCGGGGGGCGCGGTCCCTCCCACGCTGCCGCCCACGCTCCGAGCGCCCGGCACGCCTGGGGGTTCCCTACGAGCTCCTCCAGACGGGTCGGTCGCCAGCGCTCGCTCAGGGGCCGGCGATCGCGGGCAGGCTCGGCCACGAAGCGGGCAGGCTCCGCCACGAAGCGAGCAGGGCGTGCGCCCGATAAGACTCCCCCCTGCGCCTGCTTCCCTGGCGAGCCGCCAGGACCGCCGGCCGGGCCCGCGAGGGCCGGCACGTTCGCCCGGCCCGTCCCCGGCCCCGGAAACCGTTGATACGGGCACCCGCTCCGGTCCGGGAGCCGCAGTTCCGCGAAATGTCGCCTCTGGTACCCCGCCGTCGTCCCTTTCCCACCTCCCCCTTCGAGCTGTCGATCCTCACGCTGCAGCTCGGCCCCGTCCGCGGGCCGGCGGACATCGGGCCGCTGCGGGCGGCGGTCCGCCGAGCGCGGGCCTCCGGGATCACGACGTTCGATCTCACCGAAGGCCCGGAACCAGGGGTGGCGGAGTCCGTCCTGCGCGCGGCGTTCCCGCCCGGCGATGCAGAGGTCGTCGTGATCCTCCCGGCGGGGCCTGCCGCCCCGCGCGCCGCGACGGTGCCGGGGCTCGAGACCGCGCCCTCCCGCCTCCCCGGCGCCGGACGCCCGGAAGAGGCCGGAACGTTTCCCCGGCTGTACGAGGTCAGCTCGCGCGCTGCTCCCGGGCTGCCGGGCCGCGAGCCGGCCGTCCCGCCGACCCACCGGGTGATCCGATGCCGGAGCGCGGAGGAGGCCGAGGCGATCGCCGGCGTGCCGGGGCCGCTCCTCGCCGCCGGTCCCCTCTCGCTGCTCCAGCACGACCTCCCGACCACGGTCGCCGCGGGGCGGGACCCCACGTCGTTCGCCTGGATCGCGCGGGACCCTTTCGCCGGCGGCCGGCTGGACGGCAGCCGGTTCGCCGTGCCCCGGTTCGCCGGAGGGCCGGTCCCCGCCCCGGCCACGGTCCGCCAGCTAGGGTCCGAGCTCGAGTCGGTCCTGCCGTTCGCGTTCCTCGCCCGCCCGGGCCAGCGCACCCTGGCCCAGGCGGCGATCCGGTTTCCGCTCGCGCACCGGTACGTCGCGAGCGTCGTCATCCCGGTTCCCGCCCCCGAACGGTGGGAGGAGATCGTGGGGTTCGAGGCGTCGGCCGCGCTCTCCGAAGACGAGGTCGCCCGAGCAGCTCGAGCGACGCAGGCTGCGCCGGCCGAGCCGGCAGAGGCGCCCGGGGACGCTCCTTGAGCCGCCTCCCTTGGAACGGAGCCCGGCGGTCGCCGAGCCTGAGATCCCGCGGCCGCACCCCATGGCCGCCGGGCGCGCCCGCGTCGCCGGCGACCGCGGCGGCGCTGCTGCCGGCCGCCAGCCTCCTCGGGTGGCCGGGGTGGCCGCAGGTTCGGGGGAAACTACTTGGCCCCCTGCATAGTCGATATCATCCGGTCGCGCCGGGAGCACGTCGCGTGGTGCCATCAGGGACTCGAGCGGGCGGTCGGCCGAGCGAGGTGGGGTCCCCGCGCACCCCCTCGGGCTGCCCGTGACAGCGTCCGCCAAGGTACCGATCACCGGTCGGCTCCGTGCTTCCGCCGCGGGCCCGGTCCTGGCGGTCGTGGCCGGCCTGGCGACCGCCGGATTCGCAGCGTACTGCCTGGAGGCGGCGTGGGCCGACTACTCGCGGTGCAACCCGCCCGCGTCGGGGGTGCGCTGTACGTTCCATCCGTTCTGGGGGTTCTCCCCGGCGCTCTTCCTCGCCGGTGCGATCCTAGGCATCGTCGTCGGCCTGGTCCTCGTCCTGCTCGGCCTGCTCACCCACCGGGGAGTCCTCGGGCCGCGAGGGGCGGCGGCCGGGCTGCTCGCCGGCTCGCTGCTCGGCCTGATCGCGTACGGAGGTCTCGGCGTGGGCGTCGTCGCCGGCGTGGCGGCCGCCCTGATCGTCCGTCCCTCGCGCGCCCCGCCGGCCCCGGCAGAGTGGCCGGGGATGTTCCCCGCCGGTACACCTCCGGCACCGCGGAACCCGAAGCGGGTCCTGCCGTCGCGCGCACCGGTGGCGGAGTGGGACGGGATCATCGCCGCGTCCGTCGGGCCGCCGGGCGGGCTCGGGGGCACACGACCGGCCCTCCCGACCGCCGACCGATTGGCTGCGGCGCTGGAGAAGAGCCGCCTCGCGAGCCCCCGGTCCCCCGAGGGCTCCGAGCTCTCCCCGATCGTCGTCCTTCCCCCGCCACCGGTCGGACTCCGCAGCACCGCGCGGGCCCCGTACCTCTCGCCCGCGGTCTCCTCTCCGGAAGCACCGGGTGCCCGCGAGGCATCTCCGGCCGCCTCTTCGAGCGTCGCGATCCCGCCGGCGTCGACCGTCCCGGCTTACGGACCGGCGGCCAGCCCCCCGTCCTCCCTCCGGGCGTTCCTCGAGAGGACCGCGTCGTTCCCGCCGAGCGCCCCCCCCGCCGACGGCTCCGAGGCCGCACCCGAAGCCGACCGCACCGCAATGTCGCGGGCAGCGCGGGGTCCGTTGAGGACCGGAGCGTACCGGAGCTCGTCGCCGCCGGCCCCGGTGGCGGGGCCGCGCGGGGGACCGAGGCCGGAGCCCGGCTCGGCCTCCTCGCCGGCGCCG
>JASHRJ010000083.1 GCA_030037395.1 Thermoplasmata archaeon
CTACCCCGTCAGAGAACGGGTCGGCCCCGCGAACCCGAGCCGGTCGGGCCACGGCTCACGCCCCCGGTTTCCGTTGCGAAAGAAAGGGAAGGAAAGGGTTGACCCTCACGCCCCGAGGGGCGTGAGGGAGCCAGGGCGCTCGAACCGACTAGGCCCCTCCGCGCACCGGGACCGCCGCCAGGTGCGCATCGCCGACCGACATCTCCATCGCCAAGCTCGCGGGCACCGCCAGGGCCGAGGCCCCGATCAGCGCGCTTCCCGCCGACGGCTTGAACTTCACGGTCTTCGTGAGGTTGTGCGCACCGAACGCGACCGAGCCGTGCGTCGGCGAGGACGTGAATCCTCCCGGCGACGTGATCGTGTAGGTGTACGCTAGCCCCCGCGGACCGGAGAAGTTCGCCGAGCCGTTGCCGGTGATGTCCAGCGTCACGGTCGCCGCCGTGTTCGAGCCCTTCGTCGAAGGCGTCAGATCGACCGACCACGCGTCGCTGCCCAGGCCTGGGAAGGCGTGGCTGGGCGCGGCTTCCGTGTAGGTGATCGTCGTCTTCGCCCCGAAGTGCTCGACCAGCGTCAGCGGCGTGCCCGCCGTCACCGCGGCCGAAGTGTAGGTCGTCGTGCCCGGACCGGTGATCTTCACCGGCAGGTAGCTCGTGTTCGACGTGGTCGCGTTCGGCGCCAGCGTCAGGGTACCCGAGCCGCTTGCGTAGTAGACCACCGAGCCGACGGCCGCGTGGCCCTTCGTGTAGGTCGTGTTCGTCAGGGAGTTGCCGTCCACCGTGATGCCCCACGTGGTGTTGGTCGGCAGACCGGACTCCTTGATGGTGACCTTCGTCAGGCCCGTCACGTACTGCAGCTGGTAGAACAGCCCGATCCCGCCCGCGCCGATCGTCGGGTTCTCGTTGATCGAGGCCCCGTTGATCCACGGCGCGTAGCCGATGATCGCGTTCGACTGGCCCTGCCAGACGTCGATCGACAGCCCGTTCAGGATCTCCTGCGCGAGGACCATGTCCGCCTGGCGCGTCGGGCTCTGCGCGAGCGCATCCCCGATCTCCAGGTAGTTGGCCGCGACCGAGTAGGCGACCGTCTGACAGGCGTCCGTCATCGCGCCCGTCAGGTTGTTCGCGGCGCCCGCCCAGTACGTCAGGTTGGTCCAGCTGATGCCGCTGTGACCGCACGTCGAGTTGTTGGCCGCGTTCGCGACACCGAAGTCGAGCTGCTCGCCCAGCGCCTGCGCGGCGGTGTAGCCGCCGTCGGACAGGCTGATCGGGACGAACCAGTCGGACGGGTCCGGGTAGTCCATGATCCATCCGAAGCCGGTCGCACCGATCAGCGGGTTCGTGTACGCCGCGCCGAGGGTCTCCAGATACTGGCTGAACGAGATCGGCGTCTGGATCATCTCGATCGCCCCGTTGCTGATGTTGAACGCCAGCGCGGCCCAGTCGTCAACCTCCGTCTCGAGGACGGTGTTGCCGTTGAACCAGCCCATCGGGAACGTGCACGGGTTCCCGTGGGTACACTTCGTGGCGATCGTCGCGTTGTAGTACGGGCCGTCCAGCGTCGCGTTCGTCAGCTGGTTCCACCACCAGGCTGCGTTGCCGACCACCGACGAGTTGTTGCTCGGCACTCCCACGTTCGTGTCGTTGCAGATCGACGATCCGCACTCCAGGTACGGGAAGTTGGTCGCGGTGCCGTTCAGGCCGCCCGCGTAGTCGCCGCTCACGTTGTACGGGATCGGCCCGCCGTAGTTCCCGTTCACGAACTGCAGCCCGTCGACCGTGTTGATCGTGTTGTCCACGGTCTGGTACGGGTACGAGTGCGTCAGGAAGTTCCGGAGAGCGACGTCCGTCGTGAACGTCTGCGGGATCGGGTTCGGCTCCGAGTACGGCGAGAACGAGCTGTTGTAGTTGTCCCAGTTGATCGCCAGCGCCAGCGGGATGAACGCGTCGGCCGTCGTCGGGAAGTCGAGGAACTTCCAGATACCCGACGCCACGAAGCTCTTCAGCGTCGTGGTGTGGGCTGGCTCGATCCCGGCGAAGTCCGCCGTGCCCGCGAGGATGGCGTCAATGCCCAGGCTGTCGCCCTCTTCGGAGGTCTCCCAGATCACCTTGACGTTCGGGATGAACTTTCCCGGCGCCGGGTTACAGTAGGAGTCCGTGTACTTCGCGAGGCCGTTGGCGCCCGAGCAGCCCGAGGGCTGCGCGTACGCCGGGTCCGCGGCCAGCGCGTAGTCGACCGAGGGGGTGATCTTCGCGTAGTACGGACCGGTCCCGACCATGTTCCACCGGACGTTGGGGAACGTGTTCGGCCAGTTCACGTTGCTCAGCTCGACCGTGTCCCACTTGTACGGGTAGGCGCCCGCCAGGGTGCCGTTCAGGAACGTGTCCCACGCGCTGTTGTTCGTCGCGGTGCCGCCGTCCGGCAGCTTGCACGAACCGTCGCCGTGGCGCGCCGTGGTCCCGGTCCAGCCGGGAATGCCCGCGCCCTTGTACGTGTAGAACCCGCACGAGACGATCGCCGAGCCCGCGGGGTCCGTTGCGAACTCCATGAACTCAGGCCAGAGCGAGCCCTGCCCGTCCGCGTTGAACGTGATGCAGCCGTGCCCCTTCGGTCCGATCGCGGTCGCTGGACAGAAGGCGCTGTCGTTGATGTACATCGAGCTGTACACGTTGTACGGAGTGTTGTTCCAGGCCGGGTGCGTCCCGTTGTCCCACGCCCCAGATTCGGTCGTGTACGGCAGCAGCGCCTGCGTGTCGATCCAGCCCGCCGTCTTCGCGATGCTCGGCTGCTCGGAGAACATCATCGTCCGAGCGAACGAGAACATCACGTCGGAGGGGTAGACGCCCCAGGACGCGTGCGTCGTCGGGTCGTAGAACTTCGCCGCCGGGTCGATGACGAACGTGTAGTACTGGACCGGGTCCGTCGCGGGGGTCGAGTCGTTGTGCCCCGTCGCGTCGTACTCGCCCGTGAAGCCCGCGCCGTAGTCGGTGGCGCACTGGGGCGTCCCGGGGACGCAGGTGGCGAGGTCAGGGACCCACGAGCTCGTCGAGGTCCCGTTGTACTCCACCAACGTTCCATACACGTTCAAAATCGGCTCGTAGCTCGAAGTGTCGTAGGCCATCGCGGGGTCTTCCGTGGTCGCTCCCCCCGGCACCGTCTCGTAGACGTCCAAGGTGCCGTTATGGGGCGATCCCTCGTGAGACGCCGCCGGCGCGACCGCCTGCGGGGTCTGCGACGTTGCCGTCGTCAGCGAGGCAACGGTCGCTGCGCCGTGCGTGTTCGCCGTCATGGCATTGGCGATCACCGGCAGCCCGATGCTCAAAATGAACACCGCCGCCAACGCGACCACCAAGCCGCTCTTTCGCCATCCTATCGCGCTCAACTTTCGGACCCTCCCACCTCTTTGGGTCGCCGAGGGAGAATGGGTGGCCCTATTTGAACCTTAACGAAACGTCCGTGCGGTATCCTTCCGGGTAGGGCCCGTCCCGCGGGAGGCCCGGGGGCGCGCGCGGCCCGGGGAGGTGCTCCCGGCGGGAGTTTCCCGGGGGCTCCGGTCCCCCGTTTTGAACCCGCGTCAGAGGCTCGAGAGGCCTCTATCCTTGACCACTAGACTACGGGAGCGCCCCGTTCCCCCATCGGCCCCCGTGTTTGAGCGTTGCCGTCCCCGGGCGTGGGCGGCACGCCGTCGGCGCGCCGATGCCGATCCCGGGAAGACCCTATGAGGGCCCCGGGGCTCGCACGGGCGTGAGCCCCCCGGTGAAGGCCCGCAGCGGGCACATCCTGCTCGAGCCGAAGCGGGACTACCGGGACCTGGTCCGGGTGTACCCGGAGATCCACCGCCGGCTGGTCGAGATGAACCGTCCGTTCGTCCGCGAGGCCGACCCGCTCCTGCCCGAGGTCCTGCTCGACGAGAATCTCCGGGACCTGAAGGGCAACCGCAAGCCGGTCGGCTACAACCGGCAGGACCCGTTCGGGCTGCGGCTGATCTTCCCGCGGGTCGACGAACGCCGCGTCGAGATGTACTTCACCAAGCCGTCGCGATGCCAGGAGGTGGTCCAGATCACGGAGCATGTCTCCCAGATGCTCCGGCGCCGGGGGATCCGGCACACCGTCGAGTACGATCGCCTGCCGCTCGGGCCTCCACGCCTGCCGCCCGGGGCCGTGGGGATCGCGCCGCCCGGCTTTGCCCGGTCCTAGGCGCCGGCCGTCCCGCCGCCGCTCGAGCTCGGGGGGCGGCGGAACGGCCAGACGGACGCGGGGGTCGCGGCCCCGGGCTCGCTGACCGCGATCCCTTGGCGCTGGAGGGAGGCGAGCGCCTCCCGCGCCTTCTCGAGCGCCAGGGCGTAGTCGGTCGCCCGCAGCTGCAGCGACTCGGCGAGCAGGCGACGGGCGTCGGTGCTGTCGACGCCGCGTTCGGCCGCGCGGGCGAGCCCGGCGTCCAATAGGTAGTGCAGGTTCGTCAGCTCTCGGTGGAGCGACTTGCGCAGGCCGAGCTCCTCCTCGGACCGGAGCAGGATCCGCGCCGCGTCGACCAGCTTGCCGACGGCGGCGAGGTCGTCGAGCTCCTTGAGGTGGTCCTTCACGGGGCCCACGGTGACGTGCAGTCCTCCCTCCGCGAAGGCGACCTCGCTGCCGAGGTCCTTGCGGCGGCGGGCCAGCGCCGGGCGCAGCACCTCCGTGAGGCCGTCGACCGCGCGGTCGAGCTGGCGGCTCGCCTCGGGGAGGCGGCCGGCGTCCAGCGCCAGGCGGGCCTCGCTGAACGTCTGCATCACCGGGGTCGTGTCGGCGCCGAGCCGCTCGCCGACCCACAGCCGGTCCCGGAAGTCGGCCATCGCCTTCGCCACCTCCTCGCGGCGCCGGGCCTGGACGCTCTCGAGCTCTCCCCGCAGGAGGCGCAGCGCCTCGCCGAGGTCCCGGCGCTCCTTCATCCGGTCGAGCTGGCCCTTGAGCTCCGCCCGCCGCGACGCCTCCCCGGGCGGGTCGGAGCCCCGGCGGGCCGCCTCGCTCTCGACCTCCCGCCAGCGGGCGTCGACCAGCGCGGAGAACAGGCGACGGCTCGCCGCGTCGGCGCGCGCGAGCGCCGTCCGGACCCGGGCCCAGCTGCCGGTCCGGAGCGCCGCCTCGGCCTCCGAGACGACGGCGTCCAGCGGCTCGATCTCCGGGCCGGCCCCTTCCGCCCGCGCGGCGTCGACCTCCCGGCGGAGCTCGCCGAGCGGGACGCCGAACATCTTCTCGATCGCCCAGCGGGACTTCTCGACCGCGTCGTGCGCGAGCTGGATCGCCGGCCCGTAGTGGCCGGCGCCGCTCTCCGCCCGGGCCTCGGTGAGGCGCTCGGACGCCTCCCGCGCGTCCGCCCCGAGGGCGGTCGCCTCGCCGAGCTGTCGGTCGGCGGAGGCGAGCGCCTCGCGGGCTCGGCGGTGCCCCTCCCGGGCGTCCGCGAGGACCTCGGCGACGTGGATCGCCTGCTCGAGCACCTCGGGGTAGTCGGCTCGGTGCAGGGCCTCCTGGACCGCCTTCAGGCCGTCGGACGCCTCGGTCGCGACGATCCCGTCCTGGGAGGCCCGCGCCACCGAGCGCTCGGCGGCGGACAGGCACCCCTCGGCGATCCGCTGCTGGAGCGTGACCTTCTCGAGCTCCGACTCGCTGCGGGAGGCGAACTGCAGCGCTTCGATCGGGCGCCCCTCGTCCAGGGCCATCCGCGCCTGGTGGAGAAGGTTCTCGGGGACGCTCGCGTTCCCGCCGGCCCGGCGGAGCTGGGTGACCGCCGCCTGGAACCCGGCGAGGGTCTTGGAGACGTGCTGGTACGTTGCCTGGTGCAGCTCCCGCTCGAGGGTTCCGCCGAGCTCGACGACCCTCGGGTACTCGCGGGCCTCGAGCGATCGCTCGACCTCCTCCGCCTTCGGGCGGAGGGTCAGGACGTCGACGTGGAGGAGGTCCGCCTGCGCGAGCGCCTCCCGGACCCGGCGCGCCACCCGCTCGGCCTGGTCGACGAACCCTCGGGTCGAGACGAGCGCCCCGCGCACCTCGTCCAGGAGCGCGGCGGCCCCGACCGGCACCTCGAGGCCGATCCGGCGGCGGGCCTCGGCGACCTTGGTGACGACCGGCTCGAGCAGGACGCCGGCGCTCTTCGCGACCTCGAGGTCCCGCTCGAGGGTCTTCAGGTTCTCCTCGAGGAGCGGGCGGACGAGCGCGATCAGCTCCTCGTGCAGGAGGCGCGCGCCGTCGCGGGTCGCTTCCGCCGGCGCGGTCGCCGCTTCGGTCCGGAGCCGGTCGAGCCGCACGCCGAACGGCTCCATCGGCACCGCGAGGCGGCGGCCGTCCTCGATCAGCAGCCCGAGCTCGGTGAGCCGCCGGTCGGTCTCGAGGCGCGCCTCCGCGGCGGTGAGCCGCTGCTCGAGCGCGTCGACCACCGCCCGGGCCCGTTCGAAGTCGGCGCCGCGGACGGCGGTGCGGGCCTCCGCGAGGCCCGCCTCGACCGGCCCCGGCTCGA
>JASHRJ010000084.1 GCA_030037395.1 Thermoplasmata archaeon
GCCCCCGAGAGCACTCCGGCGAGCACTAGACAGGAGGCCGACGCCCCACGCCGACGACGGCCCGCGAGAGGGTGGCGCCGCGCGCTCGGGACCGGGCCGTAAGCGTCGGGCGACGCACCGAGCGGTTCGGTCACCGGGCGGACCTGGTGGCCGACGCGCGACCGTACTACTTGGACCCTCTTCCCCAGAAGCGAGCCGGGGTGCTGCGCGACCGCTGCGGGCCAGGCTCAGTCGACGTTTAGCGAACGTTCATAACCCGAGGCCATCTTCTGCCGGCGAGACCGGAGGCGAACGGGGCGATGACATTCACGGACGACCTGACGTTGGTCCTCGACATGCTGATCCTCCTCTCGGCGACCGTCTTCTACACGGGGTTCTTCGTGTGGTACCACTCCCGGCGCAACGATGCGGCGCGCGCCGCCACGCACCTTCGGGAGGGCGCCTTCGTCCTCACGATCCTCGGGGGACTGATCGGCATCATCGCCTTGTGGGGGGAGTTCAACTGGCCGCTGCCCGGCGCCTACAACCTCTACTTCTTCGATCCGCTCCTGATGCTCGCGCTCCTCGCCGTCACCTTCGGGATCGCCGTCATCCTCCGGCTCCCCACGCACTTCGCCGGCGCCTTGGGCCTCGTCATCGGCTGCGGCGTCATGTACTACGGCGTTCGGGCCGACTACTACCTCGCCCTGACGCAGGACCCGACGGAGACGCTCCTCCTGTACCTCGGCTTCGGCGCGGTGGCGATCCTCGCCTACCCGGTGACGCTGTATGTCGACTGGTTCGTCCAGGGCCGGCAGAACCCTTCGCTCAGCCCCATCGCCTCCGCGCTGACCCCGACCTCCCCACGGATGTGGACCATCCTGCTCGGGGCGTTCATGATCATGGTCGCGCTCGCCGGGTTCGCCGCGGCGGCGTACGGACTGAGCGCGGCGTGGTCTCACCTGGAGAGCCCGCCGTAAGGCGCCGGGGGACCGGGGGAGATCGCTCCGCCGTCGGTGGGCGGTCCAGCCAACCCCTGCCCGACGGCCCGCCGGGCGTTCGCACCACGAACTCCTCCTCCCGGGCCGAGCCTGGGGCCCAACGGACGGAGCGGGTTCCTTAGGTCGGCGCCGAGCTGGGTGCCGCCCGGCCGCCACCGGGGCCCGGCCTTTCGGCCGACGGGCGCCTCACGCGCCGCACCCGCAAACCGCCGGGGCGTCCCGCCGAGACACTCCCTGCCGGGCGCTGTCGCGGTTGCCCCGACGGACCGGTCCGCCCCGAGAGATGGGCCGCTCGAGCCAGGTTACGCGGGGCCCGTGTCCGGCGGGTTCCGACCTAGGTAGCGGATTGCCAAGCCGAGGATCGCGAGGAACATCGCGCCGATCATGACGATCCAGCCGTCGGCGCCGACGAACGTGAACGAGGCCGCCCCGTGGCTTCCCGACCCCCAGAAGGCGTTGCAGGGAGAGGTACCGGTCCATCCCGAGCAGAACGTCGAGCCACCCGAGGAGGTCCGGATCGCCCACGGCTGCAGCCCGGGCGCGGCGGCGGCCGCCGCCACCTCGAGCACGATCCCGGCCACCGCGAGTCCGGCGATCCGGCCGGCCGACAGGGAGCGCTTGCCGAGCGCTTCGACGAACATCAGGCCCCCGGCGATCAGCAGCAAGATCCCGGCAACGATCCCCAGGACCAAGACCGCGAGGAAGAGACCCCCGACCTGGCCGAAGCCCGTCGAGGCGTAGGTGTACCACGTCCCGGCCGCCTTGTAGCGCAGCCCGGGGTAGAACGAGGTGCTGACGCCCCCGGTCGTCGCGATCCACCACGTGGCGAACACCGAGAGGATCGAGAGGATGCCGGCCGCGACCGCGAGCGCCGAGCCCGCGAACTTCGCGATCCGCACCTCTTCGTTGCTCAGCCGGGGGGCGACGCTCCCCGGGGCGCCCGTCGTCTGACCCGCGCTGCCCGCGGCCTGCGAGGGAGATGCCCTCATACGGTTCCCGGCGCGAGGAGCCGTCCTGAGGTATTTGGAGGTTCCGTCGACTGGACCCGGGTTCGGCTCGACCCCCTGTCCCCGACCCGGGTGGGGGCCGTACCCGTCGTCCGACGGTGGCGCGATCCGTCCCCGACCCGTTGCTCGCTGCTACGGCGCCCCGTTTGCGGGTGCGGCCGTTGGTGCCGCGCGATCCCGGAGACCCCCTCTTCGAGGTTCGTCAGGATGCGGTCGACCTCGCCGGAGACCCTCCGGGGGAGGCCGACCGCGCAGGATCGTCCGCCGCCGGGCCCGTCGACCGTCCGGCCTCGCCAGCGATCGAGACCTCCGAGAGGAGGGAGACCCGCCCCGTCACTGTACGGCGCGCGCGAGGGGTCGTCGGGTGGCCCCGGCGGCGGGCCGGCGACGGGATGAGGGGGGCGTCGGGTCGATCTCGCGGGTGCGCTGCCGCGTGGCGTCCTCCGCGCTCGGAGTCGTCGGCCTTCGCGCGGTTCGGCCCCGTCCCTGGTGCCTGCGCCCGGCTCCGGCTCGGAGCGTGCGCAGGCTGCCGGAAGGCCCCCGCGTTCTCCGAGGGGGCTACGCCTTCGTCCTGTACGGGAACCGAGCGGTCGAGCGCCCGTTCGATCCGCTCAGCTCTCCGGGGTCAGGTAGATCTCGTTGCCGTCCGGGTCCCGGATCGTCGCCCCCCAGCCCCACGCTTCCTTCTTCGGAGGCGCCGAGAACACAACCCCCCGGCGCTCGAGCTCCGCGCACGAGGTCAGGAACTCGCCCGGTACCGTGAGCGCGATGCCGGTGTTGCCCGGCTCCATCGGTGCCTTCGCGTCGAACTCGGATACCTGACATAGGTGGAGGAGCCCCCGGCCGCCCTTGCGGCCCACGGTCTGCCAGTGCGCCATGTCGTCGACGTGTTCCAACCCCAGCGCCTCGGTGTACCAGCGCACCGCGCGACCCCGGTCCGCGACGACGACCGCGACGCTCAGAAAACTCGGTGCGAGTCTGTTCGGCGGCTTCTTGCTCTCCGACTTCGCCTGCTTCGCCATGGCCGACTCCCGGAGCTTAACTCCACGCCTTAAGCCGGCGGCCGGGGTGGTGAAACGGTGGGCCGCTGCCTAAGCCTTATCCGAAAAACGCCCTTGGCGCGGTGCCCCGGACCTCCGCGGCACGCTGGCGGGTCACGGGCTCGAAGCGCGATGTCGACCGCCCCACCCCGTCGTCCCGGTCGCCGGCAGGCGGTCGGGCCCCGCGGGCCGCGCCGTCACCCCCCCCGCGCTTGGCAGACGGCGTCGCTGGGTGTGGACCTCGGCGGGACGAAGATCGCGCTCGGGGCCGTCGCGGAGGACGGGAGCATCCTCGACACCGAGGTCCTGCCCACCCGGGCGCACCGGCCCGCGTCCCGGATCATCGACGACATCGTCGCCTGCGTCCGGCGGCGGTGGTCGGAGACGGTACCGTCCTCTCGGCCGCTGGGAATCGGGGTGGCCGGCCAGGTCGATGCCCGGGGCCGCGTCCTGTTCGGCCCTAATCTCGACTGGCACGACGTCCCGCTCGCCGAGCGGCTCGCCCGGGGCACCGGCCGATCGGTCCGCGTCCTCAACGACGTGCAGGCGGCGACCTTCGGGGAGTGGCGGCACGGCGCCGGCCGCCGGACCGACGATCTGGTCTGCGTCTTCGTGGGCACGGGCGTCGGCGGCGGGATCGTCGCCGACGGGCGCCTGCGCCACGGCGCCACGGGCACCGCCGGCGAGCTCGGCCATCTCACGATCGAGGTGGCCGGACGCAAGTGCCGCTGCCCGAACTCCGGCTGCCTCGAGGCGTACGCCGGGGGATGGGCGATCGCCGAGCGCGCGCGCGAGGCGGCGCGGAGCGACCCGCGTCGGGGAGCCCCCCTGGTGGCGCTCGCGGGGCGCCCGGCCGCGATCACCGCCAAGACCGTCGAGGAGGCGTACCGACGGGGGGACCCGCTCGCTCGGCGCTTGATGCGCGAGACCGGGCGGTACCTCGCGGCCGGCCTCGTCTCCGTCGTCAACGGCATCGATCCGGCGGTGATCGTCCTGGGCGGCGGCATCGTCTCGGGCTTCCCGTGGCTCGTCCCCGCGGTCGATCGGGTCGTGCGGGCCGATGCCCTGCGCGCGGCGGTCCGGGGGCTGCGCATCGTGCCGGCGCGGCTCGGCGGGGACAGCGGGCTAGTGGGCGCGGCGACGTTCGCGCACGAGGCGGGGGCCGGGTGAGCCGCGTGGCGACCGAGGACGATCCCCGGATCAACACGCTCCGCTTCCTCGCGGTCGACATGGTGGAGGAGGCGAAGAGCGGCCACCCCGGACTCCCGCTCGGAGCGGCGCCGATGGCCTATGTCCTGTGGGACCGGTTCCTGCGTCACAACCCGGCGAACCCGGCCTGGCCGGATCGGGACCGGTTCGTGCTCTCCGCGGGCCACGGCTCCGCGCTCCTCTACGCCCTTTTGCACCTCACCGGCTACGATCTTCCCCTCGAGGAGCTGAAGCGGTTCCGGCGGTACGGGAGCCGCGCTCCGGGGCACCCCGAGCACGGCCTCACCGCCGGCGTCGAGGCGACGACCGGACCGCTCGGCCAGGGCCTCGCGATGGCGGTCGGCATGTGCCTCGCCGCGCGGTATCTCGCGAGCCGCTTCAATCGGCCCGGGCACAAGATCGTCGACCATACCACGTTCGTCCTCTGCTCGGACGGCGACCTCATGGAAGGGATCGGGGCCGAGGCGGCCTCGCTCGCCGGGACCCTGAAGGCGAGCCCGCTCATCGCCCTCTACGACGACAATCACATCTCGCTGGAGGGTCCCACGCAGCTCGCCTTCACCGAGGAGGTGGACCGGCGGTTCGAGGCGTACGGCTGGAGGATCGCGGCGGTCGACGACGGCAACTCGGTGGACGCGATCGACGCCGCGCTTCGAAGGGCCGCCTCCCATCCGGGGGCGCCGTGGCTGCTCCGGGTCCGCACGCACATCGGCTACGGCAGTCCTCGGCAGGACACGAAGGAGGCGCACGGCGAGCCGCTGGGGCCAGAGGGAACCCGCCAGACCAAGCGCAAGCTCGGCTGGCCGCTCGAGCCCCCGTTCCTGGTCCCGGAGGAGGTCCGGGCGCACTTCCGCCGGGCCCTTGGCCGGGGCCGCGCCTGGGAGGAGGACTGGAAGGCCCGGTTCGAAGAGTACCGGCGGGCGTTCCCGGAGCTTGCCCACGAGTTCCAGCGGGGGCACGACGAACGCGCTCGGGCCGCCTGGTCCCCCGAGCTTCCTTCGTTCCCGCCCGGCGAGCCGATCGCAACCCGCGACGCCTCGGCCGCCGTGCTCCGGGCGGCCGCCGAACAGTGGCCGGCCCTCGTCGGGGGCTCCGCCGACCTCGCGCCGTCGACGAAGACGTACTTCGACGACCTCGGCGACTTCTCGTTCGAAGGCGCCTGCGGCCGCAACCTGCACTTCGGCGTGCGGGAGAACGCGATGTTCGGCATGCTCAACGGCCTCGCGCTCCACGGCGGCGTGCGCCCGTACGGCTCCACCTTCCTGATCTTCTCGGACTATGCGCGACCGGCGCTCCGCCTGTCCGCCCTCATGCGGCTCCCGACGCTCGCCGTGTTCACGCACGACTCGATCGCGGTCGGCGAGGACGGGCCGACGCACGAGCCGGTGGAACAGCTCGCGGGGCTGCGGGCGATCCCGGGCTTCACGGTCCTGCGCCCGGCCGACGCGAACGAGGTGACCGCGGCCTGGCGCGTGGCGCTCGCGCAGGACGGACCGGTCGCCTTCGTCCTGACGCGCCAGAAGCTGCCGGTCCTCGACTCCACGCGTCGGCCGATCGCGGACGGCGTCGGGAAGGGCGCCTACGTCCTAGAGGAAGCGGTTCCCGCGCCGCCGCAGGTCGTCCTAGTCGCGACCGGCTCGGAGGTCCATCTCGCGCTCGGCGCGCGCACGGCGCTCGGCGAGCAGGGGGTGAGAGCCCGGGTGGTCTCGATGCCGAGCTGGGAGCTGTTCGAGCGGCAGCCGCCGGCGTACCGGGCGAGCGTGCTGCCGGCCGGGATCCCTCGCGTCACCGTCGAGGCCGCGAGCCGGCTCGGCTGGGAGCGGTACGCCGGCCCCGCTGGGGAGATCGTCGGCCTCGACCGGTTCGGTGCGTCCGCCCCCGGCCCGGTCGTCTACGAGCGGCTCGGCTTCTCCGTGCCTCGCCTCGTCGAGGCGGCCCTCCGTGCGATCCGGGCCGCGGGGTCGCCGTCGTGACCGCTGTTCCCGGCGGCGCGTCCCGGGACCGATGGGAGCTCGGCGGCTACCGCGCGGCCGTCGACGAGCGCCTCGCGGCCTGGAGCCGGGAGCGCGCCGTCGAGCGTCTCTGGCGCACCGACCCCTCGCTCTGGCCGGCGGCACCGGCCGCCGAGCCGGCGGACCGACTCGGGTGGCTCTCCGCCCCCGAGGTGGGCACAGCCCGCGCGGACGAGTTGCGCGCCTTCGCCGAAGGGGTCCGGGCGGACGGGGTCGAGCACGTAGTGCTGCTCGGCATGGGAGGCTCTAGCCTCGCCTCGGAGGTGATAGCCCGGACCCTCCCGAGGGGCCGTGGAGCGCCGGCGCTGCGCGTGCTCGACAGCACGCACCCGGCGGCGGTCCGGGCGTGCCAGGACGCCTGCCCGCCGGGCCGGACCCTCTACGTCGTCTCGAGCAAGTCCGGCACGACCCTCGAACCGAACGCCTTCCTCCGATACTTCTGGGCCGCGGCCGGCGGCGCGGCCGCGTCGCGCCGTTTCGTCGCGATCACCGATCCCGGGACCCCGCTCGAGAAGCTGGCGAAGGAGCGAGGGTTCCGGGCGTGCTTCGGCGGGCCACCGGACGTCGGCGGCCGCTACAGCGCCCTGACCGTGTTCGGCCTGGTGCCCGCGGTCCTCCTCGGCGTCGACCTGGACGGGCTCCTCGCCGACGCCCGGGCGATGGCGGTGCGCTGCCGCGAACCGCAGCCCGGAGCGAACCCGGGCCTCGCCCTCGGGGCGGCCCTGGGCGAGCTCGCCCGGGCGGGCCGCGACAAGCTCGTGTTGCTCACCTCGCCCGGGCTGCGCGCGTTTCCGGCCTGGACGGAGCAGCTCGTCGCCGAGAGCCTGGGGAAAATCGGGAAGGGGATCGTGCCCGTCGCCGCCTGCCGCACCCCGGAGCAGGTCCCTCCGAGCCCCGACGTGACGATCGCCTACCTCGCGCTGGACGGCGAGACGGCCCCGGCGGTCGAACGGGATTTGGCCGCCCGGGCCTCCGTCGGCACGCCGGTGCTCCGGTTCGACGTCGGCTCGCCGGTCGGACTGGGCGCCGAGTTCTTCCGCTGGGAGGTCGCGATCGCCGCCTGCGGCGCCGTGATCGGGGTGGACCCGTTCGACCAGCCGGACGTGGAGTTCGCGAAGGAGCTCGCGCGAACGGCGATGGCCGACGCGGCGGCCGGCGCGCGGTCGCTCGAGGCGTACGGGGAACCGGTGCCGGCCTCCGGCCCCGCCGGCGACGCCCTCCGTCGGTGGTTGGCGAGCGTGCGGCCCCGCGACTACGTCGCGGTGCAGGCGTTCCTTGCCCCCACGGACGCGACCGGCTCGGCCCTCGGCCGGCTGGTGGACGCGCTCCGACGTCGCCTCGGGGTGGTCGTGACCGTCGGCTACGGCCCCCGCTTCCTCCACTCGACCGGGCAGCTGCACAAGGGGGGCCCGCCGACCGGCGTGTTCCTTCAGATCGTGGACGAACCCGCCACCGACCTGCCCGTGCCCGAGATGGCCCTCTCGTTCGCCCGGATCCTCCGGGCCCAGGCGCGTGGCGACCGCACCGCGCTCGAGAGCCGGCAGCGCCGGGTGTACGTGGCGAACGTCGCCGGCGCACCGGAGGGTGGCGTGGCCCGCCTCGCGGAGCTGGTCGCGGGCTAGCCGGCCCGCTCCCCCGGCCAACGTCTTATCGGGCGCCCGGGTGGGGCGGGCGGACCTCGGGTCCTGGCCCGGCTGCCGGTCTCCCCATGGGACCGGGGACCGGCAGGTCGGGGGGCGGGGCGCCCTTCCGACGACGGAGGGAGCCCGGGGGCCCGTGCCGCAGGAGGGAGGGGACGTGGAGGTCGGGATCGTGGGGCTCGGAAGGATGGGCGGCGGCATGGCCGCCCGCCTCGCCAAGGCCGGTCACCGGGTCGTCGGGTACGCCCGGAAGGCGGACGTGGTGGCCGCGGCGGTCGCCGACGGGGCCGTCGGGGCGGCGTCGCTCGAGGAGCTGGTGCGCCAGCTGGCACCGCCGCGCGCCGTCTGGCTGATGATCCCGGCGGGCGACCCGACGGAAGAGCACGTCGCGGCGCTCCTCGGGCTGCTCGCCCGCGGCGACACGCTCATCGACGGGGGCAACTCGAACTACCAGGACTCGATGCGCCGCGCGGCCAAGGCCGCCGCGGCGGGGATCGACTACCTCGATGTCGGCGTCAGCGGCGGGATCTGGGGACGGGCCGAGGGCTACTGCCTCATGATCGGGGGCGACGCCGCGGCGGCCCAGCGCCTCGCCCCGGTCTTCCAGGCCCTCGCCCCCGCGCCGGATCGCGGCTGGGGCCGGGTGGGCGCCAGCGGCGCCGGCCATTACGTCAAGATGGTCCACAACGGGATCGAGTACGGCCTGATGGAGGCGTACGCCGAGGGGCTCGAGGTGCTGCGCGCCAAGCCGACCTGGACGCTCGACCTCGGGCAGATCGCGACGATCTGGCGGAGCGGCAGCGTTGTGCGATCCTGGCTCCTCGACCTTACCGCCGACATCCTAGCCGACCCGGCCGGCCTCGAGAAGATTGCGCCGTACGTCCGCGACTCGGGAGAGGGCCGCTGGACCGTCGAGGAGGCGATCGCCCTCGACGTTCCCGCGCCCGTGATCGCGCTCTCGCTGGACCGCCGGATCCGCTCTCGCCAGAGCGATCCGTACGCCGAGCGCCTGCTCGCCGCGATGCGCCAGCGGTTCGGGGGCCATGCCGTCGGGCCCGGGTGAGCGCTCGGTCCGGCCGCGGGTCGACCGGCACCTGTTCGTCGTCTTCGGCGCGACCGGCGACCTGATGCGTCGCAAGCTGCTCCCGGCGCTGTACGAGGTGGCGCGCACGGTGGCCCCCGACCGGGGGCCGGTCTTCCACCTGCTCGGCTGTGCCCGGGCCCGCCTGGACGACAGCCGCTTTCGCCGGCAGGCGGCGAGCGCGATCGTCCGCGCCGGCCTCGCGACCCCGGCGGAGGCGACCGCCTGGGTCGCCGCCCGGGTCGAGTACCACGCGCTGGGCGACGGCGGACCGGACGACTACCGGCGCCTGCGGACGCGGATCGAGGCGATCGAGGGCGAGCACGGCCTTCCCGGGAACCGGGTCTTCTACCTCGCGTTGCCGGCCGGCGCGGTGCCCGCCGCGGTCGACAGCGTCGGCGACGCCGGTCTCGCGGAGGGGCCCGGATGGACCCGCCTCGTGGTCGAGAAGCCGTTCGGCACCGACCTCGCCTCGGCGGAGCGGTTGAACCGCTGCCTGCATCGTCACTTCCCCGAGCGGGCGATCTACCGGATCGACCACTATCTCGGGAAGGAGACGGTCCAGAACCTGATCGTCTTCCGGTTCGCCAACATGCTCTTCGAGTCGGTCTGGAGTCGCGACCGCATCTCGCACGTCGAGATCACCGTCGCCGAGCAGCTGGGGGTCGAGGACCGCGCGCGCTACTACGACGGCGCCGGCGCCCTGCGCGACATGGTCCAGAGCCACCTCACGCAGCTGCTGTCGCTGACGGCCATGGAGGTCCCCTCGAGCCTCGACGCGGACGCCGTCCGCAACGAGAAGGTGAAGGCGCTGCAGGCGGTCGAGACGCTCGGTCCCGACGGGCTCGTCCGAGGACAGTACGGTGCCGGTCGGCTGGGGGGCAAGACGGTGCGGGGCTACCGCGAGGAGGAGGGGATCCGTCGCGACTCGTCGACGGAGACGTACGTCGCCCTCCGGCTCTACCTCAACAACTGGCGTTGGCAGGGGGTGCCGTTCTTCCTGCGCACGGGCAAGCGCCTCCCCGAGAAGCGGACCGAGATCGTCGTGCATTTCCGCCGGCCCCCGGTCTGGTTCTTCCCGGGGCCGTCGCCGCGGGAGATCTCCGCGAACACGCTCACCGTCACGCTGCAGCCGCGGGAGGGGTTCGAGCTCGCGTTCGAGATCAAGCGCCCCGGGCACGCCATCGAGCTCGAGACGCACCGGCTGCACTTCCTTTACTCCGAGGCGTTCGGGCCGCTCGCCGACGCCTACCAGACGCTCCTGGTCGACCTCCTGCGCGGCGACCCGACCCTGTTCGTCCGGGCCGACGAGGTCGAGGAGGCCTGGCGGATCTACGGACCGGTCCTGCGACGGCCTCCCCGCCTGCGGAGGTACGCCGCGGGGACGTGGGGGCCGACGGACGCCCGGCGCCTGCCTGCCGAGTTGGGCCACCAATGGTCGAGCGACTGAGCCCGACGGTCACCGTCCACAGCGACCCGGTCTCCGCGGCCCACGCTCTCGCCGAGCGCCTGGTCGCCCTCGCCGAGCGGGCACGCACCCGCGCCGGCCGGTTCGCGGTCGCGGTGTCGGGGGGCACGACCCCCGAGCCGATGTTCCGCGCCCTTGCCGCCGGGGCCGCGGGCAACCGCCGGTGGGACGACTGGCACGTCTTCTGGGCGGACGAGCGCGCGGTGCCGCCCACCGATCCGAGGAGCAACGTCGGCGCCGCCCGCCGCCTCTGGCTCGCCCCGGCGGCGGTCCCGCCGGAGCACGTGCACCCGATCCGAGCCGACGGGGCGTTGGACGCGGTGGCCGAGCGGTACGACGCGGAGCTCCGCGGCTTCTTCGGCGCGGCGGGCGGCGCCGCGACGACGACGTTCGATGCCGTCGTGCTTGGCGTAGGACCGGACGGCCACACCGCGTCGCTGTTCCCCGGCGCCGCGAGCCTCGACGAGACCTCGCGGTGGGTCGTCGGCGAGGCGCACCCCGGCGCTCCGCCGTTGGTATCCCGCGTGACGCTCACGCTCCCCGCGATCGGCCACGCCCGCACCGTCCTCTTCCTCGTGTGCGGTGCCGAGAAGCGCGCCGTGGTCGAGAGGATCTTCGCCGACCCCCGGCGGGGGAGCCGACGCGCTGCCCTGCCGGCGGCGCGGGTCACCGCGCAGGAGTCGGTGGAGTGGCACCTCGACCAGGCGGCGGCGCTCCCGCCGACCGGCGGTGGGCGGGCCGCCGGCGTGCAGACGGGGCCCGCCTCCCGCCCGGCCCGCTCATAACCCCCGAGAGGTCAGGGCCGGACCGGTGAGCGAGCCGCCGCGCCGTCCACAACCTCCTCCCGAAGAGCCCGCGCGCGAAGGGCTGTTCGAGGAGCTGCCGCTCCACCCCAGCCTGCACGCCGGCGTGCGGGAGATGGGCTACCGGGAGCCGACCCCGATCCAGCGCCAGGCGATCCCCGAGGCGGTCCGGGGCCGCGACCTGGTCGCGACCGCCCAGACCGGCACCGGCAAGACCGCCGCGTTCCTCCTGCCGATCCTCGAGCGGACGCTGGACCTTCCCCCGGGGAGGATCTACGCGCTCGTCCTCACGCCGACCCGAGAGCTCGCCGTGCAGGCGGAGGAGTTTCTCCGCCGGCTCGGCCGGTTCACCCCGCGCCGCGGCGTCGCCGTCTACGGCGGCGTCGGACTGGAGCCGCAGATCCAGGCGGTCCGCGGGCACGCGGAGATCGTGGTCGCCACCCCCGGCCGGCTGCTCGACCTCATGGAGCGCGGCCATCTCGACTGGCGGGAGCTCCGCATCCTCGTGCTCGACGAGGCGGACCGAATGCTCGACATGGGGTTCCTGCCGGACGTGCGGCGGATCCTCCGGGTCCTCCCGCGCGACCGCCAGACGATGCTCTTCTCGGCCACGATGCCGCCGCCCGTGGTCGATCTCGCCCGCGAGTTCCTCCGGGACCCGAAGATGGTGCACGTCGACCCGAAGGTGGTCGCCGCGGTCGGGGTGCGGCACCTCGCGCTGCCGGCGCCGGGCCACCTCAAGGCCGCGCTGCTCCGGGAGATCCTGCTCGACGAGACGATGACCAGCGTCCTCGTCTTCGCGCGGACGAAGCATCGCGCGAACCGGCTCGCCGACCAGCTGAGCCGCTGGTCGATCCCGGCGGCGGTCATCCACGGCAACCGCAGCCAGAGCCAGCGGACCCGCGCGCTCGAGGGGTTCCGCAGCGGCGCCCATCGGGTCATGGTCGCGACGGACATTGCGGCCCGGGGGATCGATGTCGAGGGGGTAAGCCACGTCGTGAACTTCGACGTGCCGCACGAGCCCGAGGTGTATGTCCACCGCGTCGGGCGGACCGCCCGGGCCCAGCGGCGCGGAGACGCCTTCACGCTGGTTTCCCCTGAGGAGGAGGCCGATCTAGGACGGATCGAGCGGCTCCTCGGTACGACCATCCCGCGGGCTCGGGTTCCGGGGTTCGACTACGGCGCCCCGGCGCCGCCCCGCGCCCCCGCTCCTGAGGGGCGCGGACGACCTGGCGGAGGTCCCCCGCACGGCGGTCGCCGCGGGAGCGGCCC
>JASHRJ010000085.1 GCA_030037395.1 Thermoplasmata archaeon
TTATCCGGGCGGGCGGCCCCGGGAGTAAGGAGACTCCGGGCCATACCCGTAAATCGTCCGCGGTCGGTCCCCGGCGAGGCTACGGCATGGGAGAGGCGGAGGCCGCGCCGCCGACGGGGATCGCGGAGGGCGGCGGCTCCTCCCTGCTCCTCCCGCCGGCCGACCGCGCCGTCGCCCGCCGGCGGCGGGAACGGACGGCCGAGATCGGACGCCGCGCTCTCGTTCTCCTCGGAGCGGTCTGCGCCGGGGCCGGGGCCGCCCTGTGGGCGACCTCCTCGGCTTCGCTGCCGGCGCTCGGGTTCGTCGCCTTCGGCGGGGTCCTGGTCGTCTTGGGGCTCGCCCTCTACGCCCTCCTCCGGCGGGATCGAGAGCTCGCTCCTGAGGAAGCGCATGTGTGGGACGAGGGGATCGAGATTCTCCTCAAGAACGGGGAGATCCGGGCCGCCTCCTGGACCGACCCCGACCTTGCGCTGGCGGTCCTCGTGAGGTTCCGGCGGCGCTCGGCGGAACCGGACCGGCTCCTCTACTGGCGCATGGACCACCGGGTCCCGCCGGCGGACCTCTCGGCGGAGGGGCTCGATCGGATGGTGCAGGCGGCCGCCTCCCACGACGTCGTGTTGAGCCAGGAGCGGCAGGGCCGATCGGCCCGAGCTCCCCGGTTCTACGCGATCGAGGGCCGACGCCCCGCGCCGGGGGCGAGGCCAAGGGCCAAGACCACGGAGCCTCCTCCGGCCGACTCGTGAGCCCGTCGCGTCGTGCCGCGAGCCGCCCCGTGCGGGTCGACGCTCACGTCCACCTGAGCGCATGGTGGCCCGAGATCCGACGCACCGGCTACCGGCCCGACCTTGAGTTCACCGTCGCCGGCCTCCTCCGCGAGATGGATCGGAGCCGCCTTGACTACGCTCTCGCGATCCAGCTCGTGCACGCTGCGTCGGAGCTCGAGGCCCTCGCGGAGGGGCGTAGGGTCGCCGAGGCGAGCGGGGGCCGCCTCCTCCCCGTCGCCACGGTCGATCCGACCCGGGGCGAGCGTTCGGTCGAGGCGACCGTCGCGGTGCTTGAGCGCGACCGTTCGGCGGTCGGGATCAAGCTGTTCCCCGGCTACCGACCGTTCTACCCGCACGACCGACGGCTCGATCCGGTCTACGAGCTCGCCCGCCGCCGCGGGCTCCCGGTGCTCGTCCACCAAGGGGACACCCTGGACGGCGCCGGTCTCCTGAAGTACGCCCGGCCGATCGAGGTCGACGAGGTCGCCGGCCGGTTCCCGGAGCTCCGGCTCGTCCTCTGCCACCTCGGCAATCCGTGGATTGAGGAGGCCGCCGAGATCGTCTACAAGAACCCCAACGTCTACGCGGACACCTCCGGGCTGCTCCCTCCGCCGTCCTCGCCGTACTTCCGTCGTGCGCGGGAGCTCGCCCTTCGGCGGGTGGAGGAGGTAGTCGTCTCCACCGGCAAACCTGAGCGGTTCCTGTATGGCTCGGACTGGCCGCTCGCCGAGATCCGCGCGTCGGTCGACCTCGTCGAGCGGCTGAAGCTCGAGCCGGGGGATGTCGAGCGGATTCTCGGGGAGAATGCGGCGGGGCTTTTCCGCCTGAAGGGCGCGGTCGCTCCTCGACCCGAGGCCGAAAGGCGGCGGGCGGCACGGTGACGCGGGCCGGAGCGGGGAACGCACGCCGGCGCGCGCCGATAGGTTCCGGCCGCGCCCCATCGGAAAGTCCGGATTTCTAGGTAGGTCTTCGAAGGCCGGCGGCCCGGCGTGCGACGCTTGATAAGCGGCCGTGGGTCGGAGCCGCCATGACGTCGGGCCCTGGCTCCGCCTCGACCGCATCGGGAAGCAGTGGGGGGAGCCCGTCGACCCAAGGCTCCGCGCCCCCGGGGACCGAGACGGGCCCTGTGCGCAACCCGTCTCGGCAGCGCCCCGTCCGGGCGGCCGCCCTGACCGCGGTCGTGGTGGTCGTCATCGTTCTGGTCTACGCGCTCTCGGGGGGGCTCCATTCCGGCAGCAAGAGCCGGTCCGTGGTCCTCGTGCCCCAGGACGATTACTACTCCCTCCCAGGGGAGCAGTACAATGCGATCTCGTTCATCGTCCAGGGGACCTCCGTTATCACCGGGACGTTCACCAACACCCTGGGCTTGGTGGTTTACGTCCTTGACCCGACCGAACTCGCCGCGTTTAATCACAACGGGACCGTCGGGGCGTACGAGTGGTCCTCCGGCGAGATCGCCAACCTCAGCGTCTACCAGCTCGACACGCAAGTACCGGCGGGCCAGTGGAGCCTCACGTTCGTCAACCCGAACGTGCTGAACACTACCGTCGTGGGATTCTACACGGCGGTCGTCCTCGCGCCGGCGTAGGCGCTCGCCCGCGAGCCGACCCTGGCCATCGAGCGGTGACCACGGTTCGCTTTGGCCCGCGCCTGCCGGGCCTCCCTAAGGGCTGGGTGACCCTGGGTCAGCGGCGCCGCTAACCTCGAGCGCGGAGTCATAACTAGAGCCCCCGGGGGGTGAGCCCCGGGGGGAGGAATAGGTTGGTCGAGGTCGCTCGATCCGCCTAGATCGAGTAGATGCTCACCTCGCCGGTAGCCGTCGCGAGCGCCTGGTTCACCGCCGAGCCGAGGATGAACTGGTAGAAGTCCACCACCTCGCCCGCCGGCTGGTTCACGGTCACGAACTCGAACGGGCGCCAGCC
>JASHRJ010000086.1 GCA_030037395.1 Thermoplasmata archaeon
GGGCCGCGCAGCGTCCAGGGTCAGCCGCCGTCCGCGCCACGGCGCGTACTCGCGCCGGAGGACCTCCTCCCACGACGGCTTCGGGAGCGGAGGGGTCGGGGCGGGCCGGCGTTCGACGCGACGGCGATGCTCCCGAGCGTCGGCGCAGACGAGCTCGACGACGCGGAGCGGCACTCGCCGCTCGCGCGCGAGCTCGCGCCAGAGCCGGCGGGCCGGTTCGACGCCGTTGACCGCGTCGACGACCACGCTGCGCCCGAGGGCGAGCTGCTCCCGGGCCTGGTCGCGGACGCCGAGGTAGGCGGCGAGCCCGGTCGCGTGCGACCGGCGCAGCCCGGCGGCGAGCATCGCGGCCTCGAGGGTGTCGACCCGGAGCCAGACGGCGTCGAGCCGCCGCGCGAGGGCTCGCGCGACGGTCGACTTGCCGACGCCGGGGAGCCCCGCGAGCTCGATCAGCATCGGCCGGGCCGCCGCGCGGGCCTCCCGCCCTCGCGGCCGGCGGGACGAGGGCGTCAGCCCACCATCTCCCAGGTCAGGGTCCGGATCACGTAGCCGAGCGCGAGGTGGACGAGGAACGTCTCGAGATCGGCCCGGTACTCCCGGATGGCGCAGGACCGAAAGCCGAGCTGCCCGGCCGCCACCACCGCCGTCCCGTCGAACACCCGGAACGTGCCGGTCAGCCGCTCGTGGATCGTGTAGCGACGTCCGCCGTAGTCGATCGTCATCGGTCCGAACGCCGAGGAGACCGTCTTCCAGGACTCCTCCCCGACCTGGATCCGGATCTCGTCCGCCTTTGCCCGGTACGAGATCGTCGCCGCCACGGTCGTGGGCTCCCCGGGTCGGTAGAGGTGGTATTCGGTCGAGAACAGCGCGGCGAGCCGACGGCCCAACCCGCCCTCCTCCGCCTCGATCGGCCGCCCGAGCCAGACCGCCTCGCCGACGGCGACCTCGATGACGTTCCGCAGGATGCGGGCGGTCGCCTGAATCATCGGTGGCGCGACCCGTCGATGGACCGGCGCTCACGGTAATAACACCCGTACCGCTACCCGCAGGGTGCCCGGGAGCGCGCCGCCGCTCCCGGTGTCGGACCTCGCGATCGGGATCGGGTTCTACGGCTCGAGCTCCCCCGGGGCGGCCGGGCGGCTCAAGGCGTCGCCCGACGCGTTCCGGGTCCGGGAGGTCTCGAGCTACCCCCGGCCGGACCCCGACGGGCCGTTCACGATCCTGCGGCTGGAGAGCCGCGACTGGGAGCAGCACGAGCTCGCGGCCGCGATCGAGCGACGGCTCGGCCTGGCCCCGCGCGCCGTCGCCTGGTCCGGTACGAAGGACCGGAGGGCCGTCTCGGAGCGGCTGTTCGCCTACCGGGGAGCGCCGCCGACCGCGGAGCTCGGCCTCCCTCGGGTGACCGTCCTCGACGCGTATGCGGCGCGCGACGGGCTGGTGCTCGGCCAGCACTACGCGAACGCCTTCGAGATCCGCGTGGACGATCTCGAGGCGCCGGCGGCGGCGGTCGCCGCGTACCGCCGGATCGAGCGGGAGCTCCGCGACGCGGGCGGGTTCCCGAACTTCTTCGGCGCCCAGCGGTTCGGCGAGGTGCGTCCGATCACGCACGACGTCGGCCGCTGGCTCGTCCGGGGGGCTCCGGAGCGCGCGGTCGACGCCTATCTGGTCTCCCGTCCGCCGACGGGGACGGAGGGGGTCGGGGACGCCGCTCGCGCGGCGTTCGGGGCGCACCGCGACCCGGCCCGAGCGCTCCGGGAGTTCCCGCGGGAGTACCGCTTCGAGCTCGCGATCCTGGAGCGGCTCGCGCGGGGCGACCCGCCGAGCCGGGCCCTGCGGGCGCTGCCGTTCGAGCTCCGTCGCCTGTTCGTTCACGCCTACCAGGCGTTCCTGTTCAACCGGTACCTCTCCGATCGTCACCAGGCCGGGCTCCCGCTCGGACGGCCGATCGTCGGCGACGCAATCCTGCGGGTCGGCCGCGACGGGACCCTCCGAGGGAAGGATGCGGTGCCGGTCGACGAGGGCAACCTCGCGGAGTGCGAGGAGATCGTCTCCCGCGCGCGGGCGGCGGTCGCCGGCCCGCTGGTAGGCACGGCGGCGTATCCGCGGAGCGGGGCCCCCGCGGAGCTGTTGGGCCGGATCCTGCGCGACGAGGGGATCGGCCCCGAGGCGTTCGCCGTCCCGGTGGCCCCCGAGCTCGCGAGCGAGGGCACCTGGAGGGCGCTCCAGGTCGCGGTGCCGCCGACCGAGCTCCGCGTCGACGACGCCGGGGTGTGGTTCCGGTTCTCGCTGCCGAAGGGCGCGTACGCGACGGTGTACCTCCGGGAGTTCCTGAAATCCGGCCGCGCCGGCGCCGCCGTGGCCGCGGCTGGAGCCGAGCCTACTAATACCTGAGTCCGGAGTCCTCCGCGGAGCCGTAGCCGGGATGGCGATCGAGGCAGTGCGTCCGGTCTTCCCGTCGCTCTCCTCCTCCGGGGTGGGGCGCCCGGAGCTCGTGGCCGTCCCCGCCCGGGTTCCGACCGGGGTCCCGGACTTCGACTACCTCACCGGGGGGGTGCCCGCCGGCTCGGTGATCCTGCTCGTCGGCGAGGCCGGGGCAGGCTACCAGGAGTTCGCGCTGACCTCCGCGGTCCATCTGATGCTCCATTACGACGACCCGGACCTGCATCGGTTCTACCTCGGAAGTGCCCGAGGGCCGTTCGTCTACCCTGCGGGCGTCGCCTACCTCAGCACCAGCCGCTCGAAGGAGCAGGTCCTGGACGAGATGCGAGGCTCCTTCGCCGCAACGTACCCGGACGTACTCCTGCGGCACCTTTCGTTCTACGACCTGTCCCCGACGTACTTCCGGGACACCGTCGTGCCGTCCGCCTGGGCCTCGCTGGGCGGCTCGCTCCTGGCGGCCGCGACGGGTCCGTCCCGGTCCGCCGAGGGGCCGCTGCGCGCGCTCGCCGACGCACTCGATGCGAGCGGGCCGAACAACCTCCTCGTGGTCGATTCGCTCACCGACCTGCTCGTTCGGGAGGGGATCGAGACGAACGATGTCCTCACGATGCTGAAGGGGCTCCGCCGCCGCGCGAAGGGCTGGGGCGGCGTCGTCTACCTTCTCCTGTCCGAGGGGGTCGCCCCGGCCTCCGTCGAGCACGCGGTCGCGGACTCCGTCGACGGCGTCCTCCAGTTCCGCTGGACGACCAGCCCGAACTCCTCTCACCGCACGCGGTCGATGCTGATCCCGAAGTTCATGCCGGTCCTCGCGCGCCTGCCGGCCGAGTACCACGGACGGTTCGTCATCCGCGTCAACTCCGCCAACGGCCTGGTGACGACGCAGTATGAGCGGGTCTGACGGTTCCGCCGGACGCGTCGGGACCGGCGTCGCCGGCCTGGACGAGATGCTCGGCGGCGGGTATCCGCGCGGGCACGTGGTCCTCGTCACCGGCCTCCCCGGGACGGGCAAGACCTGCCTCGCGCTCCAATTCCTGCTGGACGGCGCCCGCCACGGCGAGAGGGGGGTCTTCCTCTCGCTCGAGGAGGACGCCCCGCAGCTCCTCGAGTCCGCGCGGCAGTTCGGCTGGCCGGTCGACGCCGCCGTCGACAAGGGCGTGCTGAAGATCCTGCGGCTCGACCCGAAGGAGACCCGGCAGAACCTTCACCGGATCCAAGGGGAGCTCGGCCAGGAGCTGAGCGGCCTCGGGGCGAAGCGGATCGTCGTCGACTCCGTCTCCCTGCTCAACATGCTCAGCGACGAGGAGGCCGGCCGCCGGGCGACGCTGTTCGCCCTCGCGGCGGCCTGCCGGGGGAGCGGGGCGACGACCGTGCTCACCGCGGAGGCCGACCCGCTCCACCCGGAGGTCTCGCGGGACGGGCTCACGGAGTACGTCGCCGACGGCGTGATCGTCCTCGGGTACCGCACCGCGAGCGACGGCCACCGCGTGGGCCTTTCGCTCCGCGTCCTCAAAATGCGACGGACCGCCCACGTGCGCTCGGTGCAGCCGTACGCGATCGGGCCGAGCGGGCTCACGGTCGACGCGAAGGCGGTCGACCTCGGCTGAACCGGGGTCCCCCCGGAGGTTTGGAGCCCGACCGGGAGGCCGGACGCGCGGGCCGGGGCCGACAGCTCCTCCCAAGGGTTCAACTACTAGGACGGCACGGTCTCTCGACATGCGCCTTCGAGGGCCTGCCGAGTACGCCGCCGCGTTGACGATCGTTGCCGTGCTGCTCCTCTCCGGGGTGGCTGCCGCCGTCCTGCCAACGGTCCATGGGCCGGCCACGCCGAGCGCGCAGCCCGCGGCCCCGACGGGTGCCGCCACGGTCGGCGCGCCCGCGACGACCGCCGTGCCCGCGCCCGCCTCCTCGGTAGCGCGCGCCCCCGTGAAGGAGCCCGCGCCGTCGGCGCCGCCGACGGACCTGGCCGCGACGTGCGACCCGGTCCAGGAAGCGACGTACGGCTGCGTCCCGTCCTCCGCGCTCGCCTCCGACATCGCCGCGGCCCCCGCGTTCCCGATCCCGGCGGGCGGCATCGCGCACGCCTCCGTCTCTTCGCTGATCACCACGAACTACTCCGAGCTGAACTGGACCAACCAGAGCTACTGGACGAATCAGACGTCGCCGGTGCAGGCCCCCGGGGGCTCGGCGATGGCCTACGACCCGGAGCTCGGGTACATGATCCTCTTCGGCGGCGGCGCGTGCATCTTCTGCGCCTCGAATAACACGTTCATCTACTACCCCAACGAGGGGTGGTACAACCTCACCCCGTTGTTCGACTTCTTCGGCGATCCGTCCCCTCCTCCGGTCGACTTCATGGGGATGGCGTACAGCCCGCTCTGGGAAGGGATCATCATGACCGGGGGAGCGTTCGCCAACAACACCTACAGCAACCAGACCTGGCTGTTCGGGGCGTCGGGCTGGGAGAACATCACCGCCGAGGTGGGCCTGGCTCCGCCCGAGTCGATCTACGCGCCGCTCGTCTGGGACGCCGCGCTGGGAGCGGTGGTGTCGGTGGACGGCTGCGCCTACCGCGACTGCTCGTTCGTCTGGAACCAGACCGAGCTCTTGGGCGCGCCCGGGACGGACTGGACGTACATCCCGGCCGGTCCGGGGATCGCCCCGACCTGGGGTCAGGAGAGCGCCTACGACTACGCGACGGCGGACCTCCTGTTCTTCGGCGGCCGCACGAACAATTCGAACGCCTCGGCGAGCAACGCGACGTGGATCTACACTCCGGGGTCCGACTGGGAGAACATCACCTCCTCCGCCGGAGCGTTCGGCGTCTACTGGCCGGCCCCGACCGTGTGGGGCGGCGCGACCTGGGACGGCCAGCTCGACCAGATCGTGCTGTTCGGCGGGGACCTCGCGGGCGACACGCTCACGAACCAGACCGCCGTCTTTGACGGGTCGGTGTGGTGGCCCGCGTGGTACTACTGGAACGACTTCCTGGTCACGCCGCCGGCCACGGCCTACTTCGCGATGGCCACCGACAGCTCGAACGTGACGCCGGCGATCGCCGGCGGCGCGGGCCTGCCGAACGCCACCTGGACCCTCGAGGTCCCGCCGCAGATCGTGATCGAGGCGCTCACCCCCGACCCGGTCGACGTCGGGGCGCCGCAGCAGATCGGGATCGAGGTGGCGGTCGGCTCCGGCTCCGGCGGCTACCTGAACCTGTCGGTCTTTGACTTCTACTACGGCCTCAGCGCCGAGCTCACGCTGTTCCCGGCAAACCCCAACGTCAACGCCTCGGGCAACCTTACGTTGAGCTACCCGACGACCGGGGTCGACTACGTCTTTGCCGTGGCGTACGACTTCTGGGGTCTGGTCGCCGGCTACGGCTACGTGGCGCTCGACGTGGCGCCGAACGTCACCGCGGCGGTCGGGGCCACGCCGAACCCCGCCGAGATCTCGGGCGGCTCGGCGACCGTGGCGTTCACCAGCACGGTCACCCCCGGCACGAGCCCGTACTCGTACCTCTGGGGCTTCGGGGACGGAGGCACCTCCGTGCTCGGCAACACGACCCACCCCTACACCGCGGCCGGGACGTACCACGGCTACCTGAACGTCTCCGACGCCGGGGGCGGCTACTCGAACGACTCGTTCGCCGTCCTCGTCTACCCGCAGCTCACCGCGACGGCGACGGCGAACGTCACCGGCACCGACGCGAACCTGCCGGTGGCGTTCACCGGGACCCCCGGCGGCGGCTCCGGCACCTACCCGACGGAGTCCTGGTGGTTCGGCGACGGCGGGACGGGGAGCGGCACCTCCCCCTCCCACACCTACACGACCCCGGGGACGTACACCGTGTACTTCAACGTCACCGACTCGCTGGGCTTCGTCAACAGCACGCACTTCACCGTGAAGGTGAACTCGGCGCTGGGCGGCACCGCCTCCGCGAGCACGACGACGCCGCAGGCCGGTAGCTCGGTCTCGTTCACCGCGACCGCGACGAACGGGACGAGCCCGTACAACTACAGCTGGAACTTCGGGGACGGGAGCTCGGCCGGCTACGGCGCCACGCCGCAGCACACGTTCGGCAGCGCCGGGACCTACTACGTCAACGTGACGATCAAGGACGCGGTCGGGATCTCCGTGGTCCGGGAGGTCGTGATGAAGGTCTCGGCCAAGCCGGCGTCGTCGGCGCTGTCGGACCTGACGAGCGGGACCGGCCTGTACGCTCTGATCGGGATCATCGTGGTGATCGTGGCGATCGCGGGCGTCGCGATCGCCCTGTCGCGGCGCCGCAAGCAGGGCGGGAGCTCGACGAACGCCCCGGGCGCCCCGCAGGCCTGGAACCAGGGAGGCACCCCTCCGCCGGGCGCGAGCGGATCCGCGGGCGGCCCGACCGGCGGCGGGCCGGGCGGCTCGTCCTCCCCGCCCCCGGCCGGGGGGGCCCCTCCGGCCTCCCCGCCGT
>JASHRJ010000087.1 GCA_030037395.1 Thermoplasmata archaeon
GCTGCCCGGCCCGTCCCCGCGAGCGGCCGCGCTGCCGGCCGGGCCCGCCGCACCGGCGTTCGACCCGGCGGCAGTGACGAAGAACCGCGCGGAGGCGCAGTTCCAGCTTCGCCTGTTCGAGCAGGACCTCGTGAAGGCCCGGCAGAGCGCTGCCGCCGGCCAACCGAACGCCGAGGCGCGGCAGCTGTACGTCGCCGCGCAGGCCGCCTTCGCCCGGGGCGAGTACGGCGAGGCGTTCCGCCTGTCGCTCCGGGGCCGCCGGAAGGTCGGTGCGGTGGTGGAGGCGGTGGGAACCGCTCGCGGTGCCGGCGCCGAGGCCCCCCCTCGGCTCCCCTCCTCGTCGGACCCGGGCGAGGTCGCGGAGCGGGTGGCCACCGCCGAGCGCTGCCCGCAGTGCGGACATCCTACCTCCTCGGACGATCTGTTCTGCCGGGGGTGCGGCGCCGCGCGGTCGCCGACCGCCTGCGTGCGCTGCGGTGCGCCGCGCGCGCCGGACGACACGTTCTGCGGTAGGTGCGGCCTGAAGTTCGGCTCCTCCGGACCGTAGCGCCTAGGACGCCGGTTCGAGCCAGGCGTCCAGGCGGCGCTGGGTCCTTGCCTCGTGGAGGACGGCGCTGGCCCGGAGCCATCGGGCCACCGGGATCGCGAACGCGGAGGCGATCCGCCCGAGCAGGGCGTCGAGATCCGGCAGCCGCTCCGGGGGGGTTCGGAGCGCCGCCCGGACGTGCTCCCGGACGTTCCAGACCCCGAGCGGAAGGATCTCCCCCGGGTGCACCTCGCGGAGCACGGCCACGCCGGCTTGCCGCCCCAAGCGCAGGAGGCCCTCGGCGGTCGCGAGCCGGGCCGCGTAGTAGCATCCCCCGATCGAGGCGTAGGTGGTCCGGCCGCCATGCCCCTCGTGGTCTCCCAGCATGACGACCCGGTCGGACGGGTTCCAGAAGGTGTTCGGATACCAGGTCTCGATCGACTCGTAGCGGTAGGCTCCGGGGAGGAGAACGATCAGCCAGCGGTTGTCGAGCGCGGTGAGCGCGTAGACAAGGATCTCCGACAGCTCCGGCAGCGCACGGACCTCCCCCAGCAACTGCTTGGAGACCAGATCGTCGACCGCGGTGATGCTCCATCGGGTCGGTACGAGCTTGCGGCGGCCCTGCCGGCCGAGGGTGCCGAGGCTGAACGCGCGCTGGATGCGGCTCACCCGAACGCCGCGATCGTACAGCTCCTCGACGGCGACCCGGGCGCTCGCGTGCACGTCCGAGCTCATCCGCTCGAGCCGGGGATCGACCCGTCGGACGTCCAGGCGCACCCGTTCGATCGGCGCGGAAGGGCCGAACGGGGGGCTGGACTCCGACAGTGCGAGATGCCCGCGAGGCGGCCGGCGGAACTCCGCCTCGCTCTCCACCGACTCCTCGGCAAGGCCGAGGAGCTGGTAGCGCTCGAGCAGTCCGTCCGGGCGGTCCGCGTCGGTGACCCGGTAGCGGGAGGTCCCCCGGACCAGGCCGGTCCGGAACCCGACGACCTCGTCCACCGATCGCCCGACCCACTCCTCGGGGGTGTCGAGCAGCTCCGTCGAGCCGTGGAGCGGCGAGAGGAGCGGCCCGAGCGCGACCTTCGGGTAGCCGAACCGGCCGACGAACACCCCCGGTGGGGAGGTGCCGTCCAGCGTCGTTCGGGCGACGGTCGGGAGCGTTCGCTCGAAGGCGCGATACTTGAGAAGGATCGGGCAGATCGGCTTACCGCACAGCAGTTGCGCGGACCGACACCGGACGCAGAGCGTCGGGTCCTCGCGCAACCCCGGGATCGTCCAGGTCAGCGACGCCACCGGCGCCAGCCCGGGGATCGCGGGCGCGTACGACGGCTCGGCCATCGACGCCGGGAGCAGCTCGTCGGGCGTATCTAACGGGGCCACGGGAGGTCGTGGAACGCCCGCCTGCACGCCGGGCGTGGGCACCCTCAAATAGCGCGCCCCGGTGGGCCGACCCGCGCTGGGACTGTGGGGTAGCTTGGTCCATCCTTCGGGGTTCGGGACTCCGAGACGCCAGTTCAAATCTGGCCAGTCCCACTCGCCTCGCGCCCCGGCCCCGGAACCCCCCTCCCGATCGTCAGCGGAGCCGTTCGACCAGCGCGCGGATCGCCTGGCCCCCGCGTTGGAGGACCGGGCCCCCGTGGTACGTGAGCAGCGACTCGACGGACAGCTGGCTCATCCGTCGCGCCGAGATCTGGGCGGTCGGCGAGTGCTGCGTGAAGTCCGGAGGGGTGAGCGCGACGCCGGCTCCCTCGCCGAAGAACAGGTCGCCCGAGAACAGCAGCTTCCGCTCGACCTGGTAATAGGCCACGTGCCCGGGCGTGTGGCCGGGCGTGTGGTAGGCGACCAACCCGCCCGCGGCGTCGACGCTGTCGCCGTCCTTGAGGGTCTCGTCGACCGTGAACGGCTCGGCCGGTGGGGTCCCCGGCCCGTCGTACTTCGGGTCGTTCGCGATGTACGCCGCCTCCACCCAGTGGGCGAACGTGCGGGCCCGCGTCTTCTCGGCCAGCGCGCGGAGCGAGCCGGTGTGGTCCCGGTGCAGATGCGTCAGCAGGATCTTCTTCACGGCCGTGGGCTCGACCTTGATCTTCGCGAGGTAGGCGAGCGTCGCCGGGTGGGTGCCGGGGAGCCCGGTGTCGACCAGCGTCCAGCTGGCGCCCTTGTCCTTCAGCAGATAGACGTGCGTCGAGAAATCGGGCGACGGATCCACCCCTTCGACCTGGTGCACTCCCGGCAGGATCTCGGCCATCGGAACCCCGCCGGGCGAGACGCCCGCGCTTAAAGGGCGTTCCCGCCCGGGGCCGGGAGGCGAGACGGAGACCTCCGCTCGGGCCCCCAGGCTTCGGCGACGGCGCGGACCGAACGATCGACCTCCTCGGGAGCCAGCCCCCCGAAGTCGAAGATTCCGAGCATCTCGTCGACCCCCGCGGAGGCGAATTTGGCAAGCCCCTCGGCCGCCGCCGCGGCGGGCCCGAAGATCGCCAGCCCGCTCGCCTCGATCGCCTCGGGGCTCGCGTGCGGCGGACGGTCCCGGCTCTTCTGCGCGAGGAACGTCGAACCGTGGGCGAGCCGGCTCTCCACGTACCTTCGGAAGGCGGCGCGCGCCCGCTCGGGCCGATCGCCCGCGTACACGTGCACCGCCGCCACCACCTCGGTCCGGGTCCCCGCCGGGACCGAGCCTCGGTACTCCTGGATCCTGGCGGCCAGCTCTTCGAGGCTGTCGACGGTCGCGTACGGGATCAGGGCGACGGAGAGGCCCCGCCGGGCCACCTGCTCCAGCGCCTCGCGCCGTTGGACCGCGACCCAGAGCGGCGGATGGGGGAGCTGAACCGGCCTCACGTTGAGCCGGACCTCCGGCGAGGACGCGCCGCCGAGGCGCACCGGCCGACCCGCGAACGCGTCGAGGACCTTCGCGAGCGTCGTCTCGAAGCGCTCCCGCTTTTCCTCCGCAGCGACCCCGAACCCCTCGAGCTCCAGCGGGAGGTAGCCGCTGCCGACCCCGAGGTTAAGGCGGCCGCCGAGGAGCCGGTCGACGAGCGCGTACTCCTCCGCCACATCGACGGGCCGGTGGAACGGCAGCACGCAGACCAGCGAGCCGAGCCGGATCGTCCGGGTCCGGGCCCCGCAGGCGGCCAGCAGGACCGGGGGGGACGGGCAGACGCCCCCCGGATGGAAGTGGTGCTCCGCGATCCACAGCGAGGAGAGGCCGGCCGACTCGGCGGTCACCGCGAGATCGACCACCCGGGCCGCCCGGTCGGCGTCCCCGCCGGCGAGCTCGGGGTAGGCGTCGACCACCGTGAACGCCCCGAGCCGCACTCCGCGTCCGACCGACGGAGGGTAGAAGGCGTTTCCCCGGCGAGGAGGGGCGACAGCCCGATGAGGGCCGGCGCGTTGGCCGACGCGTGGCGCTGGCGGCCCGCCCGCTGTACGCCGGCGT
>JASHRJ010000088.1 GCA_030037395.1 Thermoplasmata archaeon
CTGTACGGCGAGTGGGACCTCACGGAGCTGGTCGTCCGCGACGGGCGGGTCCACGGGATCGTCGCCTTCGACCGCCGCAGCGGGGAGTTCCAGGAGATCGCGGCCCCGGCGGTCGTCGTCGCGACCGGACCGGCGGGTCGGATCTACGGCAAGACGACCAACGCCCACACCTGCACCGGCGACGGGATCGCCGCCGCCTACCAGGCCGGCGCGGCGCTCAAGGACATGGAGTTCGTGCAGTTCCACCCGACGGCGCTCCTCGAGACCAGCATCCTCATCACGGAGGGGGCGCGCGGCGAGGGCGGTCTCCTGAAGAACGCGTCCGGGGAGCGGTTCATGCTCCGCTACGCCCCGCACGTCCAGGAGCTCGCCTCCCGCGACGTCGTCTCCCGGGCGATCGTTACCGAGGTCCGGGAGGGCCGCGGCTTCACCGGGCCGTACGGGGGGTACGTGCACCTCGAGCTGATGCACCTCGGCCGGGAGCGGATCGAGACGCGGCTGCAGGAGATCTGCGACTTCTGCCGGCGGTTCGCCGGCATCGACCCGGTCGTCGAGCCGATCCCGGTGTACCCGGCACAGCACTACATGATGGGCGGCGTCGGCACGAACGTCCGGGGCGCGACGAGCATCGCGGGCCTGTTCGCGGCGGGCGAGGCCGCTTGCGTCTCGATCCACGGGGCGAACCGCCTGGGGGGCAACTCCCTGCTCGAGACGCTGGTCTTCGGGAAGCAGGCCGGCCTCGCGGCCGCGGAGTACGCCGCCGGGGCGCCGGCGCCGGAGCTGCACGAGGCGGACCTGGAGTCGGCGACCGCCCCGATCCGCCGGTGGTCGTCGCGGCCGGACGGCGAGGACCCGATCGCCCTCCGGACCGAGCTCCAGGCGGTGATGGAGCGGTGCGCCGGGATCTATCGGGAGGAGGCCGGCCTCCTCGAGGGGATCCGTCGCGTCCGCGACCTGCGCGCCCGCTACGAGCGGGTCCGGGTCGTCGACCGCTCGCCCGTCTTCAACCTCAACCTCACGGACGCGCTCGAGACGGGCCACCTGCTCGAGCTCGCCGAGGTGATCCTCGTGGGCGCGTTCGCCCGCACCGAGAGCCGCGGCGCGCACGCGCGGACCGACTACCCGAAGCGGGACGACGCCCGCTGGATGCGCCACACGCTCGCCCGCAAGGGCCCCGAGGGCCCGACGCTCGACTACGCGCCCGTGAGCTTCACCCGGTTCGAGCCGACCGAGAGGGTCTACTGATGCCCGGGGCGAGCGTCTCCGTCCCGCTCGAGGTCTACCGGTACCGGCCCGGCGTCGACCCTGCTCCCGAGTACCGTCGCTACCAGGTGGAGCTGGCGCCCCACACGCCGGTGCTCTCGGCGCTGCTGAAGGTCCGGGCCGAGCTCGACCCGACCCTGACGCTCCGCTACAGCTGCCGGAGCGCGATCTGCGGGTCGTGCGCGATGCGGATCAACTCGAAGAGCCGCCTCGCCTGCGAGACGCCGGTCGGCCCCGAGGTCGAACGGCACGGCCGGATCGTGGTCGAGCCGATGGGCAACCAACCGGTCGTCCGCGACCTCGTCGTCGACCAGGCGCCGTTCTGGCAGGAGTACGAGCGGATCGAACCGCACCTCAAGGTGGATCCCCGGCACCCGATGCCCGAGGGCCGCCCGAACCCGATGACGCCCGCCCAGGTCGAGAGGTTCCGCGAGACCCCCCGGTGCATCGCCTGCGCCGCCTGCTACTCGGCGTGCCCGGCGGTGGCGGCGGATCCCGCCTTCCCGGGCCCGATGGCGCTCGCGAAGCTGTACCGGTTCGTGGTCGACCCGCGCGACGGCGCGACGCAGGACCGTCTGGTCCGGATCCAGACCGAGGGGCTGTGGCTCTGCCTCCGCTGCCACCTCTGCACCGAGGCATGCCCGAAGGACGTCCGCCCGAGCGAGCGGATCCGCGACCTGAAGGAGCTCGCGATCGCCGCCCAGGGCGCGACGGAGCGCGGCTCGCGGCACGCCGTGGCGTTCAAGGAGAACGTGCGGACCGCCGGCACGCTGCACGAGTCTCGGCTCGTCCGCCAGACGTACGGGGTGGTCGGGATGCTCCCGCAGCTGCCGCACGGGCTCGCGATCTGGAGGAAGAAGCCCGAGGTCGCGAAGCGGCCGCGGCCGATCGAGGGGCTCGAGGAGCTCGAGAAGATCTACGAGGCCCTGGACGACGAGGGGGCCCGATGAAGCTCGCCTACTACCCCGGCTGCGTCGCCCAGGAATCCGGGAAGGAGCTCGACATGGCGACGCGCTGGGTCTGCCGCGCGCTCGACATCGAGCTCGTCGAGTTCCCGAGCTTCTCCTGCTGCGGCTCGGGGTTCGTGGACGAGGCGAACGAGGTGCTGAACGTCGCGCTCAACGCCCGCAACCTCGCGATCGCGGAGCGCGCCGGCCTCGACCTGCTGACGGTCTGCTCGACGTGCCAGGGGATGCTGTCGCTCGCGAACCTGCGCCTCACCGACCCGAAGGTGCGGGCGCGCGTCGACGGCGCGCTGAAGCCGCTCGGGATCGAGTACCGCGGCACCACGAAGGTCACGCACCTGCTCCGCGTGCTCGTGGAGAACGTCGGCCTCGACGCGATCCGCGCGAAGGTGCGCCGCCCGCTCGCCGGGCTCAAGGTCGGCGCGTTCTACGGCTGCCACCTCCTCCGTCCCGGCGACGAACTCCAGTGGGAGAACCCCGAGGAGCCCCGGTCGTTCGAGCAGCTCTTGGACGCCCTCGGCGCGACGCCGGTGTACTACCGGGGTCGCGTGATGTGCTGCGGCTTTCCGATCCAGTTCGTCAAGCCGGACACCGCGAGTCGGATCGCGGGCCGGCAGATCGAGGACGCGAAGTCCCATGGGGCCGACGCGATGGCGACCCCCTGCCCGCTCTGCCACATCTCGCTGGACGCCTACCAGAACC
>JASHRJ010000089.1 GCA_030037395.1 Thermoplasmata archaeon
CCGACCGACCGGAGCGCGGCCGCGAGGGCCGAGGGGTCCCCGTACGGAACGAGGAGGCCGAGACGCCCCGACCCCAGGACCTCGGGTACGGCGCCGACCGCGGTCGCGACGATCGGCGTTCCCGCGGCCATCGCCTCGAGCAGCACGAAGCCGTACGCCTCCCACTCGGACGGGAGGACCAGCGCCCGGGCGCCGCGGATCACCGCGCGGTACGCCGCCCGGTCCGGCACGTGGCCGAGCCAACGCAGGTCGTCCGCGACGCCGCGCCGGCGCGCCAGGGCCTCGAGGCCGGCGCGCTCCCCCCAGTCCGAGC
The DNA here is from genome assembly GCA_030037395.1 of Thermoplasmata archaeon. GTDB lineage: Archaea > Thermoplasmatota > Thermoplasmata > Lutacidiplasmatales > UBA184 > Lutacidiplasma. The sequence goes on from JASHRJ010000089.1 coordinate 314, forward strand.
CCATGAGCACGAGAGGACGACGGGCGGCGGGAGGCAGCGACGCGATCGCCTCCACGAGGTTCGGCAGCCCCTTGTTCGACGCGATCCGCCCAACGAAGAGGTAGTACTCCGCCGGGAGGCCTAGGCCGTCGGCGCGGTCCCGCTCCGGCGTCGCCCACTCCGGGAGGTCCACGCCGGGCGGCACGATCCGCAGGCGGTCGGCCGGGGCGAACTCCGCCAACCGGCGGCGCTCCAGCTCCGACTGCACGACGACCGCCCGGGCCACGCGGTAGGCGGTCATCCCGAAGGCGAAGTCGTCGAGCCGGAGGATCCGGCGGTTCCGGGCGGACTCCCGGCGGTCCGCGGGATGGTACGAGGTCGAGACCACGAGAGGGATGCCGGTCCGCCGGGCGACCGCCGCCGCCTGGAGGACGTGCCCGTAGCGGTGCGAGTGCGCGTGGATCACGTCGGCGCCGCTGTCGGCCAGCGCGTCGACCAGCCCGACCATCAGCGGCAGGGTCAGCCGGGGGACGAGCCGGCGATGGACCGGGAACCTACGGACCGGCACCCCATCGACCTCGGGTCGCCAGGCCGAGCGTCGGTCCCAGCCGGCCTCGTCGTACAGGTCGCTCGCGAACACCTCCACCTCCTCGCCGAGGCCCCGGAGCCGTCGCGCGAGCTCGCGCACGTTCGTCTCGACCCCACCGGGAGCGTCGAACCGGAGCGTGACGTGGACGACCTTCACCGGTCGCGGACCTCCCGGTAGATCCGGTCCACCTCCGTCGCGACCGCCGACCAGGAGTACCGGGGCACGACCTCCTGCCGCCCGGCCGCTCCGAGGCGTCGCCCGAGCGCCGGCTCGTCCCACATGCGCTCCAGGGCCCGGGCGAGCGCTTCCGGCGAGCGCGGCGGCACCAGCAGGCCGGTGCGTCCGTCCTCGACGATCTCGGGGATCCCGCCGACGCGGGAGGCGACGACGGGGGTCCCCTGGGCGAGCGCCTCGAGCAGGACGAGCCCGAACGCCTCGTACTCGCTGGGAAGGACGACGGCCCGCGCGTCCCGGTACGCCGACGCGAGCAGGCGCTCGTCGGCGAGGTAGCCGATCCGCCGGACGCGACCGGCGATCCCCCGCTGGCGGGCCCGGGCGTCGACCCGACCGGCCATGCCGCCGTCGGCGCCGACGAGGACGAGCGTGGCGTCCGGCGCGCGTCGGGAGAGCGGGGCGAACGCGTCGACCAGTTCGACCAGGCCCTTGTTGGAGGCGAGCCGGCCGACGAACAGGAGGTACGGGCCGTCGAGCCCGTACGTCCGGGCGAACGTCGGACCGTCCGCCGGCGGCGGGGGCAGCGGAGCGTAGCCGGGCGGGACGATCGCGACCGGAGGGAGCGGGATCCGGAGCTCGCGGACGAGCCGCTCCTCCTCCCGGGTCTGCACGATCAGCCGCGCGGCGCCCCGGAGGATCCCGCCGGCGAGCACCGCGTCGTAGAAGCCGCGGAGCCGCCGACGCCACCAGCCCCCCTCGATCGACCAGATCGGATGGAAGTGCGCGGTGACGACGAACGGGATCCCGCGCTCGCGCTGCAGGCGGGAGGCGACCGTCACCTGGTGCGTGCCGTAGGTGTGGGCGTGGACGATCTCCGGCGCCTCGCGGGCGAGCGCGCGCCCGAGGCCGCGGAAGAACGTGTAGTGCGCCTCGCCGGGGAGCGACCAGACCGGCAGCCGGCGGACGGTCCCGAAGCCGGTCCGCTCCTCGCGGGGGACGGACGCCGGCAGCGGCTCGCGCGGGAACTCGCGGTACAGCTCGCTGGCGAAGACGTCGACCGTGTGGCCGAGCGCGGCGAGGTGGCTCGTCAGCTCGGCGACGTGGCGCTCGACCCCTCCCGGTCCGGGAGGGTACCGCGTCGCGAGCTGGGCGACCTTCACGCGCGCCGGGTACGCCTTCCGTTACTTGATGGCGCGGGGCGGGGGCCGGCTACGAGCCGCTGCGGCTCGCCGCGAGCCGCTGGGCATACTTCTTGTAGACCTCGGTCGCCCGCGCGACCGCCTCGGTCTTCACGTACTCGTTCGCCTGGTGCGACAGCTCCTCCTCCCCGGCCCCGAAGATCACGACCCGGGGGTTGACCTGGGCGTAGTGGACCGCCTCCGAGGCGTGCACGAGGACGGTCGTCTCGGACTGGGCGACCTCCTGGAGGATCCGGACATGCTCGGCGGCGGGGTTGATCTGGACCGCGGGCATCGTCACGATGCGCCGCAGCGTGAACGGGGTCTTGATCCGGCGCAGGTGCTCCTCGATCTCGTGGTACAGCTGGTCCGGGGTGTACGGCGGCGGGAAGCGGATGTCGACCTCCGCGGTGCACTTGCTCGGCACGACGTTGATCCGGGTGCCCCCGTTGAACGTGCCGATGTTGAGGGTGACGGTCCCGAGCTCCGGATGCGCGATGCGGCTCTTGAACGACTCCAGCCCCCGCAGGATCCGCATCATCTTCGCGATGGCGTTCTCCCCGAGGTGCGGCATCGCCCCGTGGGCGGCCTTGCCCCGGGTCTCGATCGCGAGGTCGAGCACCCCCTTCTCCGCGTAGGCGACCCGCAGGCCGGTCGGTTCGCCGACGACGATCGCCTTCGCCCGCCGGAGCGGGAGGGTCTTCGCGAGCGCGATCGCCCCCTGCATCGACGTCTCCTCGTCGGTCGAGAACGCGAGGACGATCGGGATCTTCCGGGCGACCAGGTCCTGCGCCGCCTCGAGCATCGCGACGACCGTCCCCTTCATGTCGGCGGCCCCGCGGCCGTACATCCGACCCGAGGCCAGCTGGCTCTGCGAGAAGCTCCAGTAGTCGCCGATCGGCGGCGTGTCGAGGTGGCCGGAGAGGACGACGCCGCCCTGGCCGAACTCGGCGAGGAGCGCCGGCGCCTGCGAGTCCCCGAACAGCGTGTTGCGCATCCTGAGCTGGTCGGTGAACGACTGGACGTAGTCGAGGATCTCCTGCTTGTCGGAGAACGGATCGCTCGGGATCTTCACGAGCTCCGCAAGCATGTCGACCATCTGGCGCTTCATCGGGGGTCCTCCTCCGCCCCAGGACGTACCGCCCGGTCGGCTCGGACGAGAGGCCGGTAAGGGCCGGCGCGGCTTAACCGTTTTCCGCCGAGAGGGCGGGCCTCCGCGACCGCGGGCCCGCTCCGCGCGCCGGAGCGGCGGCCCCGGGGCCGCCCTCCCCGCGGTCGTGCCGCCCCGACACAAGCGGCTTAAGGCCCGCGTCGCTCGCCGGGAGGGATGGCGATCGCCGAGGTGCGCGAGGGGAGCGACCTGCGGATCGTGGAGACCCGCGACGAGTCGCTCAAGGGGGCGATGATGGTCGTCGGCTTCCCGACCCACGGGCTCGTCGGCTCGGTGGCGGCCTCCTACTTGGTCCACTCGCTCGACATGTCGCAGGTCGCCTACATGGTCAGCGAGGAGTTCCCCCCGACGGTGATCATGGAGGAGGGGGTCGTCCACGCCCCGGTCCGCCTGTACGCGAGCAAGCTCGTCTGCGGGGTCGACCGCTCCTGCGACCAGCTCGTGGTCGTGATCGCGGACATCCAGCCCCCGATCGGGATGTTGAACCACCTCGGGCGCACCCTCTTGGACTGGGCCGAGGCGAAGGGGATCCAGCTCGTGATCGCGATCGAGGGCCAGCCGATCGAGGACGAGGTCCGAGGCGACGCCCGGGTCGTCGCGATGGCGAACCGGGCGGCCGCGCCTCTGCTCGAACGGTACGGCTTCCAGGCCGCGAACGGGGTGGTGACCGGCCTCGCCGGGGGGATCATGCTCGGGGCGATCGGCCGCGTGACCCCGGTGCTGTGCCTGGTCGCGCAGGCGCACAAGGACTATCCGGACGCGCGGGCGGCGGCGAAGGTGATCGAGACGGTGAACCCGATCGTCCCGCTGCTCGTGCTGGACACCAAGCCGCTCCGCGAGAAGGCGCGCCAGATCGAGTCCGAGGTCCGCAAGACGCTGCAGCAGACCCGGGAGTCGGTCTCCAAGATGCGCGCCGCCGAGACGGAAGGGCCGGGTGAGATGTATCGCTGAGCCGGCCGCGGCGCCGCCCGCCGTCCCCGCCGAGGGCCCGGCGCCTCCTCCGTTGCTGCGCGGGTTCCGACCGACCGACGTCCCGGCGATCGGAGCGATCGTCGCCGAGGCGTTGCGGGAGCACTACGACCCGTCGCTGTACCTCTCGCTCAGCTCGGAGTGGCCGAGCGGCTTCCTGGTCGCGGCGGACGAGCGGGACGCCCCGATCGGCTTCCTGCTCGGCGTCAGCCAGGTCGCCGGAGAGGCCCGGGTCCTGATGTTCGCGGTCGACCGCGGTTCCCGCGGCACCGGGGTCGGCACCCGCCTCATGGAGACGTTCCTGGAGCGCTGCCGGCACCGCGGCTTCCGGCGGGTGACGCTCGAGGTGCGGGTGTCGAACGCGACCGCCATCCGGTTCTACTCGCGGTTCCGCTACTCGGTCACCGACCTCCTGCGCGCGTACTACTCGGACGGCGAGAACGGCTACCACATGGCGCGCGAGCTGTAGCCCGGCCCGGGCGCAGCCGCTAAGACCTCCGCCGGTCCGGGTCCCCCGGGATGCCTTCCTCCTGGCCGACCGCCGCCGACCTGATGACGTCGAGCCCGGTGACGCTTCCGGCCGACGCCCCGATCTCCCGCGCCCTCGGCCTCATGCGCACCCGGGGTTTCCACGAGATCCCGGTCCTCCGTCGCTCCCGGCTGATCGGGATGGTCACGTTCGAGTCGATCGCGCGGCGATCGAACCGCTCGCCGGCGACCAAGGTCGAGCACCTGCTCGTCCTCCCGCCGCTCGTGACGCTCCAGTCCTCGTACCCCGAGATCGCCGAGGCGCTGCTCGCCGCCGGCCTCCGGGCCGCGCCGGTCGTCGGGCGCCGGGGCGAGCTCGTCGGGATCGTCAGCCGCACCGACCTCGTGCGGGCGTTCCCGGGCGTCGGGCCGGCGCTGAAGGCCAGCACGACCGCGGTCGAGGAGATCGCCGCCCCGTCCTCGACGGTCGTCCGCGAGGACGACCTGTGCCGGAACCTCGTCGGCCACCTCCGCCTGCTCGAGGAGCACCCGCTGCCGGTCGTCGACCGCCGGGGCCGCCTCGTCGGGGCGGTCGGCGTGAAGGACCTCGGGGCGGTCCTCTGGCGGCCGATCCAGGGGGGGAAGCGCGACGCCCGGGCCGCCCGGACGGCGCTGGACGTCAAGGTCGGCTCGATCATGCACGCCCCGCCGGTGACCGTCCCGTCGGGGACCGACCTCGCGACCGCCGCTCGCGAGATGCGACGGGAGAACGTCTCGAGCGTGTTCGTCGTCGCCGACGGCCGACCGGTCCGCGTGCTCGGCCAGGCGGACCTCCTCGGCGTGGTCGTCGCCCGGAGCCGCACGCCGAAGGGGCCGGCCCGGGTCGAGGACGTCTACGTCGAGATCACCGGCCTGCGCGGCTCGGGCGACCCGGCGCTGCTCGCCGACATCGACCACCTGGTCGCGAAGGGGCTGCGGCGGATCGGCCGGTCGGTGCGCGCGCGGCTGCTGACGCTGCACTTCGCCCCGCACGCGACGCACCGGACCAGCGACGTGACGGTCGAGGCCCGGCTCCACACCGACAGCGGGATCTACTACGCCTCGCACACCGGCTGGAACCTCATGGCCGGGGTCGCCGACCTCCTCGAGGAGCTGGCGGCGCAGACCCGGCGCGCGCAGGACGCGAGGACCGGCCGCGGCCGGGCCCCCCGGCGGGCCCCGGAGTCCGACGACGAGCCGCTGGACGACCCCGATCTGGAGCGGAAGATCCGGGCGGTCGGCGGCGAGCCCGAGTAGGAGCGCCGATGATCCCGGGCGGTCCGCGCAACCCCCGCCAGGTGGAGCTGATGATGCGCCGGCTCGGGATGACGACCGAGCCGATGCCCGAGGTCGAGGAGGTCGTGATCCGCACCCGGCACCAGGAGCACGTCTTCGTCCGGCCCGAGGTGACGGTGCTCACCGTCCAGGGGGTCCGGACCTACCAGGTGGTCGGCGACGCCGCGGTGCGGCCGCGGACCGCCGACGCGGGAGCGTCGGCCGGGACCGCCGCGGCGGCCCCGGCCGGGCCGCCCGAGGAGGACGTCGAGCTCGTGATGTCGCAGGCGAACGTCTCCCGGGAGGAGGCGATCGAGGCGCTCCGGGCCGCGGGCGGGGCGCCGGCGGAGGCGATCCTGCGCATCCTCTCCCACGCCGAGCGGTGATCGAACCGGAGGGGCCGGTCGCCCGCGAGTGCGTCGAAGGGTACGTCTTCGCGCGGACCCCGTTCGAACTGCTGCTGCTCCGCCGCCCTCCGTCCCGGGACCGCATCTGGGTGCCGGTGAGCGGGAAGGTCGACCCGGAGGATCGGGACCTCGAGGCGGCGCTCCGTCGGGAGCTCCGGGAGGAGACCGGCCTCACCGACCCCCTCGCGGTGGCGTCGCTCGACTGGCAGGTGAGGTTCCGCGGCCCGGGCGGAGAGGTCTGGAGGCTCCATGCGTATGCGGTCGAAGTGGCCCGCCGGTTCGAGCCGCGGCTGAGCGACGAGCACGAGGCGTGGGCATGGCTCGGGCCCGAGGAGGCGGTCCGGCGCCTCCACTACCCGGACAACCGCGAGGCGGTGGGCCGGCTCGCCCGCTGGCGCGCGGCCACGGCGGGAAACCTTTAGCCGCGCCGACCGGTCAACGCGCCGATGGCGCCGCAGGCGGCGATCCCCCCCGGGCTCGCCGAAGCCCCCGACCAGGTGTTCGCGACCGTCGGCCCCGAGCTCCGGGAGGCGGCCCGGCGGCTCGGGCCGCGACGGATCGTCCTCCAGGTGCCCGCGGGTCTCGTCCGGAACGCGAGCGAGCTCGCCGCCCGGCTCCGGGAGGAGATCGGGGTCCCGGTCGACCTCGCCAGCCGGGCCTGCTTCGGCGCCTGCGACCCGCCCCTCGCCGACGAGGCGCCGCGGGCCGACCTCGCGATCGTGCTGGGGCATGCCCCGATCCCGAACGCTCCGAGGGTCCGGACGACGTTCTTCGTCGAGATGCGGGAGCCGGCGGGCGACGTTCCGGCGCTCGCGGAGGTGATCGCCTCCTCCCCGATCCCGCGTCGCCTCGGGCTGGTCGGGAGCGTCCAGCACCTCGACCTCCTCCCGCCGCTCGAGGCGGCGCTGCGCGACCGAGGGTTCCGGCCGCGGGTCGGTCGCGGCGACCGGCGCCTCGCCTACGCCGGGCAGGCGCTCGGGTGCAACTACACCGGGGCCGAGGAGATCGCGGGGGAGGTCGAGGCGCTGCTGTTCGTCGGGACCGGACGGTTCCATCCGCTCGGGCTCGCGTTCGCCGTGGACCGGCCGGTCTGGTCGGTCGACCCGCTCCGGGGCCAGCTGGACGGCCCGATCGACCGGGGGGAGCTCGTGCGACGCCGCCAGCTCCTGGTCGCCTCCGTCCGGGACGCCCGACGCTGGGGGATCCTCGTGTCCACGTTCCCGGGCCAGCACCGCTCGCCGACCGCCCTCGCGCTCCAGCAGCGCGCCCGCGCGCGGGGGCGCGAGGCGGAGATCCTGCTCGCCCAGCGGCTCGATCCCGGCGACCTCCTCGGACGGGACGTCGACGCCTTCGTCTGCACCGCGTGCCCCCGGATCGCGCTGGACGACAGCGCGAACTACCCGAAGCCGGTCCTGACCCCGCCCGAGTTCCTGATGGCGCTCGGCGAGCTGCCCCTCGAGCCGTACCGCTTCGACACGTACCACTGAGGCGCGGCCGGAGGGACCCGCTCAGCCCTCGCCGAGGGCGTCGGCCAGGAACCTCTCGTGGAGCCGCGGGTCCCCGGAGAGCTCCGGATGGAACGTGAGCCCCCAGACCTTGCCCGCGCGCACCCCGACGACCTCGGGACCGCGCCGGGCGAACGCGTGCGCTCCCGGGCCGACGCGCAGGATCCGGGGGGCCCGGATGAACACGCCGGGGAACGGCCCGCCGTCCAGGCCGTCCACCGTCACCCCGTCCTCAAACGACTCGCGCTGGGAGCCGTAGTCGTTGCGCCGGACGGTGACGTCGAGCACCCCGAGGGTCCGCGGATCCCCTCCGCTCGCGCCCCGCTCGATCTCCCGCGCGAGGAGGATCAGGCCCGCGCAGGTCGCGAGGACCGGCAGCCCCTCCCGGAGGCGCCGCTCGAGCGGGGCCCACAGACCGCTCTCCTCCAGCAGGCGGGCAATCGTCGTCGACTCCCCGCCGGGAAGGAACAGCGCCTCGACCGCGGCGAGCTCCTCGGGGGTCCGGACCGGCCGGACCGTCCGGCCGCCTCCGAGCCGGGCGACGGCGGCGCGGTGCTCGGGGACGTCCCCCTGGAGCGCGAGGACGCCGACGATCATCCGGCGTTCCGCCGAAGCTCCTCGAGGATCTCCTTCGCCCGGTCGAGCCGGATCGGGCCCTCGCGGACGAGCCGCTCGACCACGCGGTCGACCTCGTCCGGGCGGGCTCCGGCGCTCGCCGCGTAGTTCCGGGCGTGGAGCTCCATGTGGCCCCGCTGGATCCCCTCGGTGGCGAGGGCCCGCAGCGCGGCGAAGTTCTGGGCCAGGCCGACCGCGGCGAGCAGCTCGCCGAGCTCCCGGGCCGACCTCACCCCGAGGATCTTGACGACCGCGCGGGCGGTCGGATGGACGGCCGTCGCTCCGCCGACCAGGCCGACGGGCACGGGAAGCTCGATCGACCCGACGAGGTTCCCGTCCCGGTCCTTCTCGTAGGTCGTGAGCGGCCGCACGACCGTTCCGTCGCCGGCGGCCTGCCAGGCAGCGTAGGTGTGGGCGCCGCTCTCGACCGCGCGGAAGTCGTTGCCGGAAGCGAGCACGACCGCCGACACGCCGTTCATGATCCCCTTGTTGTGCGTCGCGCAGCGGAACGGGTCGGCGGCGGCGAACGCGTAGGCGTCGAGGATCCCCTCGACGACCTCGGCCCCCGTCGCGGTCGGCGTCGCGAGCTGGTCGGCGCGGAAGGTGGCGTGGGCGCGGGCGAGCCGGTGGATCGCGAGGTTGGAGATGATCCGCAGCACCGCGCGGCCGCCGGCGAGCCTCGCGAGCTCCGGGGCGAGCGCCTCGCACATCGTGTTCACCGCGTTCATGCCGCCAGCGTCCCGCGCGTCGACCAGCAGGTGGACGACCAGCATCGGTCCGCGGGCCGACGCGACGAGGCGGACCTCGAGCTCCTTCGCCCCGCCGCCGAACTTGACGAGGACCGGATCCTTCGCGTTCGCGGCCGCCAGCAGCTCGTCCCGCCGGTCCAGGATCCGCAGGCGGGCCGCCGCGGGGTCCGGGACCCCCACCAGCTGGACCTGTCCGATCATCACCGGGGCCGTCGACTGCGCGGAGAACCCCCCCGCCGCGCGCGCCACCTTCGCCGCGTTCGAGGCTGCCGCGACGACGCTCGGCTCCTCGATCGCCATCGGGACAAGGTACTCCCGCCCGTTGATCCGGAAGTTCGTGGCGATCCCGAGCGGGACCGACATCACCCCGACGACGTTCTCGATCATGCGCTCGACGACCCCGGCGTCGACCCCGGGAGGGAACTCGAGGGCGCGCAGCTCCTCGTCGGAGAGGCCCGCCCAGCGCTGCACGAACGCGCGGCGTTCGGCCGTGGACCGCCGATAGAACCCCGGAACCTCCGAGGACCGCTCGGTCACGAGGGCTCCTCCGGCCGCGCGACCGCCGCCGGTTCCGGCGGCGCCGAGCCGCCGGCGGCTCGCCCGCGCGCGACGACCACCTTCGCGGGGCGCAGCAGCCCGCCGAAGAACCGGTACCCCTGCTGGATGACCTCGGCGATCGAACCGTCCGGGGCCCGGTCGGTCGGCGGGGCCTCCCCCACGGCCTCCGCCTCCTCGGCCCGGAACGGCTGGCCGACCTCGGCGACCGCCTCCACCCCCTCGTGCCGCAGGAACGTGGACCACTCCCGATCGAGAAGCTCCAGCCCACGCCGCATCGGATCCCCCGGATCGAGGCGGACGGCGGCGGCGGTCGCCGAGCGGAACGCTTCCACGAGGGGGAGGAGCTCCCGCAGGAGCGCCCCCCGGGCCTGGCGGGTCACCGTCTCGCGTTCGCGGGCCGACCTCCGCCGGAAATTCTCGAAGTCGGCAAGCAGGTACTTGAACCGCGACTCCCAGTCCTCCTTCGTCTCGGGAGCGGGGGCCTCCGGCGCGGGCGCCTCCACGGGGGCCGGCGCGGGCGCGTCGTCCGGCATCGCTGCGACCGCCGGAGCCGGCCACGGCCTCTTAGCGCTTGAGGCCGGCCCGGTCGGCCGGCTCCCTGCCGCGGAACGGAGCCGTCCGGGACCGGTCCGGCGCCCGGTCCCGCGGCGTTCCCGAGCGCGGTTCCCTGACGGTGGTCGGGGGGGGTCCACCACCCCCCGGACCCACGGTCCAGCCCAAGGGTTATAACGCCGTCCCGGGTCAGAATTCTAGGCGGTTTTCTCCGCGTTTTCCGATGGCGCAGCCGACGCTGGACACGCCCGAATACACCGCCAGTTCGATCCAGATCCTGGAGGGGCTGCAGGCGGTCCGCAAGCGGCCCGGGATGTACGTCGGATCGACCGACGCCCGGGGCCTGCACCACCTCGTGAACGAGGTCCTCGACAACTCGATCGACGAGGTGCTCGCGGGGGCGTGCACCACGATCGACGTGACGCTCCAGGCGGACGGCTCCTGCTCGGTCCGGGACGACGGACGAGGGATCCCGGTGGAGGTCCATCCGAAGTACCACCGCCCGACGCTCGAGATCGTGATGACGGTCCTGCACGCCGGCTCGAAGTTCGATCGTCGCGCCTACAAGGTCTCGGGGGGCCTGCACGGCGTCGGGGTCCACGTCGTCAACGCGCTCAGCGAGTGGCTCGAGGTCCGGGTCCGGCGGGACGGCCACGAGTACTTCCAGCGGTACGAGCGCGGGGCCCCGGTGGCGCCGCTCTCCGTGGTCGGACCGGCGACCTCGACCGGGACGGAGACCCGGTTCAAGCCCGACCCGACGATCTTCGAGACGACGGCGTTCGACGCCGAGACGATCGCCCGTCGCCTGAAGGAGCTGTCGTTCCTGAACCCGGGGGTGACGATCCGGTTCCGCTCCGAGAAGGACGGCGCCGTCTCCGAGTTCCACCACGCCGGCGGGATCGCGGAGTTCGTCGAGGACCTCAACGCGAACGCGACGCCGCTGTTCCGCCCCCCGATCTCGCTCCACGCGAAGCGCGAGTCGACCGACGTCGAGGTGGCCGTGCAGTACACCGACGGCTACAACGAGACGACGCTCGCCTTCGTGAACAACATCAACACGGTCGACGGCGGCACCCACGTCGTCGGCCTCCGCTCGGCGCTCACGCGGACGCTCAACGACTATGCGCGCCAGCGCGGCTGGATCAAGGGGGAGAAGGAGGGGCTCACCGGCGAGGACACGCGCGAGGGGCTCACCTGCGTGCTCTCGGTGAAGGTCCTCGAGCCCCAGTTCGAGGGCCAGACGAAGGCGAAGCTGGGCAACTCCGAGGTGAAGGGGCAGGTCGACAGCGCGGTGAGCCAGAAGCTGGCGGAGTACTTCGAGGAGCACCCGGCGGTCGGCCAGGCGTTGATCTCCAAGGCCCTGCAGGCGGCGCAGGCGCGGGAGGCGGCGCGGAAGGCCCGCGAGCTCACGCGCCGCAAGGGCCTGCTCGAGGGCGGCGGGCTCCCGGGGAAGCTCGCCGACTGCCATTCGCGGGACCCGGGCCAGTGCGAGCTGTTCATCGTGGAGGGCGACAGCGCCGGCGGCACCGCCAAGCAGGGGCGCGACCGGGAGTTCCAGGCGATCCTGCCGCTGAAGGGCAAGATCCTGAACGTCGAGAAGGCCCGGCTCGACAAGATGCTCCAGAACGAGGAGATCCGCGCCCTGATCACCGCGATCGGCACCGGGATCGGCGACGACCTGGACCTCGCGAAGCTCCGCTACCACAAGGTGATCCTGATGACCGACGCCGACGTCGACGGCGCCCACATCCGGACGCTGCTGCTCACGCTGTTCTACCGCAAGATGCCGGCGCTGATCGCGGAGGGCCGGGTCTACATCGCGCAGGCGCCGCTGTACCGGCTGCAGAAAGGGGCCAAGATGGCGTACGCCTTCTCCGACGAGGAGCGGGACCGCGCCCTCGCGGAGTTGGGCGGGATGAAAGGGGTCACGATCCAGCGGTACAAGGGGCTCGGCGAGATGAACGCTGAGCAGCTGGCCGAGACGACGATGCGGCCCGGGGCCCGCGAGCTCCTCCGCGTCACCGTGGACGACGCCGCGCGGGCGAACGAGCTGTTCCAGATCCTCATGGGCGAGGAGGTCGAGCCGCGCCGCCACTACATCGAGGAGCACGCCGTCGAGGTGACGAACCTCGACGTCTAACGGAGGGGTCCGTCCGACGTCCGCGCCGCAGCCGGCGACGGTCGCCGAGGCGCTGCGCGCCGTAGGGCACGCGGGGACGGAACCGCCGCGGCGACCGGTGCTCCGTCGCGGAGCGGACCTGCTCGTCGCGCTCGCGGTGTTGGAGCCGGGGGGCCGCCCGGTCTGGCACGGGATCTGGCGGAGCGGCGGTTCCGCTCGTTCCCTCGGTCCTCCGGTGCCCCGCGCGGCGGTCGAGGCGGGGGCGTCGCCCGCCTCCCAGGCGCTGATCGACCTCGTGACCGCGTCGGCGGTCTCGGTGGTCGAGCGGCTGGAGGAGCTTGCGGCGCGGGTCGACGCGCTGGAGGCGAGCAGCGGACCGGCCCCGCTCGCCGAGCTGCAGGCCGTGCAGCGCGGGCTCGCCGGCGCCCGCAAGCACCTCGGGCGGCTCAACCTTCTTCTCGCCGAGCTCGGCGGGGCGCTGGGGGCCGAGTTCCCGGGGCTCGGACCCTCGCTCGCCGGCCTGTCGGGCCAGGTCGCGCGCGCGGGCGCGATGGAGGCTGGCCTCTCGCAGGCCGCGCGGGATATCACGTCGCTGCGGGCCGCGATGGAGGCGAACCGGCTCGCCGAGTCGGCGAACCAGCTGGGACAGACCTCGAACGCGATCGCCGCGCTCGCCAACACCTCGAACCTGCGGATGCTCGGGGTCGCCTACGTGGCCCTCGCCCTCGCGCTGGTCAGCGCGGTCGTGCTCATCCCCAACACGGCGGCGACGATCCTCGGGATGCCCAGCGCCGCCTGGGTCCCCGGGATCTGGGTCGACGTCGCCCTCGTCGTGCTGGCGGCGGTGCCGATCGCCGTCGTCTTCTCGCGACCGTGGGTCCGCCGGATGCTCTCCGGCTGGACGGCCTACGAGACCGAGAGCTCCTCCGGCCTCCGCGGGATCCCCGAGATCCCGCCGGAGGCGGCCGCCCGTCCCTCGGAGGCCGAACGGCTTATTCAGGGCCGCCCGTAGCGCGGGCGTGCCCGGGGCCGGGGCGTCGCCGCCGCTGGTCGTCGCCGACGCGCTGCTGGTAACGCAGGACCCCGCGCGCACGGTCGTCCGCGCCGACGTGCGGGTCGAGGGGGGCCGGTTCGTCCACGTCGGGCCGCGCGCGCCGCGCGAGGGGGCGGAGGTCGTGGACGGGCGCCGCTTCGCGCTGGTGCCCGGGTTCGTCAACGCCCACGCCCACGTCGCGATGGGTCCGCTGCGCGGCATCGCCGACGACCTCGAGCTCTCCGGCTTCCTCGAGACGCTGTTCCGGGTCGACGCCCATCGCACCGAGGAGGACGTCGAAGCCGGCGCGCGCGCGGGGATCGCCGAGATGCTCCTCGGCGGCACGACCTCCTTCCTCGACCTGTACTACTTCGAGGACGCCGTCGCGCGGGCGACGGAGGCGCTCGGCGCGCGGGGGTTCCTCGGATGGGCGGTCCTGGACGCCGACAAGACCACGCAGAAGGGGGTGCCGCTCGACAACGCGCGGGGGTTCCTCGAGCGCTGGGCGGACCACCCCCGCGTGCAGCCGCTCGTCGCCCCCCAGGGGGTGTACGTCTGCTCTCAGGAGACCTGGCTCGGGGCGCGTGCCCTCGCCGAGCGCCACCGGGCGCTCCTCCACTACCACCTCTCGGAGACGCGCCGGGAAGTGCACGAGCACGAGGCGCGGACCGGACGCCGTCCGGCCGCCTGGCTCGAGGAGATCGGCTTCCTCGGCCCCGGCCAGGTCGCCGCGCACGCCGTCTGGCTGACCGGGGCGGAGATCGAGGCGCTCGCCCGCCGCCGGGTCGGCATCGCCCACTGCCCGAGCTCGAACTTGAAGCTCGCCTCCGGCGGGGTCGCGCCGATCGTCGAGCTGCGGGAGGCCGGGGCGACGGTCGGCCTCGGGACCGACTCCGTCGCGAGCAACAACGGCCTGTCGATGCTGCGCGAGATGCACCTCGCCGGCCTGCTCCACAAGCACCAGCGCTGGGACGCGTCGGTCCTGCCGGCGCAGCAGCTGCTGGACCTCGCGACGATCGACGGCGCCCGCCTCCTCGGCCGGGACCGGGAGCTCGGCTCGATCGAGGTCGGGAAGCTCGCCGACTTCTCCCTGGTCCGGCTCGACCACCCGACCGCGGTGCCGGCGCGGCCGGAGGCGATCGTCTCGCATCTCGCCTACGCGCTCGCCGACGAGGCGGTCGACTCGGTGTTCGTCGACGGGCGGCCGGTCGTGCGGGGCCGGGCGCTCGTCACGGCGGATTGGGCGTCGATCCGCGAGGGGGCCGAGGCGGCGGCCGCGCGCCTCTGGGACGCCCGCCGCGGCCGCTAGCGCGCCCCGTCACGCCGCAGGGTCCGTCAACCCCGCCCGGAGCGATCGCGCGAGCTCGGCGGGCGCCCCGGGCACCCCCAGTTCTCGCAGGCTCCCCAGGCGGGCCGACGCGCCGCCCGGCAGCTCGAAGATCCGGTCCAGCAGCGTCCGATCGACCTCCACGGAGACGGTCCCGTGGTGGAGCAGGGCGCGGCCGGTGACGTGCTGGGCGGCGCCCCCGAGGATCCGCCCGGCGGCCGTCAGCACCGACCCCCGGGACGAGAGCGGACAGTACTCCTCGGTGAGGCCCGGGGCGTCCGTCCAGCTCGCGGCGACGCCGACGGCCGCCAGGCCGCGGATGACCCCGGCGCCGAGGCGGGCGTACGCACGGACGAAGTCGCGGCCGGCGCGCGGGTCCTCCCTCGGAACGACGAGCGACCAGACGAGGTCCCCGCCCAGATGCAGGATCGGGCCCCCTCCGGTCGTCCGCGGGACCGTAGCTAGGCCGGCCCGCCGGGCGCGGTCGGACCAGGGGCCCGCGGCCGGGGACCCGACACCGAACGAGATCGCCGGCCGGGCGACCACGGCGACCCGGCTCGCCGGCGCTCCGGCGACCAGCGCCTTCTCCTGGGCGGCCAGCTCCCCGGCGAGCTCGGAGGCCGGCCCGGGTGGGCCGTCCCCCCCGGCGGGGGCGCCCGGGGGGGGCCGCCCGTCCTCCCGCCGATCCGCCATGCGGCCGCGACCGCTCGAAACGATAAGAGGCCGGTCGGGATGGCCGGCCGATGGCGGAGCTCGAGTCGTTCCGGCTGAAGGTCGGGGATGCGGCACCGGAGTTCGCCCTCCCCGGCGTCGACGGCCGGCAGCACCAGCTGTCGGAGTTCGCCGACCGCCCGTTGCTGGCCGTCGTCTTCTGGTGCAACCACTGCCCGTACGTCCAGGCCTGGGAGGGCCGGGCGATCGACCTCGCCCGACGCTACGGGCCGAAGGGGGTCGGGTTCGTGATGATCAACGCCAACGACGACGCGGAGTACCCGGCGGACTCGATGGCCGGGATGATCGCCCGGGCCCGCGAGAAGGGGTACCCGTTCCCGTACCTCCGCGACGACAGCCAGCAGGTCGCCCGCGCCTACGGCGCCCTCGTCACCCCGCACCCGATGCTGTTCGACCGCAACCGCCGCCTCCTCTTCCAGGGCCGGATCGACGACAGCCACGACCATCCCGACCGCGTGAAGCACCGCTACCTCGAGCAGGCCCTCGATCAGGCGCTCGCCGGCACGCCGGTGACGCCGTCGCAGCTATCCGTGCTCGGCTGCACGGTCAAGTGGCGGTCGTAGCGTCCGCGCGCCCCGCGCCCGAGGACGGGCCGACGGCCGCGCCGCGCGGATCGCGTCGCGCCGTCGCTCGAACTGCTGCTTGAGCTGAAGGTCCTCGCCGCGCCCGGCGCGATCGAGCCGGGCCGCGATCGCCACCTTCGCGGCGAGCGCGCGCGCCAGCTTCCCCCGCTGCGCGCGAGGGGCCGTCTGGATCGACGGGTGCAGGAACAGTAGGCCGTGGCGAGGCGGCGGGGCCCGCCCGCGGAGGTGCTCGAAGAACGCGCGCTCGGCGCCGAGGACTTGGATCGTGCCGGCCGGGAGCCGGGCGAGACGGTCGAGCCCGCCGGCCTGGGCGACGAGGCGGGCGGCCAGCTCGGGTCCCAGGAGAAGATGCAGGTTGGGGGCCCGCCGCGGGACCGACGACGCCAGCGCCGCCTCGATCACCGCGCGCGCCCCGTGCAGCGCGAGCACGAGCTCGGCGAGCTGG
>JASHRJ010000010.1 GCA_030037395.1 Thermoplasmata archaeon
CGGCTCGACGAGTTTGAGGAACCGTCGGCGCCGTGATCCACTCCTCGACCGGCGTCAGGACGCGGACCACCGAGCGCGTGCCGCCGGAACCCCCCGGCCGTATCTCCCGACGGACGTAGCCCGCCTGCTCGAGGCGAACGATCCTCCGCCACAGGGTCGTCGTCGGCAGCGGCTCCGTTCCCTGGCGCCGGGCGAGCTCCGCCTCGAGGCGCCGGACGTCGCCGACGCGGGCGCAGGCACCCCGGCTTGCGCCGCCGATCGCGTCGACGACCCACGGCTCGATCCGGATCGCCGGGCTCCGATCTCCCGGAAGGAACCCGCCGCCGCGCGGCCGCAGGCCCTGGAGAAGCTCCCGTCGGAGCAGTTCGACCGCCCGTCGCGCCCCTCCGCCGTCCTCGACCGCCCGCGCCACCGTGCGGGCGACCAGCTCCGGGGGCGGCGGCCGACCTAGGGCCCGTTCGGCACGGTCGCGGACGAGCGCCGCGAGCGCGTCCGGCGGGTACGGCGCCAGGTCCACGGACCGCTCAACGCCCGGCGGGCTGCGGCGGTCCCTCAGGGCGCCGGCGAGCCCCTCCGCGGTCCCGGCGACGATCAGCCGGCCGGCGGGGAGGCCGCTCTCCCCCTCCGGCAGGAACCGGTCGGGGGCCGCGAGAGCCCGGGCGATCGGGGCCAGCTCCGGGCCTCCCAGCATGACGTCGTCAAGCACCAGCACGAACGGCCTCCGTTCCCGACGGAGCCGGCGCAGCACCCCCGCGACGACCTCGGCGAGCGGGAACCCGCGGCCGTCGAACCCGTCGTCCAGGAGGCGCAGCAGCGCTGTCGCGACGCCGTGCGGCCCCGGGAGACCGGCGGTCCGGAGCTGCAGCAGCCGGGGGGCCGGGTCCGCCCTCGCCCGCCGGAGCTGCTCCACCCGCTCTCGCGCCGCCCGGCGAGCGACGGTGGAGGTGCCCGAGCCGCTCGGACCGCGGACCGCCAACGGCGCGGGGACGCCGGGCGCCTCGCCGTCCTCCTCGAGTCGGTCCAACACGGCGCGGAGCTCGCGCCCGCGTGCGATCGGTAACGGAGGCAGCCAGTCGCGGGAGAGGACCTCGGGGTTCGGGACGAGCCACATCGTACCGCAACTTCCTTGTTTGTATAAGAATACTGTTAACGATGCCACCGCGGAACGGAAAGTGACATCCGCCCCGAGTCGTCCGGGCCTCGATGGCCTCCCCACCCTCGAGCCGTGCGCTGGGGATCCTCACCCGCGACCTGCTGATCGCCGCCGTCTCCGCGGCGCTCCTGTTCGTCCTGTTCGCCGTGGTCAACGAGAGGTTCCTGCGCGCGCTCAGTCCCAGCCAGGTCCTGCTCCTCGAAGCCGGGGCGGTGGTCCTGGTCGCGGTCCTGCTCTCCCGGGCGATCACGAACGCCACGGACGCCGTGCTGCGCCAGCACGGCCTCGCGCCTCGCGGCCATGCGGTCCGCTTGGTCCTCAACGTCCTGATCGCGACCGCCGCGGTCCTCGCGCTGTTCAAGCTCGCGGGGGTCTCGATCGAGTCGATCTTCATCGGGGCCGGGTTTGCCGGGATCGTTCTCGGCCTCGCCTCGCAGACGGTCCTCTCGAACGTCTTCGCCGGGATCCTGCTCGTCTTCGCCGACCCGTTCCGGCCGGGGGACCGCGTCGCGCTGATCGCCTCCCAGTACGGGATGATCCCCCCGTCGTACCCGCACGAGGCGGCCCCGCCGAGCTATGCCGGCACCGTCGAGGACGTCGGGCTCACCTACACGGTCCTCGCCTTGGACGGGGGAGGCTTCGCGAAGGTCCCGAACGGGATCGTGATCCAGGCGATGGTCGTCGTCGCCCGCGGTCCGCTCGTCCACCGGGTGCGCCTCACGGTGCCGCGGTCCGTCCCGATCGCGACGCTCGAGGGCGCGCTGGACGAGATCGCCCGGGAGCTCCCTCCGCCGTACGCCGGCGCCCCCCCGCCCCGGCTCGAGGCGACCGACATCTCGGCGACGACCTGGGACGCGGTCGTCATCGTGCACACCACGCTGCGGGACCCGGGGGCCGTCCGGGACAAGGTCCTCCGCCGGCTGCTGCCCCGCCTCGTCCCCGCGCCGGCCGCCTGACGCCGCCGCGCGGCCGCGCCCTTAAATCCGACGGCGGTTGGCCCGTCCCGGGGCGCGGGGGATGACCTACCGGGTGAGCCTGATCCCGGGCGACGGGATCGGGCCGGAGGTCACCCACGCCGCCCAGGTGGTCGCCGACGCGACGGGCGTCGGGATCGCCTGGGAGGTCGTCGAGGCCGGCGAGCCGGCGATCCGCAAGGACGGGACCCCGCTCCCGGACGCCGTGCTCGAGTCGATCCGCCGCACCCGCCTGTGCCTGAAGGGTCCGATCACGACGCCGATCGGCGGAGGGTTCCGCTCGGTGAACGTCACCCTCCGTCAGCAGCTCGACCTCTACGCGTCGGTCCGCCCCGCCCGGGCGATCGCGGGCGAGGGGACCCGGTTCCCGGAGACCGATCTGATCGTCGTGCGCGAGGCCACCGAGGGACTGTACTCCGGGGTGGAGCACTGGGTCGATCGCGAGCACTCCGCCGCGGAGACCGTCGCCGTCGTGACCCGGAAGGCGTGCGATCGGGTGATTCGCTTCGCCTTCGAGCTCGCGCGCCGGGAGGGCCGGCACCGCGTGACGGCGGTCCACAAGGCGAACATCATGAAGACGACGGGCGCGCTGTTCCAGACCGCGTTCCGGGAGATGGCCCCACGGTACCCCGAGATCGCGGCGGACGAGCGGCTGATCGACAACATGTGCATGCAGCTCGTCAAGAAGCCGAGCGAGTACGACGTGATCGTCACCACGAACCTGTTCGGCGACATCCTCTCCGACCTCTGCGCGGGCCTGGCCGGCGGCTTGGGCGTCGCGCCGGGGGCGCTGTACGGCGACGGGATCGCCGCGTTCGAGCCGGTGCATGGCTCGGCGCCGAAGTACGCGGGGCAGGACCGCGCCGACCCGGTCGCCGAGATCCTGTGCGTCGAGCTGCTCCTGCGGCACGTCGGCGAGCGGGAGGCGGCCGACCGCGTCTTCCGCGCGGTCTGGGAGACGATCGCCGAGAAGAAGGTGGTGACCTACGACCTCGCGTTGCCGGGCTACACCGCACGGCCGGTCCCCGCGTCGACCTGCTCGGCGATGGCGCGCGAGATCGCCCGCAAGGTCCCCGAGGTCGACCTCCGGGCTCCCTTGCCGCGGCCCGGGGCGGCGTCGAGCGGCGGGGCCGACCCGCAGCTCGAGGCGTAGGCCGCCCGCGCCCCCGCGGCCCGCGGCCGCGCGCGTAGGTTTAAGCGGCCGGCGCGCCGCTTGCTGGGCGGAGCGAGCGTGTCGGTCTACCGCCCCGTGCGCC
>JASHRJ010000090.1 GCA_030037395.1 Thermoplasmata archaeon
GCACGGCGCTCTTCGCGCCCGCCCCCGACAGCGGCACGGTCGTGGTGGACGGTTCGAACGTGACGGTCAACGTGACGTTCTCGCAAGTGACGTTCTACACGGTCACCTTCGAGGAAAGCGGATTGCCGAACGGGACCGACTGGTTCGTGGCGGCGTTCGCGCCGGGGGACGGCTGGCAGTTCAACCAGTCGAACAACGGCTCGGTGTCGGTCCTCCTGCCGAACGGCACGTTCGGCTTCTCGGTCGGCGCGCTGTGGGCGAACGGGAGCTTCTACGTACCCGAGCCGGCGTTCGGGAACGTGACCGTCGCCGGGACCGACCTGACGGTGGATGTGACGTTCTCCCCCGCGGCCGTGGTTCCGGCGGGGTCCGCGCAGAGCGGACCGGCCGCGGTCGTCGCACGCTGAGGCGGGCACCGAGGAGCCGGGCCTCCCGAGCCCTGCGGCGGGGCTGCGCCCCGAGCAGGCCGTAAACCCCTTCCCCGCCGGGGCGTCGCGAGGATCGAGTTCGGCGAGATGACCGTCCCGCGATCGCGTCGTCGCGAGCTGCTGCGCTCGCTCCTCCGATCCCCGGAGCCGTCGATCCGCTGGAGGACCCGCGTCCACGCGCTCGGCGAGGACCCCGGCGCCCCGCGCCTTCGCCGCCTGCGGGCGGAGGTGCGGAACTCGGACCGGGTCCGTCGGCTCCTCCGCGAAGGGTTCGCCTCGCACCGGCCCGGCACCGCGGGAGGGATCTACCGGTACTGGCAAGGGACCCACTGGGCGCTAGCCTCCCTTGTCGACCTCGGCTACCCTTCGCGGGACCCCGCGGTGGCCCCTATCCTGGACCGGGCGGTAAGGCTGTGGACGGCACCGCGGTACGACCGGACCGTTCGCGCCACAGCGAAGAGCGGCCCGCAGCCTCCGAACGGCGTGCCCCTCCTCCACGGCCGCTATCGGCGATGCGCTTCGCAGCAGGGGAACGCCCTTCGGTACGCGGTCGCGTTGGGGGGACCGGACCCCCGGGCGGACCACCTGGCGACGCTGCTCCGGAAGTGGCAGTGGCCCGACGGCGGGTGGAACTGTGCGCGCAGCCCCGACGCCCGGGTCTCCTCCTTCATGGAGAGCCTGACCCCGATGCGAGGGCTGCAGGCGTACGCGGACCGCACCGGCTCGAAGCCGGCCCGCGAGGCGGCCCGGAGAGCGTCGGAGGTGTTCCTGGAGCGCAACCTCTTTCGCAGGCGGTCCAACGGGAGGGTGATGCGGCCCGAGTTCCTCCGGTTCCATTACCCGCTGTACTGGCACTACGACGTCCTGGGCGGGCTGAAGGGGATCGTAGAGGTCGGACGGATCGGAGACCCGAGGTGCCGGGAGGCCCTGGAATGGCTCGAGTCCCGGGAGCTGGCCCGAGGCGGGTGGCCGGTGGACGCGTGCTACTACAGAGTATCCCCCGAGTATCGCAGCGGGTGTGAGTACGTCGACTGGGGACGGGCGGCGCCCCGACTTCGGAACGATTGGGTCACGACCGACGCGCTGCACGTCCTCGCGGCGGCCGGTCGCCTGGATGCTTAGGACGGTCCGGCCGCGGCGGAGGGGAACTCCGCAGTGTTCCCAGCGGTACCCCGCGGGGTGCGCTCACGTATCGGGCGGCGCCGGGGCGTTGTACCTAATTCTTCGCTCTCGCACCGGAGCCCGCCCCGACGTGGATGCCACCGGGCCCGAGCGGAGCGGCGACCCGACCTCGATCCGCGAAGGCGCACCCCGCGGGCGAGGGCAGACGGCGGGGAGCTGGCGGGGGTGCCCCGCACGGCGCTGGGCCGTCTCAGCCCTGGTGTACCTCGTGGGTCTCGTCCGCGAGCAGGCCGTGGGCCTCCTTGTGCACGCGGGCCGCGGCCTCGGGGTTCGGGGCCTCGACCAGACAGAAGACCATCTCGGACCCCTCGTCGACCCAGTAGCTCCGATAGTTGACCCCGTACTTCCCCTGCACCTTGAGGTCCTTCGCGTGCGCGTCGGCGACCGCGGCGGCGGTCACGCCCTTCACCTTGCGGTGAATGTCCATGTACAGGGGCACGGGGCGGGCCAGTCCCCTCTGGCTCTTCAAGGTTCGGTGCAGGACGAGCGGACCACGCGCGCTCGCCGACCGGTCTCCTCCGGCGGCATTCGTCCGCCGACCGGCGGTCGCGCGCGACGCCGCGGGGTCGTCGTCGGGGGTGGTTCTTCTCCTTCTTGGGGGCGCATCCACTATCCGTAGGCCACGGCGCGCGCGGGGGCCTCCTACTCTTCCCGCGCGGTGAAGTCCGAGTTCCGTTGGCCGGCGCGCAGGTAGACCCCCCAGCACACCGACGCGACCCCCGGAACGAAAAGGAAGAGCGTCAGAACCACCACCCCTCGACCGAAGCCGGTTGCGAGCTGAGTGATCGCTCCCGAAAGGACGAGGAGGAGCAGCCCTAGCCCGACCAGGACGACCCCAACGACGACGTAGGTGGACCCTCGGGACTCGCCGCGGGAGCCCAACGGCCCCATCCTCGACAGCACGTCCGACACGGTCGGGTGAATGGCCTCCCGTGCGGGTATGCTTTCGTACGGCTTCAAGAGGCACCCGGCTCGGATCGGCGGCCGTGGCGTCCCGGCTCGCCAGCCCAGGGTCGACCTTCGCGGGACGAGCGCGAGCCTGCTCCCTCTACCGAGCGCCAACGGTGCGGGGGTCCCTCGAGGGCCGTCGTTCACCGGAGCTTGGGTGCGAGCGCACGAATCTCGCCGGACCCGATCCCGCCCTCGACCGGAGCTGCGGTCTGCCCGCCGAAGCGCCGAGCCCTAGGGTGACAACCCGAGTCTAGGGGGCCAGGGTTCCCGGCCCGGAAACCAAAGTCTCCGGGCCGGCGGCCCGCCAGTTTCCTGACGCGCCGGCCAGGTCGTGGCCGTAAGCCCCTTTCGGTTCGTGGCAGCATTCGACTGCGCGCTCTCCTCGGCGGTCGGGGAGACACCTCATCCCGCCATTCGGAGCTTGCTCCCGGGGAGGCGGCCGTTTCACCAGATCCCGGCGGATCCTCCGGGGCGACCCCATCCTCGTGCCGCCGGGCTGTGTCGTTTCTGCTCCGGAGCTCGGACTCTCGCCCGTCGGGCTCCCACCCGACCCCGCGTCTCCCGGAGAGGGGACTTTCCTCAGCGACCGGTCGTTGCCGACGCGGATCACCGTCAGCTGCCCACCACCTCCTGGCGCCCTCGGACCGACGCCGGGCCCGAAAAGGGCTGCGGGCCCCTGGCGGCAGGCGCGCGGGTGTCGGGGCAAAGGTCGAAATCCTCCCCGCGGGTCCCGCGGGCATGGCGCTTCGAGCGGGGAACGCCCCGGCCCAGAGCGGGACCTCGGCCGCCGCGGCCCCGCCCCCGCTGATCCCGTGCGTGCTGTTGCGGCGGGGGGAGGTCTGCCTGCCCGGCGCCGACGGCCCGGTCCGGGCGCTCACCCCCTCCGGCACCCCGTACGATCCGTTCGATGTGGTCGACCGCCTGAACCGCGAGTACCCTCTTCTCTACATCGTCGACCTGGACGGCGTCAGCGCCGCCGAGCCCCAGCTCGATCTCCTGCAGGAGCTCGCCCGCGACGCGGCGCTCTGGATCGACGGCGGGGTGCGCAACGCCGACCAGGCGATCGACATCCTCGTCACGGGGGCCCGCCGGGCGGTCCTCTCGAGCGCCGTGATCGCGGGGCCGCGCGAGGTCCGGCGCGCTTGGCGGCTCTCGAGCGAGCTCGTCTTCGAGATCGAGACCGGCTCCGAAGGGCTCGTCGTCTCCTCCGACTGGAGCACGACGGACCCGCTCGCCCTGGCGCGGGCCGTCCGGGAGGTCGGCCTCGATCACCTCGTCGTCTCACCGCGGGGGATCGACCCCGACTGGAACCTCGTCCATGAGGTTGCCGCCGGCGGCCCGACCTGGGTGGACGGCTCGTTCTCGGCGGCCGACCGCGCCCGGCTCGCGCCGTCCGGCGCGCGCGGCGGGATATTCCACATCGACCGCCTGCTCGCCGAGGGCGATGCGGCGGCCCCGCCTCCCCTTACGAGCGGACGCCCTGACGTGCGCGATGATGAAGACTAGAACCTGCTGAACGGTGATGAGTGATGGGCGAGCTGAGCGCACGTCAGAGGCCGGCCCTCCTGATCCGGAGCCTCCGGGCTCGCGGAAGCGTAGGGGCGGAAGCACTGCGAGCGCCATCGAACCGCACCGCGGCGGTCGGCAGGCCCTCGGACTCGGATCGAACGGCCGGCCCCGCGTAGGAACCCCTCGCGGCGCGTCCGAGTGCGTTTCCCCCGAAGGTCACCGCAACGGTCCTGCCGCGGCAGACCGGCCTCCGTACCCTGCGGTTTTACGCGGTCGGACACGTACCGGGGCGTGCCGGCCGCTTCCCCGTTCTCCGCCGGGAGCGCCCCGGTCCCTTGCTCGCAGTGCGGCAGTCCCCTACCGTCGGCGAGCGGCCGGTGCGCCCGCTGCGGCGCGCCCACCACCCCTCGGACCCGGTGGGCGGTCGGCCCTCTCGAGGGGACGGCATCGACGAAGCGTAGGCGGATCCCGGCCTGGGCGGTGGTTGCCACCCTCCTCGTAGTGGGCCTGGTGGCGCTGTTCTGCCTCTACACGATCCCGCTGCGGCATCCGTTCATGGACCAGCTCGCCCGGTCGGGGGTCTCAGCGGCCGACGCGTCCCCCACCGCGACGGCGGAGGCGAACCTTACGCCGCCTGTGGACAGTTCCGTCTCGGGCAGCTGGCGGGTCGTAACCGGTAGCCCGGAAGGCCTCCTCATCGTCGACTCGCACGGCAAGACCGTCTACGACGGGGCCTTCACCGGGCCCTTCAGCTACACGGCGACGGACCCCCCGTATCTCCTCGAGATCGTGGGTACCGGGACGATCGACGTCTGGGGCAACATCTCCTACCCGGTCCTCTGAGCCGCGCGGCGAGGTTCCGTCCCGACGCTCCGAGGCCCCGAGGTCACGGCCCGCCCCCGCCGCCCGCACGGGTTCCTCGAGGTCGGGTCCGCTAGGGTTTTCCTCTCGGGCCGGTCCCCCGTCCGGGAACGATGGCGGCGGGCGCGCCGATCCGCATCCGCCTACCGGACGGGGCGTCCGCCGCGCCCGGTCCAGAGGATACGGTCGGCTCCGTCCTCGCCCGCTGGGCCCCGTCGAAGGCGGCGGAGTTCCTCGCCGGCCTGTGGGAAGGCCAGCCCGTGGACCTCGGCTTCCGGCCCGCGGCGAGCGGGTCGCTCGCGCCGCTGACGTTCTCCGACCGGAAAGGCTGGGAGATCCTTCAGCACTCCTCGGCCCACCTCGTCGCCAAGGCCGTCGTGGAGACGATCCCCGACGCGCTCCCGACCGTCGGGCCGCCGACCGACGACGGGTTCTACTACGACTTCGACGTCCGGCCCCTCACGCCCCCCGATCTCGACGCGGTCCGGGCCGCGATGGCCCGCTCGGTCAAGGCGCGCGAGGCGTTCGTCCGCCGCGAGCTCCCCCGGCAGGAGGCCGAGCGCCTGTTCGCGCGCAACCCGCACAAGCTCCGGTACATCGCGGAGGTCCCGGCCGGGGAGGTCGTCTCGGTGTACGACACGGGCGGCTTCACCGACCTCTGCCGGGGCCCGCACGTCCCCGATACACGCTGGCTCGAGGGGGTCCACATCCTCGGCTTCTCCGCCGCCGAGACGACCGCCCCGCAGGGCCGGCCGCTCCAGCGAATCCGGGGCGTCGGCTTCCCCACGCGGGAGCTCCTCGAGCAGTATCTCAAGCTCCGGGCGGAGGCGGTGGCGCGCGACCACCGTACGATCGGCCAGCGCCAGGAGCTGTTCCTGTTCCAAGAGGCGGTCCCGGGGTTCCCGTTCTGGCTGCCCAACGGCATGGTGATCGTCCGGGAGCTGGAGCGGTTCGTTACCGAGCATCTCCGCAGCGCGGGATACTCGGAGATCCGGACCCCGCTCCTCTACGCCCGATCGGTCTACGAGACGAGCGGCCACTGGGAGCATTACCGGGAGAACATGTTCGTCAGCGAGATCGAGGGGCAGGAGTTCGGCTGGAAGCCGATGAACTGCCCGGGCGCGATGCTGATCTTCGGGTCCCGGCCGCGCAGCTACCGCGAGCTGCCGCTGCGGCTCGCCGAGTTCGCGCCGCTCCACCGCTTGGAGGCGAGCGGCACCCTCCACGGCCTCCTCCGGGTCCGCGAGCTCGTGCAGGACGACGCCCACATCTTCGTCACGGAAGAGCAGATCGCCCCGGAGATCCGGGTCCTCCTCGCGTGGATCCGCCAGGCGTGCGCGACGTTCCGGCTCGCCTACTCGTTCGAGCTCTCGACCCGGCCCCCCTCGTCGCTGGGGGAGGCGGCCGACTGGGAGAAGGCGGAAGGGACCCTGCGGAGCCTGCTCGTCGAGTCCGGGGCCGAGTTCCGGGCCTCCGCCGGCGAGGGGGCGTTCTACGCGCCGAAGATCGACATCCACGTCAAGGACAGCCTGGGACGGCCGTGGCAGACCGGAACGATCCAGCTCGACTACCAGATGCCGAAGCGGTTCGGCCTCCAGTACCAGGGACCGGACGGCGCCCTCCACACGCCGGCCGTGGTGCACCGGACGATCCTGGGGACCTGGGAGCGGTTCGTCGGCGTGCTGACGGAGCACGTCGCCGGCCGGTGGCCTCCGTGGCTGGCCCCGGTCCAGGTGCGGCTCCTGCCGGTGACCGACCGGCACGCAGAGGCGAGCCGGGCGGTCGCCGAAGAGCTCTCCGCCGCCGGCCTGCGGGCCGGTGTCGGAGGCAGCGACGCGACGCTCCCCAAGCGGATCCGCGAAGCGGAGCTCGAGCGGGTGCCGTACGTCGTCGTGCTCGGCGACAAGGAGGTGGCCGACGGCTCGGTCTCCGTCCGGATCCGAGGGACCCGGCAGTCGACCTCGATGTCCCGGGCGGAGTTCGTCGCCCGTGTCCTCGACCGGGTCCGACGCCGCGAGTTCGACCCGTAGCGTGGCCCCCGGCGCGCTAGAACTGGCTTCGGCGGCTCCGCCGGACATCCATCAGGGCGGCCAGGTACGTCGTCTCCACCGCCGTGGAGTCGAGGCGATGGGCGGTGCGCAGGTGCTCGCGGAGCCGAGCGATCTCGAGCGGCGCCGCGCACAGCTTGCAGGAGACCCGGAGCCGGCGCGTGCCGGAGTCCCGGAGCTCCCCGTAGTCGACCGCCGCCACGCGGTAGACGTCGCCCGGCTCGCCTTAAAGAGACCGTAGGCTCGAGCGGAACCGCCGTCTCGAGGGTGCGCGCCGGGTAAAGGTTATTAAGCGACCCCCGTGAAGCGCGCCGTTCCGGGGTTTGTCGATGGGACTTTCCACCGGCCCGCTGGAGATTCTGATCGTCCTCAGCTCCCTCCTCGCCCTCGCGTACGCGGGGGTGCAGACCGCGCTGGTCGTCCGGGAGGACGAGGGGGACGAGCGGATGCGCGCGATCGCCTCCGCGATCCGCGAGGGCGCCGTCGCCTTCCTCCGCCGCGAGTACAGCGTGGTGTTCTCGGTGGCGGTCGTCCTCGCGGCGGTGATCGCGGTGGCGTTCGGTATCTCGGGCGACGGCCCCCGCCTCGCGGTCGGCTTCCTGTTCGGGGCGGCCGGCAGCGCCCTTGCCGGCGCGGTCGGGATGTTCGTCAGCGTCCGGGCCAACGTGCGGACCGCCGCGAAGGCGCGCGGCGGCGACCTCGGGGCGACGATGGCCTACGCGTTCCGCGGCGGCAGCGTCACCGGTCTCTCGGTGGCGGGCCTCGCGCTCCTCGAGCTGATCGTCTTCTACGTCGCCTTCGGCCACAACGTGCTGGAGATGGTCGGCCTGCTCTTCGGGGCGTCCCTCATGAGCCTGTTCGCCCGGGTCGGCGGCGGGATCTACACCAAGGGAGCGGATGTGGGGGCCGACCTGGTCGGGAAGGTCGAGGCCGGGATCCCCGAGGACGACCCGCGGAACCCGGGGGTGATCGCCGACAACGTCGGCGACAACGTCGGCGACTGCGCGGGGATGGCGGCGGACCTGTTCGAGACGTACGTCGTGACGGCCGTCGGCGCGATGCTCCTCGCCTACCTCATCGTCCAGAACGACTACGTAGCGAACTTCCTCGGCCGGTTCCCGAACGCGGTCCTGTACCCGCTGCTGATCTGCGCCTGGGCGATCGTCGCCACCCTGGTCGGCACCGCGTTCGTGCGGATGCGCCCCGGCGGGACGATCATGGGCGCCCTCTACCAGGGGCTCGCCGCGACCACCGTCGTTGGCGTCGTCGGGCTCTACGTGCTCGACCACTACCTGATGAACGGCAACCTCGGCGTCTTCGTCGCGACGGTCGCCGGGCTCCTCGTGATGATCTTCATCGTGCTGCTGACGGACTACTACACGAGCTCGAAGTACGCGCCGGTGCACCGCATCGCCGACGCGGCGCAGGCCGGCGCCGGCCCGACGGTGATCAGCGGCCTGTCGGTCGGGCTCGAGTCGGTGTTCGTCTCGGGGATCGTGATCGTCGCCGCGATCCTGGGGAGCTACCTGGCCGTCGGCTGGCAGGGCTGGTGGGTCTACCCGAACGACTTCCTTGGCCTCTACGGGATCGGCCTCGCCGCCGCCAGCATGCTGGCCGTCACGGGGATGATCATCTCGATCGACGCGTTCGGCCCGATCACCGACAACGCGGGGGGGATCGCCGAGATGGCGAACCTCCCCGAGCAGGCCCGGAACGTCACCGACCCGCTGGACGCCGTGGGCAACACGACCAAGGCGGTGACGAAGGGGTACGCCGTCGGCTCGGCGGTCCTCGCCGCGCTCGCGCTGTTCGCGGCCTACACGTTCGCGGCGGCGAAGGACGCGGGGGTGCCCTGGCTCAGCACCTCGGGCACGAGCTTCACCTCCAACCTGACGGTGGACAGCCCGCTGGTGGTGGCCGGCCTCATCATCGGCGGGATCCTGCCGTTCTTCTTCACGTCGTTCCTGATGAACGCGGTCGGCGTCGCCGCGCAGTCGGTGGTCTTCGAGGTCCGTCGCCAGTTCAAGGAGATCGCCGGGATCCTCGAGGGGTCCGGCAAGCCCGAGTACGGCCGGTGCGTCGACCTCGTCACCGTGACCGCGCTCCGGCAGCTTGCGGTCCCGGCGATCATCGCCGTCGCCACGCCCCTCGCGGTGGGCTTCGTCCTCGGGCCCCTGGCCCTGGGGGGCCTGCTCCTCGGCGTCATCCTCGCCGGCTTCCCGCTCGCGATCATGATGACCGTCGGCGGCGGGGCCTGGGACAACGCGAAGAAGTACGTCGAGAGCGGCCACTACGGCGGCAAGCACTCGGACGCGCACAAGGCGGCGGTCGTCGGCGACACGGTCGGCGACGCCACGAAGGACACCGCCGGCCCGGCGATCAATCCGCTGATCAAGGTCGTGAACACGATCTCGATCCTCTTCGTGGCGCTGATCGTGGCGCACTCGGTCATCCCCTTCTAGGCGCCCGAGCCGGGCGGCCCGGGGAGCTCGGACGGCCCGCTACGCGTAGTGGGGAAGGCTGGAGCGGTCCTTGCGGGCCGCTTCGCGTTGCTCGCCGCGTTCCTCGCGCTTGCGCTCCTTCTCGCACTCCTCCTCGGTGACCCAGCCGAAATCGAGGTCCTCCGGGTGCTCGTGCGCAATGAACGCCCCCGCCTCGAAGGCACTGGAGAGCAGCTCTTCGAGGTTCTCGCCCTCGTTCCCCTCGAGGCGGCCGGCGGTGCGCCAGTACCAGTCCGCGGTCTTCCCGGCGGCGTGGAGGTACTCCGTGATGAAGTCGAAGATCGAGCTGCGGTCGTCCGTCAGTCGGATGTGGAGGTGCCGGTCGCGATCGTCCTCCCCCTTGGTTCCGGCGCCGGGCTCGGAGTTCGCCATTGACGCGGGCGGAGGACGACAGCCCCCTATAACGGATGAGCCCACCCCGGCCCCCGCGGGCCCGACCCTTCAAGTGCGGCCGTGCGGTGGGCCCCTCGATGGCCGCGACGCCGCCCGACAGTCCGGACGACACGATGTCCGCGACCCCGGGCGCCGGCCCGGCCGACGCCCAGCGCCAGGCACGGTACAGCTACCTGGTCGGCCGCCTGCGCAGCCGACAGATCACGATGGAGGAGGCGACGGAGCTGTTCGGCGTCCAGCAAGGGATGCTGCGAGCGAGCGAGACGGCCCGCCGCGCGCTGATGGCCGCGAGCCGGGCGGTCCCGCCTCCGAGCCGGCCGCCCCTCCGCGAGCTGCCGACGGCGGCCCCCGCCGCCTCGGGATCGGACGACTTCCTTCTGCTCGGCCTCCTGACGATGGGCGCGGGCGCCGGTCTCCTCGCGGCGATGGCGCGCCGGCTCGCCGAGCCGGGGCCGGTCCCGCGGGGGGAGCGAACCTCCCGAAGTTCGTCGTAGGCCCGGGGGACCCGTGAGCCGCTGGTCGTTCGCGCACCTCGCCGACGCGCACGTCGGCGCCTGGCCGCGCGCCGCCCCGTTCCGGGCGGCGCTCCGGGCGAGCGTCCTCCGGGCCCTCGAGGTCACGGAGGAGCGCGGGTGCGAGTTCCTGCTGATCTCGGGGGACCTGTTCCACACGCCCGTGCCGGATCCGGCGGAGGTAGCCCCGATCGCCTCCGCGCTGAAGCGGCTGGTCGACTCCGGCCGGCGCATCTACGTGATCTACGGCTCCCACGACTACGTCGCCCACCGGACGAGCTGGCTCGACGTCCTCGCCGCCGCCGGGGTGTTCGTCAAGGTCGCCCCCGAGGCGGTCCGCAGCGAGGGAACGCGCTGGACCCTGCCGTTCCTGGTCGACGGGCCGACCGGCGCGCGCATCGCGGGGATCAGCGGCCGATCGCACGGCCTGGATCGAGAGTACTTCCGGGCGGTGGACTCGGAAGCGTTCCGGGAGGAGCCCGGGTTCAAGATCTTCCAGTTCCACGCGGCGGTCGAGGAGTACCTCCCGCCGCACCTCCGCGAGCACATCCGCGGGATCCGGCGGGAGGACCTGCCCGAGGGCTGCCAGTACTACGCGGGCGGCCACATCCACTATACCTATGAGGGGGAGGGCCCGGGCGGCGGGGCGCTCGTCAACCCGGGGGCGGTGTTCGGCACCAGCCGCACCGACCTGGAGAACGCGGCCGAGGGCCGCACCCACCAAGGCCTCGCGATCGTGACCGTCCTCGACGACCGGCCGTCGGTGGAGATGGTCGACACCGCGCCCGCGGGCGCGGTCCGCCTGGTGGAGATCGACCTCGAGGGCCAGGGGTCCTCCGAGGCCCGGGAGGTGATCGCACGGAGCCTCGAGGCGGCGAGCGCCCCCGGAGCGCTCCTGTTCCCCCGGCTGCGCGGCGAGCTGACGAGCGGCACGGCCGCGGAGCTCGACCTCGCCGGGATCGCCCGCGCGGCCGCCGGGACGGCCTCCTCGGTCCTGTGGGAGACGCGGGACCTCCTCGCCGCCGGCGCCGAGGCCCGCCCGCCGGGCGACGAGGCGGACGTCGAGGGCCGAGGGATCCTCGGGCTGCTCGACCAGAGCCGTCCGTCCCACCCGTGGCTCGACGGCCCCGACGGCGAGCGGGTCGTCCGGGAGCTCGTGCGGGAGCTCGGGGTCGCCAAGGCCGAGGGGGAGTCGCGCGCCGACTACGAGGCGGCACGGCTCGCCGCCGGCCGTCGGCTCCTCGGGGTCAGCGCTCCGGGCGCCGACTGACGGAGCTCCGGCCGTGCAGCTCCGCCGGCTCGAGGTCACAAACATCCGCAGCTTCGAGCAAGGCACCCTCGAGGTCGGACCCGGCACGACGCTGGTCGTCGGCGACGTCGGCGCGGGCAAGTCGAGCCTGCTGTACGCCGTGGAGATGGCCCTGTTCGGCGTCGCCGAGGTCGACGCCGCGTTCCTCGTCCGGCACGGGACCCAGCACGCGGAGGTCGCGGTCACGCTGGGGGACGATGCACGGACCGTCACCGTCCGCCGCCGGTTCCGCAAGGTCCACCGCCGGGGCCGGGCGGCGTACGAGCCCGAGCGGCTGACGTTCGCCGAGAACGGCCGACCGACCGCCTACTCGGCGACCGAGATCCGCCAGCGGGTGATCGAGGTCCTCGGGTTCCCGGACAACCCGAACCCCCGCGCGCACTCCGACCTCTGGCGCTGGGCGATCTACGTCCCGCAGGAGCGGATGCGCGAGATCCTCGCCGCGGAGCCCGAGGAGCGCCTCGAGACGGTCCGCAAGGCGCTCGGGGTCGAACGGTTCCGCACGGCGGCCGAGAACGCCCAGCTCCTCTCCTCGGACCTCCGTACGACGGCAAAGCACCGTCGCGAGGAGGCTGCGCGGCTCGGCCACTGGGACACGGAGTTCGCCGAGGCGACCGCCGAGGCGGACCGGTTGCGGGCGGAGCGAGGCGGGCTCGCCGCGGAGGTCCACGGTCGGACCGCCTCGGCGGCGGAGGCGCGCGGCTTGCGGGAGGCCCAGGAGGCGATCGCGGCCCGCGCGAACGCCGAGCGGCGCGAGCTCGAGAGCCTCCTCCGGGAGGACGCCGCCGACGGGCGC
>JASHRJ010000091.1 GCA_030037395.1 Thermoplasmata archaeon
GCCGCGGCCCAGATCGGCTCGCCGCCCGTAGCGACCCGGGCCAGGCGGTGCCGTCGGAGCAGGGCGTAGCGGCGGGCCGCCGACCGCGGGAACCACTTGGCGAGCGCCGCGCGGATCCGCGCGAAGTCCGGCGGCCGGCGCGTGACCGCGACGACCGGCACGCCCGCGGCGCGCCGGATCGCGTCGAGGTCGAGGACGTTGAAGCCGCCGAGCACGGCGCCGTCGAGCAGGACCGCGCGGATCCCCTCCCGACCGGCGAGCGAGCGCAGGAGCGCCACCACGCGGGCGGTGCCGTCCGTGCCGTCGACCGTCACGTGCCCGACGCGCACCGCCTCCAGGCGCTCGGGCGCGGAGACCACGACCGCGGCGATGGGAGCGAGCCGGTCGCGGCGACCGAACGCTCCGTCGTCGACCGCGGCCACGCGGGGATGGCTCTTGCCGAGGGCGCGCCGCAACGCTAAGACCTCGGGGGCCGTGCTCCCGCGCCGATGGGCGCGCCGGCGGTCGCGATGCGCTGCCCGACGTGCGGCGGGGAGCTGCGCGCCGTCCTGGCCCCCAGCCCTCCGACCCAGTGGTTCCCCTGCCCGCATTGTCGTGCGCCGGTCCCGGTGGTCGTGCCGCGGGACCTCCCTCCGCTGTACTCCTGGGAGGTCGTTCCCGGGCTTTATCCCGCGCTGCCGGTCCCGCGGCGCCCCCGATGGCGCCCGTCGGGGATCGCCGCCGGGGCCCTCGTACTCGCGGCGCTCGTGTGCGCCGCGTCGGCGGGGGCGCTCGCGTTCGACGGCTGGCTCGCCGCGCAGCCGGCGACGTACGTCGTCTCGGGCACGGTCTACTCGGAGGTCGGCGGCTTCTACCACCCGCTTCGCGGGGCGACGGTGACCCTGTACTCGGACGGCAACCGTTCGTTCGCCGCCGAGCTCACCGGCACCGACGGGGCGTTCCGGTTCGCCGGGGTGCCGAACGGCGGGATCGAGCTCAACGTGACCGCGTTCGGCTACGCGCCGGGGGTCCTCTGGACGTTCGCCTCGCGCGCGTACTCGGCGCCGCTCTCCGGCCTCAACGTGACCCTCGGCCCGGCGGCCTCGAACAACTCGAGCTCGGTGGCGCTCGCGCCGTTCCCCGACCTCGAGAGCCTGCTCGCCTACGTCGGCGGCGGGGCGGTGCTGCTCGGGGGCGCCGCGTTCCTTGCCGCCGCCGCTTCGGTCGCGGTCCTCCGGCCGGAGGGCCGGGTGCTCGGCGTGATCGGGAGCAGCGCGGCGCTCGCCGCGCCGGCGGTCGTTCTCCTGCTCGGGCTCGGCGGGCCGTTCCCTCTCGTGACCGCGTTCGCGGGAGGCGCGGGGGCGGCCGGGGCGTTCGCGCTCGTGCTGGCGACCGCCGAGCTCGCGCTCCGCGGGAACGGACGGCCGTCCGGCTAACCGGCTCCGCGGGCGCCGGTCGAGACGGACCGGGGTCGTCCGGGGAGCGGGCGGCGGCCCGCGTACCCGCCGTCGAGCGTGTGGTAGAAGGCGATCTCCGCCTCGTCGCTCCGCCAGCAGAGCAGGACGATCTCGTCGTCGACCAGCGCGTAGAAGTCGACGAGGCCGGTCTCGAACTGCTTCACCTCGATCCCTTCGGCGCGGAGGGCGCCGATCGACTCGTCCAGCCGGCGGGTGAGGTTGCGCCACTCCGCCTCGAGACGATCCTTGAGGTCGTGGTCCGGGTGATCCCGGGCGCCGAGTTCGTCCCCCCAGAACCGGGCGAGCCGGGCGAGCTCGGCGTGCACCTCCGCGAGCCGCGACGCCCAGGCCCTCACGCGGGGCAGGAGCTCGCGCAGCGCGGGGAGCCGGGCGTTCGCCTCGTCGACCGTCCAGAGCTTCGTCGGGGCCGCCGACGACGGCTCGCGTCCCCGTGGCCCTCCGTTCGAGGCCATCGACACCGGAGCCATCGCGCGCCCCTATTTACGGGCGCGATGGGGTCGGGGTAACCGGCGCGGCCGCGACGCGCGCCGGACCGGCCAACCGTTATGGCCGTGGTCCGGCTCGACCGCCGCGGCGTGCAGGCGATCGTCAAGACGCACCGGGGACCCGGCGGCGAGCTGCGGCAGGTCCCGGATCCGGTCCCGGGAGAGACCGAGGTGCTCGTCCGCGTCCGGGCCTCCTCGGTCTGCGGGACGGACGTACATCTCTGGGAGTGGAACGACTGGGCCCAGAGCCGCGTCCACCGGGTCCCGCTCGTCCTCGGCCACGAGCTGAGCGGCGAGGTCGTCCAGGTCGGGCGCGCCGTGCGCAGCCTCGCCGTCGGCGACCACGTCTCGGCGGAGACGCACATCGTCGACGGGACCTGCTACCAGTGCCGAACCGGCCGCATGCACATCTGCGAGCACGTCGAGGTGTTCGGGGTCGACCGGGACGGGGTGTTCGCCGAGCTCGCGGTGCTGCCCGAGATGAACGCCTGGAAGAACGACCCCGGCCTGGCGCCGGAGATCGCGTCGATCCAGGAGCCGCTCGGCAACGCGGTCCACGCCCTGCTTCCCGAGGACACCGTCGAGGACGTGGCCGGCCGGCGGGTCCTCGTCACGGGGTGCGGCCCGATCGGCCTGCTCGCGATCGCCGCGGCGAAGGCGTTCGGGGCGGAGACCGTCGTCGCCACCGAGGTGAACCCGCTCCGGGCCGAGCTCGCGCAAAAGATGGGGGTCGACGCCGTCCTCGATCCGACCGCCCCGGACGGCCCGCTTGCCGAGCGGGTCCGCGCGGCGGCCGGCGGCGGGGTCGACGTCGCCCTCGAGATGAGCGGTCACCCGTCCTCGCTCGCCCTCGTCTTCGACGCGCTGACCCCCGGCGGTCGGGTCTCCCTGCTCGGGCTGTTCGATCGCCCGGCGACGATCGACGTCGACAACGCGATCGTCTTCCGCGCGGCCCGGGTCCAGGGGATCTTCGGCCGTCGGATGTTCGCGACGTGGTACCAGGTGAAGAGCCTGCTCGCGCGGCCGGCGTTCCGCGAGAAGGTCCGCGCGATCATCACCCACCGGGTCCCGATCCCCGAGGTCGGCCGCGCGATGGAGCTGATCGCCTCCCACCGGGCGGCGAAGGTGTCGCTCGAGGCCCGCTGGTGACCGCCCCGCGCTCCCCGACCGCGTTCCTCGGCGAGGAGGTCCGGCAGCTCGTCGACCAGGACCTCGACTGGCGCCTCCGGGTCCTCGCCGGCCCGAGCGAGCCGTCGTGCGTCGTCGACGGCCGCCGGGTGATCATGCTCTGCTCGAACAACTACCTCGGGCTCTCCAACCACCCCCGGCTGAAGGCCGCGGCGATCGAGGCGGCCCGGACCCACGGCGTCGGCTCCGGCTCGGTCCGTCCGATCGCCGGGACGATGGACCTGCACGTGGAGCTCGAGCGCCGCCTCGCCGCGTTCAAGCACGCGCCGGCGTCGCTCGTCTACCAGACCGGCTTTGCGGCGAACGCGGGGCTGATCCCGCAGCTCGTCGGCGAGGGGGACCTCGTGGTCAGCGACGAGCTGAACCACGGCAGCATCATCGACGGGGTCCGGCTCTCCCG
>JASHRJ010000011.1 GCA_030037395.1 Thermoplasmata archaeon
CGCCTCGCGCGGGGTCTCCGCGCTGTTCCTCGAGGGGGTGGAGTATCTCACGCGGATCCACGGGACCGACCGGGTCGTCGCCTTGCTCCAGGAGCTCGACCGTGCTTGCCGCGAGCACGAGGCGCGCGCGTGGCTGCACCTCACGCCGGGGCTCCTGGCGGGCTCGGACCTCGACCGGCTGGTCGCCGCGCTCGAGGTGGCTCCGCCCCCCGAGGCCGCTCCGCCCTCCGAGACCCCTCCGCCCCCTGGGACCCCTCCGCCTCCCGAGACCCCTCCGTCCCCCGAGACCCCTCCGTCCCCCGAGACCCCTCCGTCCCCCGAGACCCCTACGTCCCCCGAGGCTCCGCTGGCCCCCGAGCCTTCGCCGGCGACGCCGACCGACCCTGCGCCCGAGCCGAACGACGGTCCCGGGGCAGCGCCCGACCCGGGTGCGGCTCCTCCGCCCTGACGCGGACGCCGACCCCGGCCCGTGCCGTTCCGTCGGCAGGATAACGTAGTCCGCCACCTCACGCACGCGCCGATGCGCCAGAACCTCGCCCGCCTCGGCGCCACCGTAGGCCTCGCCGTCGCGCTCGCCATGGTCGGGGCGCTCCCGGCCCCGGCGCGGGCCGCCGCGACCGCGACTCGGGTCGGTCCCGCGGGCCCGCCGGGAGCCCCGGACGCGGGGAGCGTGACCGCCACGGTGACGTGGGACGGGACCCCGGTCTCGCAGGCTTCGACGCCGACGTCGGCGTTCTCGCTCGGCCCGGGCCAGCAAGCGACGGTCAACTTCACGTTCTCGTCGAGCGGCGGAGCCCCGGCGGTCGCCACGGTGCAGCTGGTCCTGCTGTACCTCGGGGTCGCGCTGTCGAGCGAGGGGCTCCCGACGAGCCCGCCGAGCCCGTCGGCGGCGCTCAACTGGTCGTTCGGGAGCCTCACCAGCCTCACGGTCGGCGTCTACGAGCTCGACGCCCACCTCCTCGACGCCGGCGGCTCCGTCCTCTGGACCGAGGCGTTCTACGTCGACGCGAAGGCGCCGTACGTGGTCCTCTCCGCGATCGTCGGCTTCGCGCTCATCCTCGGGGCCGCCGAGATCTACTGGATCGCGACCGCGCTCCGCTCCCGCCGGCTGCGCCGGCTCACGAGCGTCGCGACGACCACCGGAGGGTCCGGCGCGGTCCTAGGGCTCGTGACGGTGCTCCTGCTCCAGCAGTTTGGCCTGCTCGCGCTCTCCGAGGTCCTCCCGTCGGCGATCTACTTCGCGGGCGCGATCCTCGCGGGCGGGATCGTTTTCGGGGCCGCGGGCTACGCGGTCCAGCACCGCCGCTGACGGCGAGGCGGACTGCCGCGCGGGTCAGCCGGGCCGATCCGGCGGCCGCCGCCGCTCCGGGCTCGGCGGGCGCCCGGGGACGGCGGCCCGGGCCTCGGAGGCGGTCCGGCCGAACCGGTCCCGGATCTCCTCGGCGGTCGCGGTCCAGACGAACGGCCGCCCGCTCGCGCCCGGCGTTGCGAGGTGGTCCCGGACCGCCTGGCGCAGCCGGGCGGCGCTCGGGTACGCGGGGCCGCCCGGGCGCGTCCGGGTGAACTGGCCGAACCACCGCTCGATGACGTTCGGCCCGCCGGAGCCGCTCGGGACGTAGTGCAGGAAGAAGCGGGGATGCCGCACCAGCCACCGCCGGACGATCGGGTCGGATGGGGCGAGCCGGCTGTCGACCAGCAGGTGCAGGTCGAACCCCTTCGGGGTCTCGCGGTCGACCGCCTGCAGGAACGCCCGGAACTCGAGGCCCCGGCGCCGCTCGGCGTAGGCCGCGACCGCCCGACGCTCCCGCGGAGCGAGGCCCGAGGCCCTCCCCTTCGGGTCGACCGAGAAGACCATCGCCCGTTCGGGGGGGTCGAGGTAGAGGCCCACAAAATCGGTGATCTTGTCGACGAACCCCTCCGTCGCGCGCGGACGGAACGTCTCCGCCGCGCGGCGGGGCTCGATCTGGTGCGCCCGCCACACGCGCTGGACCGTCGTCTTGCTGACGCCGACCTCCCGGGCGAGGGTGCGCGCCGACCAGAAGCCGCCGTGCGCGGGCCGCCGGCCGAGGGTGCTCCGCAGGATCACCTGGATCTTCGACTCCGGGATCGTCGGGGGCCGCCCGGGTCGAGGCGCCTCCCGCTCGATCCCTGGCAGTCGCTGCCGCAGGAAGCGCCGGCGCCACTTCGCGACGGTCCCGGGGTCGGTCCCGAGCTCCGCCGCGATCGCGCGGTCGGTCGCCCCCGCGCCGGCCCGGAGCACCATCCGAGCCCGCCGGGCGAGGCGCGGCGGGGTCGCCGCGGAGGCGGCCATGGCGGTGAGGCGGGCGCGCTCCCCGCGCAGCAGACGGACCTCCGGCGCGCGCCGCACGGCCTCGCGCACCCCGGCCCAGACTTTAACATGGCGGAGTTGCGGGTCGGGAGGGGACGTTAAGAACCCGCCCGACGCTGAGAGATACGACGCGGGTTCGGGCCTGCCCACCTCAACTCCCCGGGTCCGCGTCCCTTTTCCGGTCTCTCGGCGCGCGGGCGCCGGGAGGAGTTCGGCCTACGCCGGCGGGCGATCGCCGTGGCAGGTGCCGCACTGCACCGCCCACCGCGAGTTTCGGTGGCCGCAGCTCGCGCAGGTCCAGTCGCTCTGGGCGACCTTGAACCGAAGGTCGATCGCCGACGGCGGCGGACGGCTCGGCGGCGTCGGGCCGGAGGCGGCCGCCGCCCCCGGGCCGCTCGTCACCGCCGGCGGGGTGACCGGGATGTCGCGGAACCGCTCCGCCCACGCGGAGACCTCCTCCGCGGTGTACGGCCCGCGTCGGCCGGCGACCAGGCACCCGGCGGTGACCGCGCCCAGGACCAGCGCGCCGAGCGCCTCGTAGAACGAGAGCCCCGGCCCCCAGCCGAGGCTGTTGTCGCAGAGCTGGCACGCGCCGGGGGGGATGCCGGCGGTCGCGCCGCCGAAGAACGACGGGCAGCTCGTGCTGTTCCCCGAGAGCGCGAGGCAGTACTGCGCCGCCTGGGGCCCGGGACCGAGCGCGACCGAGCCGAGCAGGACCGCCGCGACGGCGAGCGTCACGGCGAAGGCGAGGGCGATCTCGAGCTGC
This sequence comes from Thermoplasmata archaeon, assembly GCA_030037395.1. Taxonomy (GTDB): domain Archaea; phylum Thermoplasmatota; class Thermoplasmata; order Lutacidiplasmatales; family UBA184; genus Lutacidiplasma. Next base: position 3,096 of record JASHRJ010000011.1, read on the forward strand.
AGCTGCCGGCGGCTCCAGCGGACCCCGACGTTGCCGAGCGTCGCGAGGACCCAGGCGGTGCCGGCGAGCGCCGCCAGCGCCGCGAGCGCCACGTCGACCGCGGCGTAGAACCCGCCGACGGCGCCGCCGACGCGGGCGGAGACGTTGGCGCACGGCGGCGTCACGTTGGCCTGCCAGGCGGAGTTGGCGCAGGTCGCCGAGCCGCCGGCGTGGAACTCGACGGTGACGAACTGGACCTGCTGGTTCGTCTCGGGGGAGTACGCGCTGAATCCGACCTGCCACCAGGAGCCCTGGAGTCCCAGGAGCAGGAGCGCGGCCACCGCGAGCAGCGACACGCTCGACCAGAGGCGCGCCCGGTCGACGTACCGTACGGGGGTCCCCGGGAGGCCGCGGCGAAGGTGCCGATTCCTCCGCGGGCCCGAGGCTGCCGAGGGAGCCGGGGTCGAGGCCATCCGAACGGCGCGCGGTGCCCCGGAGCGCGGGGCTGCGCGACGCGGGCGCCCACCGCGCTCGCGGTCATATCGTTTGACGGGAGCGCCGCCGCCGGGGCTCGCGGGGGCCCGGCCGGCGGCCTACGGCGGAGGCCCGGGGGGACGGCGAAGGTCCTGGACGATCTGCTGGAACTGCTCCCGGCTGATCTCGCCGTGCGCATACCGGCGGCGCGCCTCGAGGATCGCCGGGTCGAACCGGCGACCCCCGGGACCGCCCGGGCCGAACCGGCCCCGTCGGCCGGTCCACAGCGCCACGCGCACGAGGAGGAGCGACCCCCACAGGACCAGGAAGACCCCGAGGAATCCCCCGGCGAACGGGAAGCGATAGACGCTCGAGAGGCCGAACGCCCCCGGGTCGAGGGAGATCGCGAGCAGGAGGATCCCCACCGCGAGCACGGCCGCCGAGATCGCTACGAAGACGCCCCGCAGGCGACCGCGGGGCCGCGGCGGGGGAGGGTACGTCGACGCGAGCGGGGTCGGGACCGTCACCGCGAGGGGAGCCTCCGGCCCCCGCATCAAGATTGCCTTCCGCGGCGGGTCACGCCAGCGGCGGGGACGCCGCGGCGGGCGGGGGGCGCGCGCCGTAGGCCCGGTAGACGCCGGTCGCCCGACCCCACAGCAGGCCGACGCTGACCCCGTAGGCGAGGTCGAAGGCGACCAGGACGGCCAGCGAGGCGGTCGGGAGGGAGCCCGGAAGCGTCGCGGAGGCGAAGACCGCAGGGCCGAGGAGGAGGAGCTCGACGGCGAGCCGGGCGACGAACAGCCCGAAGCTGATCATCGGGACGACGAACGGCAGGCGGTAGTACAGCGAACCCCCCTCCCGCGGCTCGAAGCGGACGAGCCGCCGCACGCGCGGCTCGGCGACCACCGCCGCCGCCGCGACGACCCCGGCGTACGGCGCGAGCAGGAGATCGGCGGTCGTTCCCCACGCCCCGACGGCGACGAACAGCGTGGACGCCGCGAACAGCCCGAAGACGGCGGCCGAGAACGCCGCGTACCCGAACAGCCTCCCGGCGGAGTAGCGGGTCCCCCGGGCCACCGCATAGGTCCGGCGCGCCATGACGAGGACGATCAGCGCGAGGACCACGAAGGTCGGGGCGAGCGAACCGAGCGATGCGGCGCCCATGCGGCTCCCCGCCGGGCCCCCCAGGCTAAAGGCGTATCGCCGTTCCGGCACGGTGCGACGATCGGTCCCCGTCGGGGCGAACGAGGTGGCGAACGGGACGTCCCGCGCCCGGGACCTGGGTCAGGACTACCGCTCGCGGGTGCTCTGTGGGCGTCGAGGGGCTTCGAGGCCGCCGGCTCGCGTGCCGGGCGGAGGCGCCGGCCCGCGCCGCCCCCTCGCAGCTCGACCGGTGGGTCCGAGACCTCGACCCCGGGGCGGTCTGCGACGGGTTCTGCCAGGACCTCGTCGCGCGGACGTCCCCGGGTGGGCGAAGGCGTTCTCCTGGGTCCGGCGACCGGAGCCGAACGTGCGCCGCGCCGGGTTCGCCGTGGAGGCGAAGCTCGCGGGGCACGACCGCGCCGCCCGCGACCGCCGATTTCTGGCGGTGCTCTCCGACGTCGAGCGCGCCGCCCACGACGACCGGCCGTACGGGCGGAAGGCGGTCTACCGGGCGCCGCGCGAGGTCGGCAAGCGCACCGCGCGCCTTCGAACGGCGGCGATCACCACTGCGCGGCGGGTCCGTCGTCCGGGGCGCCGGTCGGCCCGCGGGATCGCCGCGGGCGCGCTGCGCGAGCTGCCGAGCGACGCG
>JASHRJ010000012.1 GCA_030037395.1 Thermoplasmata archaeon
CCGCCGAATCTTGAAGAACCTCGCCGGCCTCGGGCGCGCATGGCCGGAGCGCCCCCGAACGGCCCGTCGTTCGGTCTGCCGGTCGACGAGCTACGATCGAACGAGACGGTCCTGCGCCACTGGCCGGCGCCGAAGGGCCGGTTGCTGCTGACGAACCAACGGTGCCTCATCCTCAGCCATCCGCATCCGCTCCACCGGAACCTCGAGTGGGAGGTCGATCTCGAGAGCGTCACCTCCCTCGAGGTGGTCGCCGCCCCGAGCGTGGCCGACCCGGCGTTCGCGGTGATGGTCAACGAGGTCGCGATCTACACCGGCGAGCCGAACGTCTGCGCCGAGATCCAGTCGTCGATCGACAACGCGAGGACCGACCGGTCGATCGCCGTGTACGGCCGGCTGGTCCCGTACAGCCCGCCGCCCACGCCGGACGCGGACTAGAGCGCGTCCGTCGCGCGCCGAAGCGCCTCGGCGGCGAACGGCAGTTCGGGCAGCGGACGTCGGGTCCCGCCGGGCGTCCCGGGCCACGGGCGACCGCGCTCCACCACGAGCGTGGCCTCGGTCCAGCGGCGCACGCTGGCCCCGTCCACCCGCACGACCGTGTCGAAGAGGTGCCGTCCCCCGGGCGGGGGCCCGTCGAACCCGACGAGGAGCGCGTAGCCGGCGCCGGCGACCGCGTCGAGGATCGGAGGGAGGGTGGCTGCCGGGAAGGCGCCCCGGGCCCGGTCGGCGTTGGCGACCGCGATGGCGCGGGGGGCGCCTTCCGTCGGAGGCTCGGCGAGGATCCGCTGGATCCGGGCGGGCAGGCGCAGGAAGTCGGTGAGCCGGGCGAGGGTCTCCGGCGGCTCGTCCTTGCGGACCACCTCGAACAGCGCCGCGCCGGCGCGGTCGGGGGCGGGGGCGAGCGCCTCGGCGGGGTCCACCGTCCACAGGTGGTCCTCGTCGATCCAGCCGAGCGCGGTCGGGTCGAGCGCCGGCGTCGGCTCGCGGGAGGTCCGGATGTCGAGCCAATGGACCGTACGGTTCCCCTCCCGGGCGGCCGCGAACAGCAAGACGTTGACGAGCTCCCGGGAGGAGCCGTACAGGAACGTCGAGCCGGGCCGCCCGGGTCCCCGCTCCGAGGGAGAACCCGGGCTCCGACCCCGTCGGTCCGGTCCCGGAGCCACGGCGGGCGGCCGGCCCGGGATCCTGCCGGGGGCCGACGGCTCGGCCGGTCCGGAGACCGGCCGGCTCACGGCGAGCCTCTCGTGCTCCATGGCGCAGTGGCCCCGCGGACGGCCCGTCTAGGTATGAGCCGTCCCCGAACGCCTTCGGCCCACCGAACGGGTTCGGGCGGCCCTCGCCCCGGGACGGCCTCCGAGGGGCGGCCGCCGTCAGGCTAGACCGGTGCCGTCGGCGGTCGCAGCGCCGTCTCGAACAGCTTCTGCTCGATGAGGGCGAGCGCCTCGGAGATGCTGGACTTGCTGCGCTGCAGCTTGCGGGCCAGCGCGGTCAGCGTGATCCCCCGAGGGACGGCGAAGTAGCCGGCCGCCATCGCCTGGTTCAGGAGCTCCTGCTGGGAGGCGGTCAGCAGCGGAAGGTGGCTGCGGAGCGGGCGGCGGCGGATCGAGACGATCGACAGCGCTGGATCGGCGGCCCGGGCATGGCCCAGGATCTCCTGGAACTCGGCGTACCGGGCGGCGACCTCCCACGTGATGAAACCGCCCTGGACCCGGAGCGGGAACTGCAGCGGCAGTTCGAGCCGGCGGTACAGCGAGACGACCGGCGGGTCCCGGTAGGTGATGCGGTACAGGCATCCGTCCCCCACCTCGGCGAGGCTGTCGACCTTGACCACGTCCGGGAACCCGGCGATCTCCGACGCCCAGACCCCGCCGGGCAGGCCGCTGATCCAGTAGTCGGAGATCGAGACGCCGGGCCGCAGGTCGCCCCGGTTGAGGACCTCAAGACGAACGCCCGGGTGGGCCGACGAGAACGGCCCGTTCCAGATGTGACGGGGGATGCGGATCCGCAGGGTCGCGAGGAACAGACGGCCCGGGACGCTCCGCTCGGCCTGCCGGCGGAGCTGACGGAGCCGGGCGGCCTTTCCCCCGTCCGCGGACGCCGCCGCCCGCGGGCTCGAGGGATGGCCCCCGCGCCGTTCGGTCGCCTTCGAGCGCCGTTCCGGCATCCGTGGTCCCCCGCCGGCAGGCGAGGCCACGGAAAGAACCTTCCGACCGCCTCCTACGGGGGGCCGACCGCGGGGGGCCGACGGAGCTCCCCTCGCAGCAGGCCGAACAGGAGCATGTCCATCGCTCGGCCCCGGACGACCACCGCCTCGCGCTCGCGGCCCTCCTCGACGAAGCCCAGTTTCCGAAGGACCGCCCGGGAGGCGAGGTTCGGCTCGAGGGCCTGGGAGCCGATGCGCCGCAGGCCGAGGCGACGGAACGCCGCATCGCACAGCGCCCAGGAGGCCTCGGTCGCGAGACCCCGGTTCCAGGATCCCGGGTCGACCCAGTAGCTGAGGCTCTCCACTTTCCGCCAGTTCCAGTCGAGGCCCCGGAGTCCCACGCGGCCGACGCACCGGTCACCCTCCCGCACGACGACCGAGAGCGAGAGGTGCTCGCCGGCCCGGTACTCGCGGGCGGTGCGGCGGACCATCCGAGCGGGGTCGCGGCGCTCCAGGGCGGAGTGGAGCGGCGCCCCGGCCGCCCGAGCGGTGCGGGGGTCGCGGAAGCTCGCCTGCAGCGCGGGCACGTCGCGGGCCGCCGGCAGTCGGAGCCGGAGGCGCCGGGTCTCGATCGGGAGCGGGAGTCGTGCGAGCCGCCGTCCGGCAGGTTCCGGCCGCCGCATCGTTCCTCGGCGACACCCGCGGAGGGGTTACAGCTTTCCGGCGAGCGCGGGGTCGCCCCGCCGGGCCCCGGAGGCGGGCCGCCGGGTCACGCCCGCGGCGGACGGGGCGCGGACGATCGCCAGGTGAGATGCAGCAGCAGCGGGGTCAGGATCGACGTGACAAGGGTCACCGCGCCGACGGTCGGGAGGACCAGCGGCGTCGTCGCCTGCACGTCGGCCCCTCCGTCGGCGACCACCAGGGAGAGCTCGCCGCGCGGGCCCGCGATCGCGACCGCGGTCCGCTCGGCCGTCGCCGGCGGGACCCGCTGGCTGCGCGCGGCCAGGTACGTCGCCCCGAACTTCACGGCGATCGACACGCCGATCAACGTCAGGACGAGAGGGACGTACGGCGCCAGGACGCCGAAATCCATCAGCGCGCCGATCGAGACGAAGAAGATCGCGCCGAAGAGCTCCTTGAGCGGGGTCACCATCTCCCGCGCCGGTCCCTGGGTCCGCGACTCCGCGACCAGGACGCCGGCAAGGAACGCCCCGGCGGCGACGGAGATCCCGATGACGCTCGAGAGCGCGGAGAGACCAAAGCCGAGGGCGAGGATCGTGAGCAGGAGGAGGTCGCGCCGTCCCTCCCCCGCGACGGCGTCGATGAGCCGGGGGACGCTGCGCGACCCGAGCACGAGGGTCGCCCCGATGAGGGCGACCACGAGGCCGACCGAGAGGCCGACGCGCAGGAGCGAAAGGCCCCCGGTCGAGGCGACCGACTGGAGGACCCCCAGCAGGGAGACCGCGACGATGTCCTCGATCACGGTGATCCCCAGGACGAGGCCCGCCGCCTCCTCGCGGAGGACCCCCATCTCCTCGAGCAGGTTCGCGAGGATCACCGTGCTGGTGACGGAGACCGCCAGGCCGAGGAAGAGGCTGTCGAACTGCGGTAGCCGGAAGGCCGCCCCGACCAAGTAGCCGGCCGCGAAGGTGGTCAGGGACTCCGCCAGCGCGATGACCAGCGCGGGTCGGCCTACCGATCGCAACCGGGCGATCGGGAACTCCATCCCGAGGGCCATCAGCAGGAAGACGATCCCGATCTGGGCCAGCAGGTTGAGGACGTCCGGGTGGGTGAGCAGACTGAACGGGGGAGTGTACGGCCCGAGGACGACCCCCGCGAGGATGTAGCCGACCATCGGCCGCTGGCCCAGTCGGTGGAAGAGGGCCGCCATGAGGACCGCGGCGAGCAGGACCACGGCGAGGTCCTGCACCACCTGGACCGCCTCCGCGACCATCGACGGCGGGGACACCGACCTCCGGTAGATGAGGTCGCGGCCGAGCGCACCGGACGACGCGCGACGCGGGAGCCACCCGCGCGTCGCCGCGGATCGGGACGACGTGGGCGAGGCGGTCCTTCGGAGACCGGGGTCGGAGGCACCGCCGGCGGGGGCGGGGGACGGGCCCCGAACCCCCGGCGGCCGGAGCCTAATCTAAGCGCTGCGATTTCCCCGGCGTGGCCGCCACCCGGCGTCTTGCTGCCATCCTGGTGGCGGACATGGTCGGGTTCAGCTCGATCAGCCAGCACGACGAGCCGCTCGCGCTCCGCCTAGCGCTCGAGTACCAGCAGTGCCTTCGCGCCCGGCTCCCGGCCGCGCACGGGCGGGAGGTGAAGACGATGGGAGACGGGATCCTCGTGGAGTTCGACAGCGCGTTGGAGGCCACGCAGTGCGCCATCGAGCTGCAGCAGGAGCTGATGGCCCGCAACCGGGACGGCCGGGCCCCCGGGCTCCAGGTCCGCGTGGGCATCCACGTCGGGGACGTCCTTCACCGGGAGAACGACGTCTTCGGGGACACCGTGAACATCGCCGCGCGGATCGAACCGCTCGCGGAGGCCGCCGGGGTCGCCATCAGCGGCGCGGTCTTCGACCAGGTGGGCGCCAAGATCCCGTTCGGGTGCACGCGCCTCGAGCACGCGTTCCTGAAGAACATCGACACGCCGATGGCCGTCTACAGCCTGGACCTGCCGTGGCACGCCCCCCCGGCCGCGCGGGTCACGCCGTTCACCGACCGCGTCCGCGAGAGCGAGCTCCTCGGTCGGGCCGTGACCGAGGCTGCCCGGGGAAAGGGCTCGATCGTGGCGATCTCCGGCGAATCGGGGATCGGGAAGACCCGCCTGGCAGAGGAGGCGATCCTCCAGGCCGAGCGTCGGGGGTTCCGGGTCGTCCGAGCCCGAGGGTTCGAGGACGTCGTGAGCGGGTCGTACGCCCACTGGGCCGCGATCGTCGGCGCCCTGCTGCGCGACGCCCCTTCCCCTCTCCTCTACAAGTTGTGCGACCGGTGCGCGCGCGAAGTGCTCACGCTGATGCCCGAGCTGGGGGATCGGCTCGGACCGATCCCGGCGGCGCCTCCGCTGCCCCCGGGGCCGGCCCGCCTGCAGCTGTTCGGGGGGGTCGCCCGGTTCCTCCAGAACGCCGCCCGGGAGGGACCGCTGGTCCTGTTGCTCGACGACCTGCAGTGGGCGGACGCCGGCTCGCTGCAGCTGCTGGAGCACGTCGCCCCGGAGCTGAACGGCCTCCCGGTCCTCGTGCTGGCCACGTACCGTGACGTGGAGCTCGACCCGGCCGGCCCGATCCGCAGGTCCCTGCTCGACCTACGGCTTCACGGATACCTCCGCGAGGTCGCCCTCGCGCGGTTCGACGGCGAGAAGACCCAGCTCCTCCTGGACGCGGTCCTCGGCACACCGGCGCTCGGGAAGGAGCTCACGGGGGTGCTCCTGGACAAGACCGGCGGGAACCCGTTGTTCGTCGAGGAGGTGGTCCGGTCCCTGGTCGAGGAAGGGCACCTCACCCGGACCGACGCCGGCTGGCAACGCGCGCCCGACCTGCAGGTCGAGATGCCGTCCACCGTCCGGGAGGTGGTGCATCGACGCGTGGCCCGGCTCGGCCGGGAGGCGGAGAGCGTCTTGGCGGCCGCGGCCGTTCTTGGGACCGAGTTCGACTTCCTTACGCTGCAGGCGGTCAGCGGCGTGGAGGCGGAGCAGCTCCTTCCTCTGGTAGAGTCGGCGCTCCGGGCCCGTCTCCTACACGAGCGCGAGGTAGCCCCCGGGCGCCCGGCCTACCGGCTTGGGGACGAACACATCCGCGAGGTCCTGTACTCCTCCCTTTCGTTGGCCCGCCGGCAGCAGTACCACCGCCGGGCCGGTGAGACGCTGGAAAGGGTCCTCGGCAACCGAGCGACCGACCGGAGCTCTGAGATCGCACAGCACTTCCGGCTGGGGGACCGACCGGCGAACGCCGCGGAGTTCTTCTTCCGGGCCGGAGTCCGGGCCCGGAGGATCTTCGCGCTCGACGAAGCGGTCGCCGCGTACCACGACGCCGCCGCATCGCTCGACGAGGCCCTGGCCCGGGCGGAGGACGCGAAGCCGCTGCGGGAGTTGGAGGTCCGGCTGTTCGAAGGCCTCGGGGACGTGGAATACGACACGGGGAAGCCCGAGGAGGCCGCCGTCAGCTACCGGCGGGCGGTGAGCGCCGCCGACCCTGCCGACCACCTCGCCCGGGCGCGGAACCTGAGGAATCTGGAGTGGACCTTCCAGATACGGAACGACTATCCGGCGGCCCTCCGCCAGCTGGACCTGGCCGAGCACGAGCTCGCCGAGGTCGCGGCCGAGCCGAAGCCCGACGCGTGGTGGTCCCTCTGGCTCCAGATCCAAGCGGCGCGGTTCCAGGTCTATTACTGGCTCAGCGATACGGCGCGCCGCGAGGAGGTGATCGCCCGCGTGCGACCGGTGCTGGAACGGCGGGCTGGGCCGGCCGACCTCGCCCTGCTCTACGGCCTGCTGGCCGGCCACGGGTTCCGCCGGGACCACACGATCACGGACGAGACGCTGGGCCATTACCGCACCTCGTGGGGGTACGAGGAGGAGGCACGGATCGCCGAAGGCCGCCCGCCGATCGAGGGGGCTGGCGAGTTCACCCGCGGGTTCGCGGCGTACTGGCACGGGGATTTCGCGGAAGCCCGACCGCACCTCGCGAAGGGCCTCGAGTACGCGAAGCGACGGCACCACGCCGAAGCGATCTCTCGGGCCATCACCTATTCGATGCTGCTGGCGCGGAGGACCCGCGACGTCGAGGAGACGGAGCGTCTGATCCCGGCCACGGAGGCCGCGGCGGAGCAGGCCCGCCTCCCCGAGTACCGGGCGATGGCCCTCGCGAACCGGGCCTGGGTCAGCTGGCGGCGGGGCGACGTCGTCGGGGTCGATCCGCCGGGCGAGCGCGCGCTCGAGATCTGGCGCGGGCTCCCGGAGCGGTACATGGTCGACTGGCTGGCCCTCTGGCCGATGATCGCCGCGGCGCACTCCCGAGGGCAGCTCGAGCGGGCGGTGGACCTGGCGCGCGGGTTGCTCCAGCCGACCCAGGAGCCGCTGCCGGCCCGGCTTCGCACCCTGGTCGACGCGGCGGTGCAGGCGTCGACGCACGGGGACGTCGCGACGGCCTCCTCCTCGATCGGGCGGGCGGTTGACGTCGCCCAGGAAGAAGGGTACCTGTAAGCGCGGGCGGCCGGGTCCGGCGCGATCTCAGGCCGGTGAGCCGGTCGAGCCACGGTCCGCGCGCGACGGGCCGATCGCGGCGGCCTCGGGCGGGTCGCGCCGACGGACAGTACGCATTGGACTCCCTCGGTCGCGATCACGGTCAGGGGAATCTAGGCCGGGCATCGAAGGGTATCGACCTCTAGCTTACAGGGGGTCGGAGATCATGGCTCGGCGCGTGGGTTCTCGAGCGCTGGCTCACCGTATATCGGACATGCAAGAAGCGCGGGCTCGGCTACCTACCTGTCGTGACGGACGCGCTGATGGGGAAGGGCTATCCGGAGTTCGGCGCTCCGTCAAGAACGCCAAGAACCTGAACTGTTACGCCCTGGGATCAGGCAACGTGAATTACCAGCTTTCCTCGCGCCTGGTGGAGTTCGGCTCGGGCGATCGCTCCCGGGGTTTCCGGGAGCGAGTAAACGTGGTCGATGACGGGTTTCAGCTTCCCTTGGGCTACGAGACCGCCCAACAGGGCCAGGTCCTCCACCTTGGGCCTCGCCAGGAGGCCCCAAACGGGCTGACGGAGCACCCGGCGACGGAGTCCTGCCTGGAGGAATCGACCGAAGCCGCCCCGGCCCCCGACAATTACGAGGATACCGCCCGGCTTCAGGGTCCGCAGGAGTTGCCGTATTCCCGTTAGTCCCGAGACGTCAAGGATGACATCGTAGCGATCGGGTCCGCGCGTGAAATCCACCTTGTGGTAGTCGATGACCATGTCGGCCCCTGACGAACGGAGCATCTCAACGCTGGCTGCGCCGGTCACCGCCGTCACCCGAGCCCCCATCCACTTCGCGAGCTGAACGGCAAATGTTCCGACACCACTGCCCGCCCCCGTGATGGCCACGGACTGGCCGGGGCTAACGTGTCCCCGGTCCCGTACAGCGAGGAGGGCCGTGCTGGCGGCGACCCCGAGAGTCGCCGCGTCGTCGAAGGAGACACCTTCCGGCTTGCCCGTGAGTTCGCTCTCGTCGGCAGCGACATATTCGGCGAACGATCCGCTGCCGAGGCCGAACACGGCGTCGCCGACCTTGAACCGCGAATCCGGCTTCTGCACCGCGACGACCTCGCCCGCCACATCGACACCGCGAATCCTTCGCTTAGGCCGCGTCAAGCCAAACCCAAGGAAGCGGATGATGACCGGTCTGCCCGACATGAGCCGGCAGTCCAGGTTGTTCACCGACGCGGAACGCACTCGGAGGAGCACACCGGTCGAGTCTGGGATGGGCGTCTCAGCGTCGCTGAGCTTCAGCGCGTCAGCTTTCCCGTACCGATCCTGGACGACTGCCTTCATGGTGCGCTCCACCCTGCTGCGGTGGCCAGGCGAACGCAGTTGGGACGACGGTGCCTGTTGATGGGGGCTCGAGCCCGGGGGTCGTTGCACCGACGGACAACGCAGCGGGCGCGTCGCTCCTCAAGCTCTTCGGTCGCGGTCGGCCCGACGGCACCGTCCGTCTCTGTCGTCGCCGGGGTCATGGCAATTTGGTAAGTCAATGAACTACTTAACGATTGACAATACAGCAATTGCTTTAACACCCAACCGCCTGCCGGCGTGGGACACGCGGTCCACTGGGGGCGTCACGATGACCACTCATCGGCCGGGGGGCTCATCCGCCGGGGGCAGCAGCACACCGGGAGAGAGTTCGCCAAGTCCCGCGGTGGTCTTTCGCGCCATGAACTTGGCCAGCAGGACGTGGCCTCACTACTTCGACAAGGCCTTCGGAATACCTGACCTGAGATTGACGGAGTTCGCGGTCCTCCAACAGCTGTCGGAGTCCGGCCCGACTCCGATGGTCCGGCTGAGTGACGAAAACCTCGTCACGAAGGCCGCAATTACCGCCATAATCGACGCGATGGAAGCGAAGGGACTGGTCCGGCGAGTGAGAGATTCCTCGGACCGGAGGGTGGTGAACATCCGCTTGACTCCGGCCGGGAGGAAGCTGTTTTCAACGGCCCGGCGGCGATACGAGGCGATCGTCACGGGATTCGTCTCCGTTCTAGAACCGGACGAGGTTCGGGTGCTGGTTCAAAGTTTCGCGAAGCTGAACAGATTCGTGGAGGAGCAAGGGGTCTGAGCGCCAGCCCTTAGAGCATAGCCCAAGGGGCTATTCCGGCACCCAACTCGAGAAGACTGAGGGCAGGGTCCGGTCACGGCTTCAACGGGTGCCTTAACCACGGAAGAGGGTCACCCGGGTGTTAGCGGCACGCTCCACCATGCCTTCCGCGGCGGTTCGAGTCCGAAGGACGGGAATCCGAGACGCGGTACGATGCCAGTAGAGCTCCTCCATTTCGACCGTCGAGTTGGCCCCAGCATCGGCAGCTGCTTGCAGAATCTCGGTGACGGCCGCCGGCGGGATTCCCGTCCACACGGTGGGCAGCCTCCGATTGGTGCGCCGAACGCTGACCCACTGTGGGAGTGCCCTTCGCGGGTCGCTCTTAGCAAAGAATTTCTCCGGATCACCGACAAACTCCCCAACTCGAATCTCCAGCGCCGGGTCGTGCCATCTGGCTAGGACCGTCGTGCCCGACGCCTGAAGGAACTCCAGCCCTGAACCGTCCACCGAGAGCTCAGTAGTGGCATGACTCCTCAAGAACCGACTGAAGATTGTGCCCATCGCGACCAAGAAGAGACTACCCCCTAGGCCAACTGCTTCCGGAAGCCGGCCTCCCCACCAAGGGTTCAACGGACCGAGGAAGCCAAGCACGGTGACAACGAGGAAGGCCAATCCCGAGATTGTTAGAACGATCGTAAGGTGCCTGGCGAAGCTCGCCATCGGTGCTGTCTCAGCTTCCCTCCGGAGGTCGAAGACTGCCGGCTTCGGTTTCACCACTTGGCCTGAAGGAAGCGGCCCAACGTTCATGCCAAGAGTGACGTGAAGCCGAAGGGGCTTAACGCGTGTCGGCCAGCCGAG
>JASHRJ010000092.1 GCA_030037395.1 Thermoplasmata archaeon
CGGCGGCGCGCGCGGCCGGACGGCCCGGCCGAGCCCCCGGCGGCGTAGCACCGCCCGGAGGCGCGCCGCTAAGACGCCGGGAGGCTGTGGGGCCCCACGCTGTGAACGGCAAGGCGGCGGTGGTCTCGAGGACGCCGTTCCGGTTGACCTTCACCGGCGGGGGGACCGACCTTCCCGAGTACTACCGGGGCCACGGCCCGGGCGCCTGCGTCGCGGGCGCGATGGACAAGGGGATCTACGTGATGGTCGTGGAGAACTTCAACGCCGACGAGATCCGGGTCAGCTACCGCGTCACCGAGGACGCCCGGAGGAACGTCGACGACATCGCGCACGGAGCGATCCGCGAGGCGATGCGGCTCCTGCGGATCCCGAGCGGGATCCAGGTGATCACGGCGACCCAGATGCCGTCGCGCGGCACGGGGATCGGCTCGAGCAGCAGCTGCGCGGTGGGCGTCCTGCACGCCCTGCACACCTGGAAGGGGGAGCGCGTCGGGCCCCGCCAGCTCGCCGCCGAGGCGGTGCGGATCGAGCGGCAGATCCTCGGGGAGGCCGGAGGGATCCAGGACCAGTACTGCGCGGCGTACGGCGGGCTGAACCTGATCCAGGTGTCCCGGGACGGCGAGGTGTCGGTCCACAGCCTGAACGTCGACCACGACGCGCTCGAGCGGCTGAACCGGCACCTGATGCTGTTCTTCACCGGCGGGGAGCGGCGCTCGGCGGACCTCCACGCCCAGCAGGTGGAGCAGCTCGACGACCACCTGCCGGACTACGACCGGATGCGGGACCTTGCGCTCGGGACCGCGAAGGCGCTGGAGCGGATGGACCTCGAGGAGGTCGGGGCGCTCATGCACGAGAACTGGACCCTCAAGAAGCGGCTCGCCTCGGGGATCAGCAACTCCGGGGTCGATCGCGCGTACGAGACCGCCCGCGCCGCGGGGGCGCTGGGGGGCAAGCTGCTCGGCGCCGGGGGCGAGGGGTTCCTGTTCTTCCTCGTGCCGCCGGAGCGCCAGGACGCCGTGCGGCGCGCGCTGACCCCGCTCGGGCTGGGGGAGAAGTCGGTCCGGCTCGAGATCACCGGCAGCACGATCGTCCACGTCGAGTGAGCGGCGGGGCGGTCCGCTGACGTTTTGCCCGCCGGGACCGTGGCGGCCCCGGCCATGAAGATCGTCTGGATCTCCTACCCCGGAGGGGCCGCCGCGAAGGAAGTTCCCGAGCTGCTCGGCTGCGCGGAGAACGCGCTCGGCCTGCAGGAGATGGTCCGGCGGCACGGCCACGAGCTGGTGACGACCAGCGAGACCGGCCCCCGGCTCGATCCGATCCTCGCCGACGCGTCGGTCGTGATCGCCACCCCGTTCTGGCCGACGTACATCACCCGGGAGCGCCTCGCGAAGATGCCGAGCGTGAAGCTCCTGCTCACCGCGGGGGTCGGCTCCGACCACTACGACCTCGCGGCGGCGGCCGCGCGGGGCCTCACCGTCGCCGAGATCACGGGCAGCAACGTCGTCAGCGTCGCCGAGCACGTCGTGCTGCAGATCCTCGCCCTGGTCCGGAACTTCGTCCCCGGCTACCTCGAGGTCGTCGGGGGCGGCTGGGACATCGCGAAGATCGCCGCCCGGTCGCACGACCTCGAGGACAAGACGGTCGGGATCGTCGGGATGGGCCGGATCGGCCAGCGGGTCGCCCTCCGCCTGCGGCCGTTCGAGGTCACGGTCTACTACTACGACAACCGACGGCTCTCGACCGCCGAAGAGGAGCTCCTGGGCGCCCGGTACCGCGCGCTGGACGCGCTCCTGCCGCTCTGCGACGTGATCAGCATCAACGCCCCGCTGACGCCGGCGACCGACCGCCTGTTCGACGCCGCGCGGCTCGGCCGGATGAAGCAGGGCGCCTACCTCGTGAACACGGCCCGGGGCCGGATCGTCGACACCGAGGCGCTGGTGGCGGCGCTGAAGAGCGGCCACCTCGCCGGCTACGCCGGCGACGTCTGGTACCCGCAGCCCGCCCCGAAGGATCACCCGTGGCGCGCGATGCCGCACCACGCGATGACCCCGCACGTGTCGGGGACCAGCCTCGAGGCCCAGCGGCGGTACGCGGACGGGATCCGGGACTGCCTGGAGCGGTTCTTCGCCGGCAAGCCGCTCGACCGCGACTACCTGATCGTCGAGAACGGGAAGTTCGTCAGCCCGAGCTACAGCTACGCGTTCAGCTGAGCGGGGCCGGGCGCGGCCCCGCTCCGGCGGGCCGATCGCTCAGAACCGGGCGATGCTCCCGGTCGCTAGCGCCCGGCGCTCGAACACTTCCCAGAGGGCGATCGCGCTCCCGAACGAGATCGCCGCGGCGGCGGCGACGGCCGCCCACAGCACGCCGAGCGAGCCGAGCCCCTGGCCCAGGACCGCCGCCCGGATCGCCGCGAGGCCCCAGGTCAGCGGGAGGGCGTACCCCGCGTACTGGAGCGGACCGGGGAGCGCCGAGAGCGGGAAGTTGACGCCGGAGAGCAGCAGTCCGGCGAACAGGAAGATGTTCCCGAGGATGATCGAGGTGCGCAGGTACAGCGCGACCCCGCCGAGCAGGAGGCCGAAGCCGACCATCGCGAACGCGGTGAGCACCACCGAGACCGCGAGCGCGGGCAGCGCCGACGCGGAGACCGGGACCCCGAACAGCAGGAAGGCGTAGGCGAGCCCGACGGAGACCGTCGCGAGCGAGATCAGGATCGGGATCAGCCCGCGGCCGAAGTACAGCGCGAGGCGGCTCGCGGGCGAGACGAGGATGTGCTCCATCGTCCCCTGCTGCTTCTCGGAGTCGGTCGTCTGGCAGACCGAGAAGACGCTGGAGTAGGTGACCGTCGCGACCGCGTTGCCGAGCGCGGTGAACTGCAGCTGCGTCAGGCCGTCGACCGAGGTGTTCGCCCCGCCGCTGAGCTGGACCACGAAGGTGAAGAAGACCATCTGGGTCAGCGGGATCACGAAGATGGTGCCGAGGACGAAGTCGATCCGCATGAACCCGAGGGTCGTCCTCGGGGCGAAGATCGCGTTCGTCCAGAACGTCCGCCCGAACGACGCGCGCGGGACCGCCGCCTCCGTCACGCCCGGACCCCCTCCTCAGTAGTCGGCGAGGTTCCCGACCTCAAGGACGTGCCGCTCGACCCGGTGGAAGATCGAGCCGGCGAGGGCGAGGTAGGCGGCCGTCGTGGCGACGGCGCCGGCGAGGTCCGGCCAGAACCCCCACGAGAACCCGACGTAACCGGGGATCGACGCGTACCGTAGGGCGTCCAGGGCCCACGTGGGCGGGAAGAACAGCGCGATCGGGTTCGTCCAGAACGGAAGGAGGACCACCGGGAACATGCACCCGGTGCCGACGTAGAACGCGAACTCGCCGATGTTCTGGATGAACCCGGCGTACCGGGTGTAGACGTAGAACGCGGCGAAGACGACGCCGACCGCGGCGAGCGTCAGCATCACGAACAGGAACAGGACGACGAACGCGACGGGGTCCGGCAGCGCGGGGGGCCCCCCCGCCGCGCCGACGACCACGACGTAGACGATCAGGCCCCCCAGGAGGCCCGAAAGGACGTTCCAGATGACGCGCCCCAATACGACGTACAGGTAGGGCGTCGGCGCCTGCATCGTCGGCTCGAGGGTGCCGAAGACCCGGTCCTGGCCGGTCGCCCACCCGCTGCCGTAGAGGGTCTGGCCCCACATGCTCATCATCCCGGCGCCGAGGATGGCGTACGTCAGGAAGTACGGGCCGTACCCGCGGAACAGCTCGAAGGAGACGAGGCCGAAGATCACCGGGGCGATCATCGAAGGGATCAGCCACTGGGGATCGGCGACGAACTGCAGCAGCGCGAGCCGCAGCGAGGCGGAGGTGGATCGCCGGCGCGACGCCTCGAACGCCTCCACTAGCGCGCCTCCTCCTCGACCAGGTCAAGGTAGACGTCCTCAAGGGATGTTCGCCGCTCGCGCACCGCGAGCTCGGCGTGGCCCGGGAGGCGCCCGCGGACCTGGTCCAGGGTGAGCTCGCCGGTGCGGACCCGGAGCGTGAGCCGCATCATCGGACCGAACTCCTCGGTGACGACCTTCGAGACCCCCGGGAGCGCGCGGACCGCGTCGACCTCGCGGTCGTCGAAGCCGTACGCCTCGGCCTCGAGCGTGCGGTCCCCTCCGACCAGCGCCCGGAGCGCGTCGACGGTGTCGCGGGCGACGATCCGGCCCTTGGAGAGGATCGCGAGCCGCGGGCACAGCTCCTCGGCCTCGAACATGTAGTGGGTGGTGAGGAAGATCGTCACGCCGTCGGTGACCAGCGAGCGGATCAGCTTGCGGGTCTCGCGCGCGCTCTTCGGGTCGAGCCCGATCGTCGGCTCGTCCAGGAACAGGATCTCGGGCCGGTGGAGGATCCCCCGGGCGATGTGCAGCTTCTGCTTCATGCCGCGGGAGTACTCCTCGACCCGTCGGTCGGCGGCGTCGGTCAGGCCCACCCGCTCCAGCACCTCCCGGATGCGCGCGTCGCGCCCGGCGATCGGCACCCCGTAGAGGTCGGCGAAGTACCGCAGGTTCTCCCGACCGCTGATGCGGTTGTAGAGCCCGCGCTCGCCGCCGAGCACCAGCCCCATGCGGGGACGGAGCCAGTCGGTCTCCCGCGTCACGTCGTGCCCCAGCACGAGCGCCGTGCCGGACGTGGGCAGCAGCAGCGTCGACAGGATCTTGGTGAGGGTGGTCTTCCCCGCCCCGTTCGGTCCGAGCAGGCCGAAGATCGCCCCGCGCTCGACCACCAGGTCGACGCCCTTCAGCGCCTCGGTCCGGGTCATCTCGCGGAACAGGAACCCCTTGCGGCTGTCGAACCGGCGGTACAGCTGCCGGGTCTCGATGGCCGGTCCGTCGCGGGCGAGTCCGCTCATGAGAGGGTCGGGGCAGATTCGTTCCACTACTTGAAGGGGGTCACGGTTCCGCCCAGGGCACGGGACGCTCCCCGAGCGAGCGTTCCGCGCGCCGCGCGTTTTTCCGCGCCTCCGCCCCGGGCCGCCGACCCCGAGAAGCGCTCCCCACGGCTTATAGGGGCCGGGCGGTCGCCCCCTCCGAGACGAGATGGCAGCGACCGCTTCGAGGCCGTCCGCGCCGGCCCCCTCCGAGGACCGTCTCGGCGGCGCGCGGCTGGTGGACGCCTACCGCGCGATGGTCCTCGCCCGCGCGCTGGACGAGCGGTGCCTCTCCCTGCAGCGGCAAGGCCGCATCGGCTTCTACGCGCCGCACGCGGGCCAGGAGGCGGCCCTCGTCGGGAGCGCGCTCGCGGTCGCGGCCGAGGATTGGGTCTTCCCGGCGTACCGCGAGATGACGGTCGCCCTCGTCCGGGGGGCGTCCCTCCAGGCGGTCGTCGACCAGCTGTTCGGCGACGCGGGCGACCTCGCGAAGGGCCGGCAGATGCCGAACCATTTCGCCTTCCGCGACCAGCACTTCGTCTCGGCGTCGAGCCCGATCGGGACCCAGATCCCCCAGGCCGTCGGGGCCGCGATGGCGGCGCGGTACCGCAAGCAGGCGATCACGACGATCACCTACTTCGGGGACGGCGCGACCAGCTCGAACGACTTCCACGCGGGCCTGAACTTCGCCGGCGTCTTCCGGGCCCCGACGATCTTCTTCTGCCAGAACAACGAGTGGGCGATCTCGCTGCCCCGCGAGCGCCAGACCCGAAGCTCGACCCTCGCGATGAAGGCAGAGGCGTACGGCTTCCCGGGCGTGGTCGTCGACGGCAACGACGTGAACGCCGTCTACGCCGCCGTCCGCGCGGCCCGGGCGCGCGCGGTCGCGGGGGACGGCCCGACGCTGATCGAGGCCCAGGTCTACCGGTTCGGGCCCCACTCGACCTCCGACGATCCCCGCCGCTACCGGGCGGACGCCCAGGTGGAGGAGGCGCGGCGGCGCGACCCGGTCGCCCGACTGCGGGCCGAGCTGCTCGCCGCCCAGCTCCTGGACGAGGCGGCGGACGCCGCCCTGGCGGAGGAGGCGCGGACCCGGATCGGCGAGGCGATCGGCCGTGCCGAGGCGACCCCGGCGCTCGAGCCCCTGTCGATCTTCGACGACGTGTTCGCCCAGCCGACGGCGCGCCTCGCCGAGCAGCGGACGGACTGCGCTGCGCACCTCGCGCCGGGCGGGAGGTCGTCGTGACCGAGCTGACGCTCGTCCAAGCCGTGAACCGCGGCCTTCAGGAGGCGATGCGGGCGGACCCGGACGTGATCGTCCTTGGCGAGGACGTCGGCGTGAACGGCGGCGTGTTCCGCGCGACCGAGGGGCTCCTGAAGGAGTTCGGGGCCGACCGGGTGCTCGACACCCCGCTCTCCGAGACCGGCATCGTCGGCTCGGCGATCGGGATGGCGCTCTACGGGCTGAAGCCGGTCGCCGAGATCCAGTTCCTCGATTTCATCTACCCGGCGTTCGACCAGATCGTCAGCGAGCTCGCGAAGATGCGCTACCGCTCGGGCGGTCAGTTCCCGTGCCACGTGGTCGTCCGGGCGCCGTACGGCGGGGGAATCAAGGGGGGGCTGTACCACTCGCAGAGCACCGAGGCGTACTTCTGCCACACCGCGGGGCTCAAGGTCGTCGTGCCGTCCACCCCCGCCGACGCGAAGGGCCTCTTGCGGACCGCGATCGCCGACGAGGACCCGGTGCTGTTCCTCGAGCCGAAGCGGATCTACCGGTCGGTCACCGGCGAGGTGCCGGACGGCGACCACCGCGTCCCGTTCGGCAGCGCGCGGACGGTCCGGGCCGGCTCGGACGTCAGCGTCTTCGCCTACGGCGCGATGGTCCCGGTGGTGACCGAGGCCGCGGCCGCCCTCGAGGCCGAGGGAATCTCCGCCGAGGTGATCGACCTGAGGAGCCTGGTCCCGCTCGACGAGGAGGCGGTGCTCGCCTCCGTCGGCCGGACCGGTCGCGCGGTCGTCGTCCACGAGGCGGCCCGGTGCTGCGGCTTCGGCGCGGAGGTGGCGGCGGTGCTCGCCGAAAAGGCGTTCTACTCGCTGAAGGCGCCGATCGCCCGCGTCACCGGCTACGACACCCCGTTCCCGTACGCGCTCGAGAACGTCTACCTCCCGGGACCGGACCGGGTCGTCGCGGCGGTCCGCGACACCGTCCGGGCGGGCTAGAGGACCGATGGCCTACGAGTTCCGGCTGCCGGATATCGGCGAGGGGGTCGCCGAAGGCGAGGTGGTCCGCTGGTTCGTCGCGGAGGGCGACACGGTGCGCGAGGACGCGCCGCTCGTCAGCGTCCTCACGGACAAGGCGAACGTCGAGATCCCTTCCCCCAAGACCGGCAAGGTCCTGAAGCTGCACGCCGCGGTCGGCGAGAAGGTGAAGGTGGGGGGCCTGCTCGTCACGATCGACGCCGGCGGCGCGGCGCCCGCCCCGGTCCCGCACGGCGCGGCCCCCGCGGCGCCGCCCTCCCGACCCGGTCCGGCCACGCCCGCCTCC
>JASHRJ010000013.1 GCA_030037395.1 Thermoplasmata archaeon
GCCCTGCTGATCGTGGCGTGCGCGGCCGGTCTGTTAGCGGGGTCCGGGGTCCCGCGCCCGACGCCGGCGGTCCTCGGCCCGGGGGCAGCGGACGCACGCGGAGCGAACGTTGCCGGTACGGCCCCCGCGGCCGCGCTCCCCGGGGAGCGAGCGGCGGCCGCGGGGTCTGGATCCTCGGGCGGCACGACGATCGCCACCCTGCTCCCGAACTACAACGCCTCGATCGAGGGAAATCTCCCGTCCACGGTCGACGACTGGTCGGTCGGCGCGCCGGCCGTCGTGCCGCCGACCGACACCGTCTGGTGGCCTACGCTGCCGGTCTCCCTGAACTCCTCCCCCGCCCCGCCCAGCGCGCCGGCGCTCCTGTTCAATCTGACCACGGACGAATTCACAGGGATTGACCCGGCCGTGTCGAACGCCTCCGCCTTCGCCTACGATCCCACGAACGGCTTGCTGTACGCGGCCGATCCGTTGACCGACAGCGTAGAGGTCGTCAACCCCCTGACCGGCGCCGCGGCCGGGACCTCGATCAAGGTGGGGTCGGAGCCCTCGGCGATCGTCTACGACGGGGCTACGCAGTTCCTGTTCGTCGCGAACAAGGGTTCAGCGAACGTCACGGTCATCAACGCCGCGACGGGAACCCTGGTCGTCTCCGGGGTCCCTGTAGGCGCGGACCCATTTGCGTTGGTCGACGATCCGACGGATCAGTGGATCTACGTGGTGGCATCCGGTTCCTCCGACCTATGGCGGATCGATGCGCCAAATCCGACTGTAACCGAGGTGCCAACGATCCTCCTCCACGGTCCCCCTACCAGTCTCGCTTTTGCGGAAGCCCAGGACTACGTCGGGGTCATCACGCAGAACTCCAGCGACCTCACGATCGTGGCCGGGAAGAGTGGTGCCGTGGTCAGCACCGCGGTGCCGGTTGGACCAGGCGCGCTCTCCATCTCGACCGCGGGGTCGAACTCGACGTTCGTCATCGCGAACGCGACGGGGGCTGTCGAGCTGGTGAACGCGACCGACAACTTCACGGTCACAGCCTCGAACGCCACCGTCGGTGCCTCCCCCTCTGAACTGATCACCGACGACGAGGACGGCGCGGTCCTTGCCTGGTCCAACGCCTCTCGCTCGGTCACCGAGATCGGGCCGTCGCTGGTCAGCGCGTCGGAGCCCACCCCGACCCTGGGACCCGAGCCCGCATTGCTCGCGTACGCGGCGCCTCTGGGGCGCCTGCTCGTCGGCGACGAGGCAGCGCCCGGGGTGGAATCGATCAACCCCGAAACCGGGGCCGTGGACGCGCCGCTGTGGCCGTTGCCAAGCGCGCCGCTGGCGCTCGCGTACGCCGCGACGACCGGCGACGTGTACGTCGGGCTCAACGGCGAGGTACGCGCCTACAACGCGAGCTCCGGGACGCTGGTGGCAGAGAACTCCACCCTCGCCGGGGCGAACGGTCCGATGGTGGTCGATCCGACCTCCGGCGACCTTTGGGTCGGACGGGGCCCGACCTCGGAGCTGGTCGCCCTGAATCTGACGACGCTGTCGGGGAGCGGCGCGGTCGCCCGGGTGGACGTCTCCGCGGCCGACCCCAACTCCGCGGCCCTCGATCCGGTCAGCGGGACGATCTTCGTGGTCAACGTGAGCAGCGGTGACGTGGCGCAGTTCTCCGGCGGCACCGGGTCCCCGATACTGGCTCCCGTGAACGCGGGGGCGAACGTGACGGGGTTGACGTGGGATCCCATGGACGACCTGGTGTACGCGGCGGGCGACGAGCTTGCGGCGGTCGCCCCGTCGTCCATGACGCTCGCTGTGGGGGGGGTCACGATCGCGCCGCACGCTCGCGTGGGAGGGGTGGCCTACGATGCGTCGCGGCAGGCGGTCTACGTCTCAAGTTGGAGCGGCTCGCGCTGGTCCGGTGCCCTTTCGGTGGTCAACGGCTCCAGCGCATCGGACGCCGTCGGATCGCTGACGATTATCGGGGTCGGGTTCCTCCCGTCCTCCGTCCTAGCGATCGAGCCCCGCGCGGGCGCTCTCGCAGGCGAGGGGATCCTGCTGACCGCGAACGCGGCGTCGGGGACGGTCTCCGTCGTCGCCACACCCCCTGCCGTGCTGTCGGCACAGTTCAACCCTGCCTCGGTGGACGAGGGGCTGCCGACCCAGCTGAGCGTGATCGTGGCCGGGGGCGCCGGCAACCTCAACGCATCGTACAGCGGCCTTCCGATGGGGTGCGCATCCGCCGACGCTCTGGTTCTCAGCTGCGCCTCCGCCGCGACCGGAAACTTCTCGGTCGTGGTCACGGTCGACGATGCGGCTGGCGAGTCGGCGGTCGCGGTCGCTCGGCTGACGGTGGCCCCGTCGCTGGTGGTCGCGGACACGCTCTCGGGGGTCGTCGCAGGGGCCGTGGACCTGGGGGTCCGGTCCACCCTCACCGCCTCCGCCCACGGCGGGACCGGCTCCTACAACTACAGCTGGTCCGTGGGGGGAGCGACCGTGGGCGCCGGCGAGTCCGCGGCGTATACGTTCGACTCCCTCGGCGAGACCGTCGTCGGTCTCACCGTCACCGACGGTGGGGGCGGGGTCGCCACCAACGAGACCGCGGTCGACGTGGTCGCGGATCCCACCGTGACCATCCTCGCCAGCCCGTCGAACACCACCGACGTGGGCACGGCGATCAGCCTGGGCGCCAGCGTCCATGGCGGGATCTCGCCCGATCGCACCGCGACCTGGTCGTTGGGCGACGGGACCGTGGTCAGCGGGACGTCGGTGCAGCACCTGTGGACCGTCGCGGGGGTGTACCACGTCACGTTCAACTACACCGACGCCTCCGGCTACGCGGCCCATGCGAGCACGTACGTGCTCGTGAACCCCGAGCTGGGGGGTACGTTCACCTTCGCGGCGCTCTCGACCTCCCCGACCGTGGGGACCGTCTTCTCGTTCGAGGCGAACCTGACGGGGGGGACCCCGAACTATACCGTCGTCTGGTCGTTCGGCGACGGCTCGACGGCGGCCGGCCTGGACGTGACCCACGCCTACGCTGCCGCCGGGACGTACACCGTCCAGGTGCGCGCGACCGACGCCGCCGGCGCGGTCCGGTCGCAGACCGTCGGCAGCGTCGCGATCGCAGCGGCCTCCTCCGGCTCGACCGCGGGGGGGAGCTACGGCTTCTCGTTCCTGCTGGGGATCGGCATCGGCGGAGCGGCCGCCGCGGTGGCGGTGTTCGTCCTCGACCGGGCCCGCCGCACGCCCCCGCCGGGACCCCCGTCGGCCTACGTTCCGCCCCCGCCCCCGAAGCGTTAGGGAGCCGTGCCTCGCCCGTTGGCGGGCCGGCCCCGCCGCTGGCCCCTCGAGAAGGTGTACCGCACCGGGACCCGACGTTCGGCGTGGGTCCAGTAGTCGCACCGGGGGCACCTCCGGCCCAGAACGATCGTCTCCCCCGTGAGGGTGCGGTTGCGGATCGGCTCGAGCGGCGCGGCGCAGACGGGGCAGCGCTCGGGCAGCACCCCGTCGTGGCGCTCGGTGTAGTGGACCGTGAGCCGGACCCCCGGCACGTCGACCACGAGGCGGCGCAGCCGAGCCCCGCCGAGCGCCGCGAGGGGTTCCTCCTGGCGCATCGCCTCGACCACCGCGGACCGGAACGCCGCGAGGGAGGGGAACGACGCTTTTCCCCCCCGGATCACCCGCCGGGCCGCCCGCGCCACCAGCTCGGGGCGGGGGCGCCGGAACCGGCCGTCGTGGGCCGCCCTACGAGGCGTCGCGTCCCCGGCGTCCTTCGCGGGCACGGATCTCCTCCTCGTAGAACCTCTCGGCCAGCTCGGCCTCGCGCGGGCCGATCGCGATCGTCGCCTCGGCCGGCGCCCGGAAGTAGGTGAGCAGGGCCGAGGCGGCAGCCAGCCGGACCGCGCGGCTCTTCAGACGGGGCGAGAACTTCGGCGCGCGCGTCCCCCGCAGCCCTCGCTCGGAGACCGCGCGGAGGCGGTCGTAGAGCGGCCGCTCCAAGCGGACGGCCCGTCGTCGGAACCGGCGGGCGAGGAGAGGGTGGCCGGTCTCGATCGCGTAGACCAGGATGAGATGGTCGCGGATCGGGTCCGCCAGCCCGAAGTCGAGCTCCCCGAGCTCCAGCCGCTCCGCGCTCGCCTCGACGGCGCGGAACCGGCCCGGGGTCATCGGGTGGAACCGGAGGAGCATCCGGTCCTCGAGCGCCGCGAAGTTCGGGTCCGCGATCGTCGTCCAGTAGTCGTCGGCGCCGCCGGTGCGGACGTTGTAGTTGACGGAGAAGAAGGAGCGGAAGGTGTACGGGCCGACGGTGCCGAACGTCGTCTCCCACTTCACCTCGCGCTGCTCCATGACGAGCTTCAGCGGTTCGACCATCCCACGGTACTTGAACCAGTCGTTGAACTCCGGCACGATGAAGTTGAACGTTCGGCCCGCGTACGACGCGCCGACCCGCAGGAACTGCGCCGGGGTGATCCCACCGCAGTAGCGGTTGCGGCCGGGAAGGCCGTGGGCCGGCACGCCGCTCCGCGGGTTCCCGCGCACCAGGTCGTCGATCGAGAACGTCTTGCCGGTCCCCGGCGGGCCGAACAGCGCGAGGTGGAAGCCGGTCGCGCCGGTGGTGC
Organism: Thermoplasmata archaeon; assembly: GCA_030037395.1. GTDB lineage: Archaea > Thermoplasmatota > Thermoplasmata > Lutacidiplasmatales > UBA184 > Lutacidiplasma. Next base: position 4,614 of record JASHRJ010000013.1, read on the forward strand.
GGCCGGTGGGGGCGACGAGCGGGGCGTCCGCGAGCGCGTACTGCTGGAGGATCGAGATCAGCGAGTCAAAGTAGAGCGCGTCCCCGAACAGCCCGCGGAGGTACTCGGCGAGCCGGTCGACGTCGAACGAACGGCCGAACTCGATCGTCGCCTCGAGCCGGTGGTCCACGAGGTCGCGCAGCCGGTCGAGGAACTCCGAGTCCATCCCCCGGATCTCCGCGTCCTCGTCCGGGACGAGCGCCGAGCCGGCCAGGTCCGCGGCGTCGGTCCGGGCCGCCTCGCCCAGCAGCACCCGGCGCAGCTCGTCCGGGTACGGGATCTGGAAGATCTTCTCGCCGGAGCCGGCCGGCACCTCGACCAGAAGCCCCCGCCGCTTGAGACGGCCGAGGAGCCGCGTCGGGTCCTCGAAGACCCGCTCCCGGAGCAGGCGCGCGCGGAGCTCGGAGAGGCGGAACCGGGCGGCCGACGCCGCGACCCCTCGGATCGCACGGCGTCGGTCGGAGTCGGAGACGAGGCCGGTGAGGGCGCGGGCCACCCCGAGCTCGGACGACGCGATCTCTAGCCCGAGGGGCGCGGCCACCGTTCACGGCGAGTCCGCCGACCGTCTTATAATAAGCCGTGGACCGCGCTCCGGGTGTCGTGGTCGGCCACGGGTTCGACGGCTACGAACGCGAGCTCCGCAGCCTTCTCTCCGGCGAGCCGGCCGCCGTACGCTCCTACGCCCGGGCGCTTCCGCCGGCGGAGCGCGGGGACTTCGAGCGCCTGATCGAGGAGCCGTTCCTCGTGGTGCGGGGGGCCGGCTCCCTCGGGCTCGACCTCGTGGCCCTGCGCCGGGAGTTCGCGCTGCCGATCGAGGTCAAGGCCTCCTCCTCCGACGTGATCCGGTTCACCGCCGCCGGGGGGCGCGCGAACGCCCAGCTCGCCGCCCACCGCCGGGCGGTCGAGCGGGTCGGGCTCATGGTCCTGTACGCGTACCGTCGGCTCGGGGTCCGCGGCGAGGAGAGCTGGCGGCTCTTCGTCACGGGCCGGCCGCCGGACCGCGGGCTCTTGGGGTTGGTGTGCCGGGCGCTCCCGCCGGTCGAGTCGACCCGGGAGGGGAACGGGATCCTCCGGTGGGACGGAGGGATGCCGCTCTCTCGCTTCCTCGGCCGGCTGCGGGCCCTGGCGAGCCGGCCCGAACCGGTCGGCGGATGAACGTCCGCGTCGCGGGGATCGGGATCGGCCGCTTCGGGAAGCGCTCCGAGAGCCTGGTCGAGCTCGCGGCGGAGGCAGCCGGGCGCGCGCTCGAGGGACTCGGGCGCAAGCCGATCGACCTCCTGGTCGCCGGCACGATGCTCGGCCACGGCCCCCACGGTCCGCTCGCCGTTCTCCCTCGGCTCGCCGGGCGCCTCGGGCTCGAGGCGGCGACCGGCCTACGGGTCGAGGCCGCGAGCGCGACCGGGGCGATGGCGTTCCACGCCGCCGTCCAGGCGATCGAGGCCGGGCGGGCGACGCGCGCCCTCGTCGTAGCGGCGGAGAAGATGACGGACGCGGCGACCCCGGCGCTGACGGCGGAGCTCGCGGCGGCGCTCCACGAGAGCGAGGCCGCCCACGGGGCGACGATGGTGGGGCTTGCCGCCCTGGTCGCGCAGCGGTACCTCCAGCGGCACGAGCTGGCGCCGGAGGCGCTCGGGCTGGTCACCGTCCACGACCGGGAGATGGCCTCCCGCAACCCGAACGCGCAGTTCCCCGTCCCGGTGACCTTCCCCGAGGTGGCCGCGAGCCGCACCATCGCGGCACCGCTCCGGCTGCTCCACTGCGCGGCGATCTCCGACGGCGCGGTCGCCGTGGTCCTCGAGAAGGGCCGGGGCCCGGCGACGGTGCTCGGACTGGGGCAGGGCTTCGAGGCGCTCCGTCTGATCGACCGCTCGGACCTCACCAGCTTCGCCGCGACGCGGCAGGCGGCGGCCCGCGCCTACGCCGAGGGGCGCCTCACGCGGAAGCACGTTGAGGTGGCCGAGGTCCACGACGCGTTCGCGCCGCTCGGGTTCCTCCACCTCGAGGACCTCGGCTTCTGCGGGCCCGGCGAGGGGCCCGGTTGGTTCGAGCGCGGGTGGGTCCGGCCCGACGGTCGGCTCCCGGTGAACCCGAGCGGCGGCCTGCTCGGCCGCGGGCATCCGGTCGGCGCTTCGGGCCTCGCCGGGATCGCCGAGATCGCGCTCCAGCTCCGAGGGGAGGCGGGCCGACACGCGGTGCCGCGCCGCCCGAGGATCGGGCTCGCGCACTCGATGGCCGGCCTCGGGGCGCAGAACTTCGTAACGATCCTGGGGGAGCCGCCGTCATGAGCGGACCGGAGCGGATCGGCCTGCGTCTCGGGAGGTGCCGGACTTGCCATGCCCGTTTCGTCCCGGTCGCCGGGCCGTGCCCGCGATGCGCCTCGACCGAGACCGACACGTGGGTCGCCTCGGGGCTCGGCAAGGTCCTCGCCGCGACCGAGCTGGAGGTCCCGCCGCCCGGATGGGACCGGCCCCACCCGCTCGCGCTGGTCGAGATCGAGGACGGCGTGCGGCTGCTGGTGATCCCGGATCGCCCGCTGCCGGCCCCGGGCGCGCTGGTCGAGGTCCGGGAGGACGGCCCGTGCTACCGGGCCGGAGCGCCCGGCCGCGCACGGGACGAGCGCGGGGAGGGGGATGCTCCGGGGGTCGGGACGGTCCGACCCCCTTTTGAACCCCCGAGGTGAAACCACCACTGGATTAGCAATCCAGCGCCTTACCGGGCTGGGCCATCCCCGCTCGGACGACCCAGCGGCCGGCCGGGCATAAAAGGTCCGCCGCACGGGGACCGGCCGAGGGCGGTCCGGACCAACGGCAGATAAGCGGCTCGCCCGTGGAAACGCCATGCCGGAGCCCGGTCCGTCGTTCGACGCCGCCGGCGCCCTCAAGCTCCGGGAGGTCCGCCAGTTCCTGCGGCGCAGCCACGGCGTCCCGGTGGCGGTGTTCTTCGCGGTCGCCTACGCCCTCGGCTCGATGATCTTCGGCGGGATGCTCTCCCTGTTCCCGCTCGGGGGCGGGACGACCGTGGAGATCCTCACCGGGAGCGGCACCGGCCAGGGATGGTGGAACTACCCCGGGCTCCTCGTGATCGCCCCCTGGGGGATCCTCTCCCTGCCGTTCTTCCCGACGATCGCGATGGTCGTCGTCGCGATCGGGGTCGGCCTCGGGATGGCCGTGGCCGTCGGGCTGATCATCCGCCTGGTGCGACCGTCCCCCGAGGAGGTGGCGCGGTCGAAGGCGGTCGGGGCCCTCACGGGGCTCACCCCGGCCATGCTGAGCCTAGTGACCCTCGGCTCCTGCTGCACGACGACGGCGGCTGCCACGGGCGGCATCGGGCTGATCGCGCAGGCGTCCGGGACCTCCACGGCGAACCTCCTGCTGAACAACTGGTACCTGGGCGTGGTCCAGATCGCGATCGTCTGGGTGGCGCTGTTCGGGCAGGAGCTCCTGCTCACCGTGTACGGCGGGCTGCTCGGGCTCCGTTCGACCGACCCGCGACCGATCCGGTACGCGGCGCCGCCGATCGATCGCCGCTGGGTCGTCGGCGCTGCGCTGCGGGGGGTGCTCGCGGTCGGGGGCCTCCTCTGGTCCCTCGCGATGCTTGCCGAGTGGACCACCCAGCCGCCGGCCGGCGCGGGGGGTGGCTGGTGGTTCGGGTGGATCGTACAGCATCAGCTCCTCGCCGGGCTCGCGGTCGGGGCGGCGTTCTTCCCCGCGGGAGCGTACCGCCTGGTGAGGGGGTTGCGGGCCGGCTGGGGCCGGCTGGCGGGCGGCCTCATCGCCGTGGGCGCCGTCTCCCTGCTGGTCTGGCTGCCGCCGTCGCTGACCGCAGGGGGCCTCGATAGCCTTCCCGGCCAGGTCCTCGGGGCGCTGGGGGCGCCGGCGGCTTGGGGCGCGATATCGCCGGGGCCGCTGACCGGGGTCGCGCTGGTCCTCCGCTGGTCGGTGGAGATCGTGGCCCCTGCGGGCTTCGCACTCGCCGCCCTGATCGCGCCGGAGCAGGCGTTCCGGCCGATGCTCGCGACGCTGGCGCGCTCCGCCCCCGCAGGAGCCCCGGGCGCTCCGCCGGGCGTTCGGACCTCGTCGGTGACCGTTCCGCGACCGGCCGACGCCCCCCGAGCGACCATGACCGAAGCCCGCGTCGGGGCGTCCGAGGCCCCGTAGCGTTCTCGTGGGACGGACCGGTCGATGGACGGCTGGGCGTTGGCCGTGCTCGCGGTCCTGGCCGGGAGCATGGCCAGCGCCACCGCGGTGTTCGTCCGGTGGGCGGCCGCCTGCCGGACCCCGCTCCGCGCCGCCGTGGTGGTGTTCCTGCTGCTGATGATGGTCGGCATGCTCGCCGGTGGGCTCGTCTACGAGCTCTGGCCGAGCCGTCAGAGCGCGGTCGCGGGCCTCTGGCTCGCGAGCATCGTAATGTCCGCGAGCGTAGGGGTCGTCTTCGTGGCGTTCCACCGCGAGGTCCGCCGCCTCGCCGGCGGGTCCGCCTCTCGCGCGATCGCCCATCGGCCGTTCGTCGGCACCGTGATCGCGCTCGTCCTGGCCGGCGAGACGCTCATGGGTTGGACGTTCGGCATCGCCGCGGGCTCGCTCCCGCGGCTGCTTCCGACCGGCGCCGCGGGCGACCTCGGGCTGTTCGGACGCATCGTAGCCTCGCCGTGGTTCACGTTCCCGATGGTCCTCGAGATGACCCTGAGCCTGGCGTGGCTCTGGACCGAGATGGGGGCGCCGCTGGCCCGCCTCGCCGCGTTCCAGCCGGTGGTGATGCTCTGCTCGCCTCCGGCGATAGCCGGCCTCTTCTGGGTCGCCGGCACCGGCATCGGCTCGGGCGCGGCGATGGCCGGTGCGGTCACCTACCTCGCGGTCCTCGCTCACCGGGGCAGCCCGCTCTCCCCTCGCCTCACGACGTACGCGGCGGCGCTGCTCCTAGCGCTGGGCATGATGGCCGCCGGTCTCGCCCTCTGGGCGTGGAACGGCTCCCTCACCCTGTTCTCGGCGGCGGTGTTCGTCCAGATGGCCGTGTTCCTCGTCGCGGTCGTGGCCCCCGCGCCGGCCGAGCCGGTCGGGGCCCCGCCGAGCGGTCTTCCCTGGCCCGGATCCCGCGCGTCGGTCCCGTCCGAGACCTAGTCCGGCCTCGGGAGCGAGGCCCCCCGGCAGCCTACGGGACGCGTAGTAAGTACGCAGGGGTGTTAAGTCGAGAGCTGTCCGTCGGCCCGGGCTCGATCGGAGGGGCACGGTGGCAGTCGCGATCGGCTGGCTCGTCGCCATCGCCGCGCTGATGGCCGTCGCCACGGCGTACCTGGTCCGGCTCGCGGTGGACGCCCGCGCCCGAACGCAGCTCTGGGTCGCCCTGTTCCTGCTCGCGACGATGGGCGAGATGTGGATCGCGCCGCTGGTCTACCTCGCGGACCCGTCGGTCCGGGGACTCGTCGCCGGCATCGCGGTCAGCGGCGTCGCCATGGCCGGGACGTTCGCACCGGTGCTGCTGGGCCTGCTTCGATCCCCCGCCGCACCTCCGGCCGCCGCGCCCCTGCGGCTCGGGGCGGGGATCGCCCTCGTGATCGGCGGCGTGGTGGTCCTCAACGAGTTCCTGATGGGCTGGGTGCTTCTGGTCGCGTCGGGTCTCTCGGCGGGGCCGGTCCTCGCGGGCGGGGCAGTGTCGGCGTTCGGCCGGGTCGTCGACTCGCCGTGGTTCCTCCTCACCATGGGGGCGGAGATGCTGCTCACCGCCACGTGGATCGGGCGTCGGCTCCCGCGCGGCGTCCTGGCGATCTTCGGCGTGCAGGCCGGGATCATGGTCTTCTCCCCGCCCGCCTTCGCCTCGCCGGCGGCCCAGGCGCTCGCGGTCTACGCCTCGAGCGCGCTGATGATCGGCCTGTTCGTCTACCTGTTCGAGTATCTCTACCGGCATCGCCAGCTCGCGCCGGGGCTGTCGGCGTATTGGGTCGAGCTGGTGGGCGTCTACGGCCTGATGATGGTCGGGCTGTTCGTCTGGATGTACTTCGCGGTGCCGGCGTTCTTCGCCCTGTCGATCGTCCTCGAGATGTTCGTCTTCTACGCGGCGCTCGCGCGACCGGACGGCTTCCACGCCGCGCCGGGGACCCCCTGGCAGCTCCGACCGAACTGGGCGTTCGCGCTGCTCTCTTCGGTCTTCGTGGCCGAGCTGGGCATGGGGGCGGTCCTGAGCCTGCAGCTGGACCCGGCCGACTACGTCGGCGGCTTCCCGTTCCTCGCGCTCCACGGCCCGGCCGCGACCGTCCTCGCCAACGCGGTCTCGAACGGGTTCTGGTTCCTCGCGACCTCCGCAGCGTCGACCTGGTTCCTGATCATGATGGGCCTGGAGATGGGGGCGCTCGTCGTCTTCAAGATCCGGGAGAGCCACGACCTCGAGAACCGGATCCGTCTCGGGCTCATGCTCGCGAGCTACGCCGCGTTCGCGGCGTTCTTCCCCAGCCTCTACTTCGCGCTGGTGTTCCCGAACGCGCCGCCGCCGAGCGCGATCCCCGTCCTAGGATGGAGCATGGGGATCGGCTCGTACCCCCTCGCAGTCGGGGTGTTCGGCACCCTGCTGGTCACCTACGCGGTCACCGGCGCGCTCACCGTGCTGTTCGGCCGCCGCGTGATCTGCTCGGTGTTCTGCACTGCCCCGGTGATGTACCAGGGCACGACGATCGACGCGATGAAGTCGTTCAACCGCTCGGAGACGGTCGGCCGGAAGTACCTGTCGAGCCGCCTGAGCGGACTGTACGGCGCGACGACGGCGGCCGTCATGGTCGCGCTGGTCGGGACCTCCGTCCTCTCCTATCTGGACACGACCGGTGCCGCGAACGTCTACATCCAGGGCAACGACCCGTCGGTGTTCCTCTTCGTTCTGTCGTTCTCGGTCGTGTGGTACGTGCTCTTCGTCTCGATCCCGTACGTCGGCAACTACAACTGCGTCACGATGGGCTGGTGCTACACCGGCACGATCGCTCAGGCGTTCCAGAAGATCGGCTTCTTCAAGCTCAAGGTCCGGGACCGGAAGGTCTGCTGGGACTGCACCACGCTCGACTGCGCGAAGGGCTGCCCGGTCGGCCTGGTCGACATGCCCGGGCACTTCCGACAGACCGGCGAGTTCCGCAGCACGAAGTGCTGCGGGGTCGGTGACTGCGTAGAGGCCTGCCCGCACGACAACCTGTACGTCGCCGACGTCCGGCACTGGTTCCGCCCGCGCCTCGGGCTGCCCGAGACCCGGCCCCGGCGGAGCGGGGTCTCCGCCCGCCCGGC
>JASHRJ010000093.1 GCA_030037395.1 Thermoplasmata archaeon
TTGTTCGCGGTGGTGTTGACCCCGGAGAAGACCGAGCCGGCGTAGTAGTGGCCGGTGAACGAGGGGGCCCCCGACGCGGGGACCACGAGCGGATGCGGCGGGCTCCCGGGATCGGACGCCGGCGAGACCAGGGTGCGCGCCGAAGCCGGCGACGGGTCCGCGGCCTCGCCCCCGCCCCGCGGGATAGGGTGCCCCCAGGGGCCGGGCGCCGACGGGGCGGTGGCCCCGGCGAGAGCGGCCGGCACCCCTGTGTCGCCCGCCGAAGAGGGCGCCGCGTCGGCCGCGAGCGTCGGCAGCGTCCCGACGGAGAGGACCGCTACCAAGACCAGGACGAGGGCCGTCACGGTCGCGTCGTGCGGGAAACGCCAGCGCCTGCTTGCGTGCTTCATGCGGAAGAGGGGGAGGCGCACCGACGCCCCCCCGCAGCAGTTCTGCGGCCCCAGTATAAACACCTTCACCACGCTCCGGTCCGGCGTCGGCTCCTGGCGCCCGGGCGGCGGCACGCCCGAAGTTGCGTTCCGCGGGGTTGAGACCACGGCAGCGCTCCGGCTGCGCGATGGCGAACCGGCGCCTTACCGCACCGCCGGGGCGCGCGTCCGCCCTGGACCTAGACCCGCGACCCCTTGGGCGAGCCGCGGCGGCGAGCGTCCGGCGGCGGGGTCAGCCGCGACCGGGCGCTGAGCGGGAAGGCCCGGGCGACCCTGTGGATGAGGGAGGCCGGGGCCGGGAGGACGCTTGTTGCGGCGGAAGCGAACCCGGGAGCGGCCGGGTGCCGAGCCGTGGGCCCAGCGGGTCGAAGCCGTGGAGGGTTTAGACTCACCGCCCGGAGGCGTACGCCGGCTCTCCTTCACTCGGTCGGGTCGAGGCTTCTTCGACCCCTTGCTTATCGCCCTCTTCTTCCGCATCAACCGCTCGAGCTCGGCCCTCGCCCCGGGAGGGATCCGCGCGGTCCACATCATCTCCACAGTCGAGAGACGCGCGGAAAGGATAGGCTCGAGCAGTTCGTACTCTTCTCGGGTTCCGGGATCCGAAACGTCCCCTCTCCGATTTGCGCCGGAGTAGTTCGCGGCCTCTCGCACTCCCTCCCAGAACGGGAACGATCCGACCAGCGGGAGGAACGTAGGGAGGTAGCGACCAATGACCTCCTCGCCGGCCTCCTTTGACTCAGCCGCGTCGAACTCGGCGCCGCCGCGTCGCATCGCCTCCTCTCCCTTCAGGGCCAGCGAGACAGCGAACGTAAGCATCGAGAAGGTGATCTCGAGCGCGGCGAAGATTACGTACTTCTTCTCATGGTCGAAGAGGGAATCCTCATTCATGTACTCCGTCGGACCGGCCTCCTTCGGGTCGAAGGTCCAACCGCCGATCAAGACGGCGAAGTAGACGAAGGATCGAGCAATCTCCTCCGCCGACGTTATCAGGTCGCGGACGGCCTTCGGGTGGGCGCCCCCCTAGCGAGGAGGCGAGCGGTTCGCAGGTTCTCCTTCGCTTGGTCGAAGGCGGCCTTGCCGCCTACGACGGCCTCAAAAGGTGTAGTCGGGGGAGGTCGCTTCGGCTTGGCCACGGTTCGAGACTCGCTCGGGTTCCGATAGGCGAGCGTACGCGACGTCCGCCCCCGGCCCCTCGCCCTCCTCAATCGGAGCGAGGACGGCCCCGAAGTCCCCTCTGCGGTCGACGTCTGCGTCGGCCTCACGCCCGGGATCGACTCGTGGTTCTTTCGGCATCGCGGCGCCTAGCCCCCTCGAGGTTCAATAGTCCCCACCGTAGACCGTAGTATGCCCGGGAAGCGAGTCCTCGAGCTCGTCGTAACGACGCGTGGCGTCTGGCACCGGCCGAACCCGAAGGGAGGAGCTACCCGAAAAGTCGGCGACGCGGCGCTAGCCGCGCGGCTCATCTCTCTCGCTCGGGTGGCCGCCAAGAACGCCGGAAAGCCTTGGAAGGCTCAACGCGCCGATCTCCCCGACGGGTTTCTCGGCATCCGCCGGAGACCGGAGGATTGCTACGTTGTCACAGTGGACCCGACGAGCGGATCCGTCGCCGGACGGCTTGTTAGGTTCAGGTGGAAGACCGTCGGAGGCGGAGCCCTATCTCATCAGGAGACCGAGCGCCTAGTTGTAGCATGTCAGGACACCTGACCGCCTGAACTGACAGGACATATTACCGGCCCCGGGAAGGGGTCAGCTTGGTCAGAGAAGATGTCCGCCTCCGCCCGCAAGTCGTCCGCCAACACCTCGAGCGAGGGATTCGCTCCTCCGACATCTACAAGCTTTTCGGGATCTCCGAGAGGGTCCACCAGGGTTGCGACAGTGCCCGGACGCGACGAGAGGGTTTAGCGCGAGGGCCCACCTGCGAGCAAGGCATGTGCTTCCCCCCGTGAACAGAAGCCGCACCATTCGGGTGCCGTAACAGCTTAGAACTTCCCGCACCGTCGGCCTTACGGGGCACGGCGGCCGAAGGCACGAGGGCGTTCTCGAACCCCCGGAGGCGAACGTCCAAATATCGAGGAGCCGATGCCGTGGCCTCCGTCGGACCCTGCGGGTGAGTTGTTGATGAAAATCTCGTTGGGGCTGGTCACCGCGGCGGCGGCATTCATGGTTGTTTCCTTTGGCGCGACGTTGGGGAGCACCGCGTTCCACGCCATCACGTCCAGCCGAGGGGTCAGCGGGTACGCGGCGGGCCCCTCGTCCGGTTCGGACCGAGTGAGCGGTCCGCCTGTGTCGAAGGCAATAATGTTCACGTCGTCCGGCGCGACATCCTACACCGTGACGTTTTCCGAGGGTGGGCTCACAGCAGGCACCGCGTGGTCGGTTACCTTCCGTGGGTCTGCGCTTGGCACGGCGGCTCCTGACACGCTCGATTTCTATCAGCCCAACGGGACGTACGCCTTCACGGTAGGTCCGTCGACTGGGTACACGCCGACGCCCGCCTCGGGCAACGTGACTGTCGACGGTTCCGCGCAGGTCGTCACCATCACCTTCACCACCCCCTCGGGCTCGTCACCCTCCTCAGGCTCGTCACTGTTCGGGCTGAGCCCCGCGACATTCTACGCCTTGGCGGGGACCGTCATTGCCATCCTGATCGCTGCGACCGTAATGGTCCTCCGGATGCGAGGCGGGCGCCGCCCGAAACCATAAAATCGTAGAGTCGTCGGCGAGTCGGCGACACCCTACGCGGCTGGCCCGCGGCTCAGAGTCTGTCCGGCAACCATCGGATTCCTGTAGAACGGGTTGCCTCTAACCATGCGTCTACCGACTCGTCTCGGTGTGTGTGCGTGCCCCTCGATGAATCGTGCGTCCCGTCCGAGTTCCGACTCCCCGACCCTCTCTGGGAGAGAATCGCCCCCTTGCTTCCACCTGACCGCCCCCACCCCCGGGGCGGGCGCCCGTTCGACGACGCCCGCCGCTGCTTCGACGGCGTCTGGTTCTTGCTGCGCACCGGCGGACAGTGGCGCGCGGTACCCGCTGTCTCGGTCCGAAGAGCTCTATCCACGGCCACTTCCAAGCGTGGCGAACTCAGGGGCTCTTCGAACAGCTGGGGTGGCAGATGCTCCTCGCCTACGACGAGGAGGTGGGAGTCGGCTGGACCTGGCAACTCCTCGATGGAGCTCCCGGCAAGGCTCCTCCGGGAGGAACGGTCACCGGACCGAACCCCACCGACCGCGGGAAGCTCGGCACCAAGCGGTCGATCCTGACCGATGAGCGAGGCGTACCCTTCGCCCTGGTGGTGGCGGAGGCGAACCGACACGACTCCAAGCTCCTCGAGGCGACCCTTGAGAAGAGAGTCCTCCTGCCTCCCTTGGTCTCCCAGCACCTCTGCCTCGACAAGGGCTACGACTTCCAGTTCTGCCACGAGGTGGCGCGAGCCTACCTCTACGTCCCTCACATCCGACCGATCGGCGAGGAACCTCGTCGCATGGAGCGGAACCGGAAGCGCCGACCCCGACGGTGGGCGGTCGAGCGGACCATCTCCTGGCTGAACCGTTCTCGGCGGGTCCTGGTGCGATGGGAGAAGAAAGCTGAGAACTACCGGGCGATGGCCGAACTCGCCTGCGCGTGGATCACGCTGCGAGCGCTACCGTCGTTCTGGGCAGCCTGGCCGCTCGACCTTAAGCGAGCGGACCCGGTCCGCCGTGGAATGCCCAAGTCCTCAAAGACACCGGCGATCCCCCCCGGGGGCGCTCATCCCTCCCTTCCCCCTGCCGGTGCACTGCTGCGGAGAGGGATGTAACGCCACAACGACGCTCGTGCTGATGGGCGAGCGACTAGGCTACGAGGGGGGGCTGTTCGAGGATCCCGGCTGGACGATTGGGACCACGGAGGACTGGACCGACGCCGGGGGGTCCTTCTTCTGTCGAAAGTGCTTCGAGAGAGAGCAACGCAAGGGTCACGTCAAAGGCGACTAACAGAAGTTGCCGGAAGGGCTCTTAACCCGATGGAGGGATGGGCCCAGTCGGATTTGAACCGACGACCTCCCGGTTATCAGCCGGGTGCTCCAGCCAAACTAAGCTATGGGCCCCGCGCGGCGCAGAGGAGTTCGGCTTTAGAGATTTCGCTTCGAGGGCTCCGAGAGGATCGCGGTAGGTCCCGCGAGCCCGGCGTCCGGTCGTGAGACAGCATCGGGCCGGGCCGCGGGCCTGCGCTCGCCTTCACCGGAGGCGTCGGGAGACCCTTCGCAGTCTCGTTCCGGAGCCCGACGGGACCGGGGAGACTGAGCTGCGCGTCACCCATCACCGGCCCCGGGTGACGTCAGCAGCGGGCATGACGGTGCGGGTGAGGGGTGGAGGGACGGCCGCCAGATCGCCGGAGTCGCTTCGGTCCAGACCGGGTCTCGGGTCGGCGATGAGGCCGCGTTGGGCGGGTCGCCGGCGGGCCACCCCCTCGGAGGCGCGCCGTGGGACAGGCCGAACCCCGACGCGGGGCGACTCCAACGCGGGACGGCTGGGCCGGGGAGCCGATCGCCCTCGCGACCGCCACATCGCATGGCCGCCGGCCGGGGCCCCCGGCGGCACCCTGCCCCGGCTCTTCACTGCCCCGTTCAGAGAGGACCCGGAGCGAACCGTCGCGGCCAACTCCACAACGGGTCGCAAGCTCGTCGGGATCCCCCGGTGCACCGTCCGCCCCTCTACGGGACCTGCGAACCTCCGGACCTCGGGTGCGGCTGGCCGCAGACGCAGGCTCCGCACGCTCGATCGGCTCAGGGGTCGAGGCGAGCACGCACCACCCTCTTACGCAGGCCACGGTCGCGGGCAGGTGGTGGCGAGAGTCCCGCGAGACCTTCGCAGGACCGTCTTCGGTCGCGACCCGGCCGGGTACGCGCGCGCCCGACTGTCGTATCCGCCGCGCCTGTATCGGATCCTCGAGGACCGCTGCGGCCTGGGCCCGGGGGCCTCCGTCTTCGAGGTCGGACCCGGGACGGGCATCGCGACCAGGGAGCTCCTGGTGCGCGGGGTGGATCGCCTCACGCTGGTCGAGGCGGACCCCCGCCTGGCCCGGTACCTGCGCCGGACGTTGCGCGCCGGCCGGACCGACCTCACGATCCTCGAATCCCCGTTCGAGCGGGCCCGGCTCGCCCCGGCGAGGTTCGACCTCGGCCTCGCCGCCTCGAGCTTCCACTGGGTGCCCCCGCGGGCCGGGCTCCGCCGGGTCGCGCGAGCGCTGCGCCCGGGAGGCTGGTGGGCGTCGTGGAACAACCACCACGGCGACCCGTACCGCCCCGACCGGTTCCAGCGCGCGCTGGAAGCTCTCTACGAAGACCGGCGCCCGAGCTCGCGCGCCCGCGCCTCGACCGCGGCCGAGGAAGCGACGGCGCGCCGCCGGGAGGCCGCCGGGGGACGCCGGCGCTTGGCCCTGCTTCGGGCTCAGGGGGCGTTCGAACGGATCCGCCGCGACGACCTCCGCTGGCGGGTCGTGCTGGACACCCGACAGATCGTGGGCCTGTGGTCGACGTTCTCCGACACGATCACGCTCCGTCCGACCGAGCGCACCCGCTTCCTGCACGGGCTGGCCGAGCTCGTGGACCGCGAGTTCGGCGGTACCGCGACGCTCCGGATGCTGACCCCCCTTTACACCGCGCGGCGGCGGTCCGACGCCCGGGGCCGCGAGCGCCGGGGACCCGCGCGTGCGGGGGTGTCCCCTCCCCGGGGGGCCGGGCCGAGCCGCGGGATTTCTCGCACGACGGAGAGGTGACCGACAGCTGAACTCGGCGCGGGAATCTCCGCCAGCACGGCCGTTCAATAGGATTATTGCGCGTCGGACGATGCCGGCAAATGGCCGGCAGGCTCGGCCGGCCGCGGGCGGTGCGTCCGCCGCCCCACATCGCGACGCGGCCTCTCGTAGGGGCGATCCCCCGGCGGCCGCTGCCGGCCCGTTCCGGAGTCCGCGCGCGCGCCGCCGGCTGGGGTCGATCCCGCCCCTCGGCCGCAGAATCCCGCACCTTTCGCCGGGCAGGTAGGTTCAATAACCCCCTGCCTGTCGGTATTCTAATGCCCGCGAGAAAACCCGGAGTCAGCCTGGTGGAGGCTTCCGCCGACCGGATCGTTATCGACACCCGGCTCGGTCGCGTGATCGTCGAGCCGGAGCGGATACGCTTCCACCGGTCCGGCCGCGGCCGGGGCCGGGTCCTCCTCGGCCGGGGCGCCCCCGACTGAGGGGCCCCCTGTTCTCCCGCCGGCGCTCAGATCTCGTCCGGGGCGAGGTCCCGACGGCCGCGCCGCGGCGGCCGGGGGGGGCGGGCCTTCGGCGCCGGTTCGGGCGGAGGCTCCTCCACCTCCTTCCCTGGGCGGGGCTTCTTCGCGTCGGCCTTCTGCTGCGTGCGCCGCCGCCAGCGGAACACCGAGACCCAGATGGCGGCCACGCCGGCGCCCGCGCCCACGAGCAGGTAGCCGAGCGGCCCGAGGCCGAAGAAGTCGAACCCGCCGGCCTTGGAAATGGTCACCACCACGGGCGTGACCTTGCCGGCGACGACGAACTGGCCGCTCGACGGGCTGGCGGAGTAGCCGCCGGGCAGGTTCGTGACCGACCAGGGGTAGGTGCCGTTCGGCTCCTTGACGGTGACCGTGGTGAAGTAGCCGGTCTTGGTCGTGTTGCCGATCGTCACCGTCATCCTCGGGGCGATGCTGGGGAGCCGGAAGATCAGCTCCAGCCCGAAGCCGAACGGGACGAACGACACCTTGATGACCGTCGGGCTCGCGCTGACGACGAACGAGCCGGTCGGCTTGGTCGCCGCGTAGTCCGGGTTGCCGGCGCCGATCCGGTAGGTGTAGTCGCCGTAGGTGAGGTTGGTGGTGTAGCTGAGCGCGGTGCCGGTGTGCTCCGGCTCGCCGCTCACGCTCACGGTCCAGGCGAAGGCGAGATGCTCGCCCGTCGTCGGTCCGGAGGCCTGGAACGTCACCGACCCGGAGGTCGCCCCGAACGCGAGGTCGAACACCAGCGGCGCTCCGGCGACGGTGAACCGCTCGGACGCCGGGAGCGAGGACCAGTTGCGGACGGTGACGCCGGTCGAGAAGGAGAACGTCCCGTTCGGCAGCGACGTCGACAGGGTTGTCGTCGCGCCGGTCGCGGAGAGGCTGATGCCGTCCGAGAGGTTGACGAACCAGGTCGCCGACGCGGGCACGGCGGTCTCGTTGAAGTCGATCGGGTACTGGGGGGACTCGACCGCGTAGATCCCCTGCTTGGCTGCCCCGGCAAGGTAGTCGAACTGGTACAGGCCCGAGGAGACGGGCACCAGCGTGAGGTTGGTGGCCGACTGGCCGGTCTGGCTGTTCGACGTGTACACGAGCCCGGAGACCGCGGGCTGGAACACCGCCGAGCCCGCCGCCTCGACCTGCGCCGTCAGGTTGCCCGAGGTCCCGGCCTCGAACCGGGCGACGTTGCCGGCGGTGACGGAGCCGAACGTGTCCGCCCGGCCGGCGGGCGCCCCCACCAGGACGAACTGCGGGTCGAGGAATCCGGTGGCGGTCGCGTTGACCCCCGGGCCGTTGACGTACGTCGTCCCCTGCCAGCTGTAGCTGTTCACCGCCTTGCCGAGGATGTAGGCGGCCCCGGGGACGTCCAGCGTGAGGAGCCCCGAGTCCGGCACGCCGAAGGTGAACACGAGCTCCGGGGGGCCGCCGGCGGTCCCCGGCCGGAGCAGGGTGGTGAACGTGAGGTCCACCGGCAGCGCCTCGGGCACCCCGACCGCCGGCCAGTACCGCTCGTACCCCGCCTCGGTGCGGTACAGCCCCCAGAACGGATAGAACACCCAGGCGGTGAAGTTCATCGACCAGGCGCCGGTGCCGGTCGAGCTGACGTAGATCACGCTCTGGACCCAGTAGATCGGCGCGCCCATCGAGTTGGCGACGAAGAGGTTCTGCTGGAACGTCGCGTTGAAGCTCGGGTCGACGGTCCCGCCGGGGGTCGCGGTGGTCACGGCGAGGCCGGTGAGGTTCAGCCCGTTGCGGACCCCGATCAGGTCGCCGTACACGCCGGAGGTCTTGACCGTGAGGACGTACATCGTGAAGTTGTAGGCGTCGAGCGACCCCCAGCCGGTGACGAGGTCGTACCCGGGGCCGGCGACGTACTTGTAGCTCCGGCCGAGCACTACGTCGTTCAGCGGCAGCGTAGGCAGGCCAGAGTCGAACGACCCGCTGGGGGCGTAGGTGATCGTGCTTGAGGAGGTCGGGGCCGTGAACTCCTCGTCCGCGAGCGGGTACAGCGTGGGGTCGACGTACCCCAGCGGCGCGTCGCCGACGGCCGTGAGGGCGTGGTCGATGACCGCGAGCATCCCCGCGACGTAGCCGGTCGCGACCGCGGTCCCCTCCTCCGCGAGGAACGAGGTGCCGTTGGTCGCGTTGGTCGCGTAGGAGGTCGTGCCGTCCACGGTGAGGGTCACGAGCGAGTTGTTCGCCACCGCAGCGACATCGGGGACCCCGCGGCCCTCGCCGTCCAGCACCGCGTTCGCGAGCGACGCCTTCTGGAAGCCGGGCTCCGCGTAATCGGCGCTGATCCCGCCGCTGGAGCCGCGCGGGCCGCCGTTCTTGGTGTCGTTCTTCGACACGTTCCAGGCGATCTCGCTGTCGAGGTGCAGCGTGCTCGCGTTCAGGGTCACCGTCGTGCCCCCGACCGCGAGGTCGCCGGTCGTGTTGTTCGACGCGGACGCCGGGAAGTTCGCGTACGTCGTGGTCCACGCGCTGCTGTTCGGGTCCCCGCCCGAGTCGCCGGCCGCCGCCACGACGCTCATGCCGCGGGCCTGCGCCTCCGCTAGGCTCTCGGCCCAGACCGGGTCTTTCGTGTCGGCGGCCGCCCAGCCGACCGCCACGACGCTCACGTTCGCCAGCCCGGCCCGGACGCTGGCGTTCAGCCCGGACGGCGGGCTGAGCACGTCCTCGAAGGCGGTGTCGAGCGCGGCGACGGACGGCGACGGGGAGGCGACCGCGTAGATCGAGGCACCGGGCGCGACCCCGCCCAGCGCCTCCAGCTCGCCGGTGTTCGCCGCCACCACTCCCGTAGAGTCCCAGGACGCCGTGCAGCCGGGGGCGACCGCTCCCTCGATCGGCACCGCCGTGACCACCGGCCGGTCCTCGCCGCTCGGCAGGGTGCCGGCGAAGTAGTGCGTCAGGTCGCTGGGGTCGTACGCGCCGACGGCGCTGTCGGGCGCCAACGAGCCGGAGCACGTCGCGGCGGTCGTCCCTCCCGTGTACTCCCCCGACCAGACGAGGGCGGCAACGTTCGGCGAGGTCGGGTCGCCGTACAGGTCCAGCAGCGACTCCTCGTCGTAGCCGACCTGGAGGTCCGAGGCATACAGGTACTGGACGCCGTCGACCGTCACCGGCGCCGGGTATCCCGAGGTCGCCGACGGCCCGGGCGGGGTCCCGCCGCCCGTCACCGGCGCGACCCGGGCGAGCGGCACGGCCAGCTCGGCGGTCCCGAGCCCCGCCACCCCCGCCACGAGCGCGGCGACCGGTGCGGGGAGCTGCGGCGGGGCGGCCGGCGCCCAACCGGTCGAGGCGCCGTCCGCGTACGGGGCGATCGTCGTGTGGAAGGCGGCGCCGAGCGCCGCCGGGGGCGCCGAGAACGACACCGCGAGCCGGTCCGGGTACACGGTCAGCGGCCCGAGCCCCGCCGCCGCGAGGTAGTCGACCACGGTCGCGTACTCCGCCGGGGTCGGGGAGAACTCGCGGTCGAACTCCTCCGCGGTGAGGTAGTGCCGGTAGTCGGGCGACCCGGGGGTCACGAGGCCGCTCAGGAGGGCGGCCAGCCGACTGCCGTTCGAGAACCCGAGGCGCACCACGACCGGAAGCGGTTGCGACGACGCGGCCCACGGCAGCGCCACCGAGCCCGCCGGGGCGGCGTCCGCCGACGCGTCGGCGATCGGCCGGAGCGGCGCGGCGAGGACCTCCGAGA
>JASHRJ010000094.1 GCA_030037395.1 Thermoplasmata archaeon
GCCCCGACGGCGAGGGCTCCCACGACGATCAGCAGCTCGCCGACGAACGTGCCGAACGGAGGCGCTCCGGTGACCGCGAGGGAGGCGAGGACCCACGCCCCGCCGGTGCGGGGCATCTGGTCCCTCAGGCCGCGCACCTCTTCGATCCGGGTCGTGCCGGTGGTGGAGAGGACGTTGCCAGCGCAGTAGAACGCGGCCGACTTGGCGAAGGCGTGGGCGACGAGGAGGATCAGGGCGCCGTACAGCGCGATCCCGCCGAGGGCGATCCCGGTGAGCGCGAGCCCCATCACCTCCATGCTCGAGTAGGCGAACATCCGCTTGTACGACCGCTGGCGCTGCAGCAGCAGCGCGCCCAGCAACGCGGTCGCGAGCCCGAAGGTCAGGAGCAGGTCGCGGATCGTCGCCGGGACCGGGGTCCCCAGGACCCGGTAGACCCTCAGGAACGCGTACAGCGCGGTCGGGAGCAACACTCCCGAGAACATCGCCGACACCGGCGACGGCGCCTCCGAGTGGGCGTCCGGCAGCCAGGTGTGCATCGGGAACAGCCCGACCTTCGTGCCGTAGCCGACCAAGGCGAGGGCGACGGCCATCTCCACCGGCAGGGTGAGCCGCGGCGGATCCGCGGCGAGCCGGATCGCGCTCAGGGTCCCCGTGTCGGTGTACAGCAGCAGCAGCGCGAACAGCGCGATCGTCAGCCCCGCCGACGCGATCAGCGTGTAGCGCCAGGCGGCCTCGACGCTCGTCGGCCGCCGCTCGAGCACGATCAGCAGCGCGCTCGAGACCGTCGTCGCCTCGATCCCGATCCACATCAGGCCCAGGTCGGTCACGAGCAGCGCGGCGATCATCGTGAACGCGAACGCGCTCAGGAGGGCGTAGTAGATCTGAGGCGTCAGGAACGGACGGTGAACGGTCCGGAGGTACCGGTCGGAGTACCATGTCGACGTGGCGTAGATGCTCGTCACCGTGAACAGCAGCACGGCGCTGAGCGGGTCGACGCCCAGGTAGGGGCCCCAGGTGCCGGAGGCGTGCGTCGCCAGGAGGCTGCACGCGGCCCCGAAGGCAACGATCGAGCCGGTGCGCGCCGCCAGACGGCTCACGGCGGGCCGCGGGACGAGCGCGAGGATCGCGCCCGCCGACGGCGCGACGAGGAGCAGGTACAGCGCGAGCTCCGGGACGGAGGAGATCATCCGGCGAGCTCCTCCAGCGCTCCCTGCTCGGGGGTCCCGGTGACGTCACGCTGGATCGACAGGATCACGCCGACCAGCACGACCCCGAGGACGTCAAGGAAGACGACGACCTCGACGAACAGCGGGAAGTTCGGGGCGAACAGCGCCCCGGCGTAGACGACGGCGTTCTCCTCCTCGAGGTACCCGATCACCTGGACGATCGTGTTCGATCGGGTGGCGAGCATGAGCAGCCCTTCGACCAGGAGCACGAACGGCAGCGCTCCGCCCGGCACCGGGAACACCGTCGCCAGCGTCTCCTGGAAGACGAACCAGGCGACGATCGCGAGCGCGACCGCCGCCAGCGCGTGGCCCGTGACCCGCTGGGCCGCGTGCAGCTCGCGGAGCCGCCAGCGGAACGCCCGGATCTGGCGGTCGAGCACCCACGGGATCAACCCCGCCCGGACCCCGACCGCGAGCGCGGCGAGCATCGCCAGATCGAGGCTGCGCTGGCTCCAGGCGAGCCAGCCGAGGAGCACGCCGAGCAGGAGCGACTGGAGCGCGATCCCCCGGACCAGCGGCGCGACGAACGACTCCGACTGCAGGAACAGGGCGGTCAGGAGGATCCCGACGCCGACCAGCGCCGTCAGCTCGGCCGCCGCGTCCATCTACGGCGCTCCCAGGACGACGAACGCGAAGATCGAGAGGATCGCGAGCGAGAACGACAGCGCGAGGAAGTCGCGGATCTTGAACAGGCGCACCTTGGCGAGCGTCGCCTCGAGCAGCACCACGACGCCGACGAGGAGCAGCAGCTTGGCCGCCAGCACGAGGATGTTGGCCGCCGCCCCTTCCAGGGACGGCTGGGCCGACATCCCCCACGGGATCAGGAAGACGTTCAGGAACACCGAGTAGAGCAGGAACTGCTTCATCCAGCCGTTCCAGCGCAGGATCCCGAGCAGACGCCCGGAGTGCTCGAAGACGCGCCCGTCCTCGAGCATGCCGAACTCCATCAGGCCGGCGCTCTCCACCGGGAGCTTCCCGGTCTCGACCAGGAGCAGCAGGAAGAACGCCGCCGTCACCAGCAGATGGGTCGGCGAGAGGTACGCCGACGTGGAGGAGGTGAGGAGGTTGTTCGTGACGTACGGGTTGTTGGTCCCCGTGATCACGGCCACGGCGAAGAACACGATGATGAGGGTCGGCTCCGCGAACGCCGCGAACGAGACCGTCCGGCTGGCGCCGAGGACCGCGTAGTTGCTTCCGGAGTCGATCGCGACCAGCAGGGTCAGGACGCCCGCGAGCCCGAAGAGGAGCCCCCCGCCGAGAAAGTCCACCGTGGAGGCGAACGGGATCGGGTACGGCGTGATGATCGGAACGACCATCGAGATCAGAAGGTAGGCGCCGAACGCGAGGAACGGCGCGACGACGAACACGCGGGAGGACCCCTGCGGGACAAGGGTCTCCTTGCGCAGGTACTTGCGCAGGTCGAAGTAGGGCTGGAGGATCGAGGGTCCGCGACGCGACTCGGTCCAAGCCTTCCACCGCGCGGCGATCCCGGCGATCAGCGGGGCGAGCAGGAGCACGGTGGCGGCCTGCAGCAGATTGACGGCCTGCGCGGTAGCGTCCATGGTTGCCTACTCCTTGCTTCGGGAGCAGGCGTCATTGGCCCAGGGGCGGTTTGCCGGAGCGCCGGCGGGTGGACGCCTCCACCGTGCCTTGCTTGAGGGAACGGCCTACTTATGGATGCCGCTCGTTCCTCGGCGTTGACGGACCCGGGCGGCCGGGCCGACGGCCGTTCCGGCGCCGGACGGGCGGCTCCGCCGTCGGGAGATCGCCCCGCCGGCCGGCCGCGGGGCGACAGGTACTCGTAGGGGGAACGGCCCCCGGGGGGCACGTATGCAGCCGGCGTCGCGGCTCGCGGACAACGTTCCGTTCCGGCGGCTGTGGACCGCCCGGGTCGTCTCCCGGTTCGGCTCCGCGCTCTCCTACGTGGTCCTCCTGTGGATCACCTTCGCCGCCACGGGCTCCGCGCTGGCGGTCGCCTACGTCGGGCTCGCCGAGTTCGTGCCGACGGTCGCCCTAGGGATCCTCTCGGGCGCCGTGGTCGACCGGTTCGATCGCCGTCGGGTCGTGGTCGTCTCGGTCCTCGGCCGTGGCGCCGCGATGGCCGGCCTGGTCGTCGTGCTCGAGCTGCTCGGGTTCCGGCTGGGGGCGGTCGTGGTGGCCGCGGGGGTCTTCTCGGTCCTCGCGACGTACTTCGGGCCGGGGAGCCAGGCGCTCCTGCCGGAGATCGTCCGCCGGGAGCACCTCGCCGACGCGAACGGCCTGTTCGAGTCCTCCGAGGCGGTCGCCGGCATCGTCGGCATGGGCCTCGCGGGGCTCCTGATCGTCACCGTGGGGCCGCTCCCGGGGCTCGCGGTCGACGCCGGCGCCTACCTGGTGGCGGGCCTCCTCGTGCTCGCGATCGGCGCGACGGCCTCCGCCCGGCCGGCCGCCACGGCCGAGGGGCTGCTCCGGCAGGTGCGCGACGGGCTGGCCTACCTGCGGCGCGCCGTGGGCCTGCTCGAGGTCACGCTCGCCTCGCTCGTCCTCAACTTCCTGTTCTCCCTGGTCCTGACGTTCCTGGTCGTCTACGTCGTCGACGTCCTCCGGGGCACGGCGCTGGAGTACGGGGTCCTGGAGGGCCTCCTCGCCGCCGGCTGGGGACTCGGCGGGCTCGCCGCGGGCCGCGCTGGGCTGCCGCGCCACACCGGCCGCCTGTGGGTCGCCGCCGGCTTCGTGCAGGGCACGATCGTGCTCGCCCTGGTGCTGGTGCCGGTCGTGCCGGTGGCGCTGGGACTGTTCTTCCTGGTCGGCGTAGGAGAGGGGATCCTGAACGTCACCTTGCAGAGCACGGTGCAGGCGACGGTCCCCGAGCGCCTCCAGGGAAGGTTCTTCGCGACCGACACCGCGATCTCGTACGCCTCGATCCCGGCCGCGCAGCTGGCGGGCGGCCTCCTCATCGTGGTCGCCGGGGTGCCGTTCACGTTCGTGCTCGCCGGCGTCGGCTCCCTCGCCGCCGGCGCCGCGCTGCTCCCGTTGCGGGAGATCCGAAGGGTCGGCTACGACCCCCGCGCGGCGACGCCGGAGGGGGCAGCCCCTACGTCGGGATCGCGGTGAAGACGCATCCGTGCCGGGCGTGCCGGGTCGGATCCGGCCGGCTCACCGACCAGCGATGCCCCAGCCGTGCCTCGAAGATCGTCCGGAGCAGCTGCGGGCACATCTCCCGCCCGATCTCCGGCGACTCGGGCATGCAGGCGAAGCAGCCGGTGACGCGGAGCGTGAGCGGCTTCTCGCGGTCCACGGTGAGACGGCCCATCGTGTGCGTCGCGTAGTACCGGGCGAGGTTCTTCGCGACCTCGGCGGGGCTCTGGCCCTCGACCTCGGGGGCGATCTCCCGGCCGAGCTGGTGCGCGATGGTGTCGATCAGCTCGGGGAGGTCGAGATGGAACTCGCGGACCCCGCTGGCCCGCATCCCGAGCTTCGCGATCTCCTTCAGCCGCTGGAACGGCTGCGCCTCGCGGCCGGAGACCACGGGCAGGAGGGCCCGCGCCGGCTCCTCGAGCTCCACGAAGCGCGCCTCCGCTCGCTCGCCGGAGGCCCAGAGCCGGCAGTGGTAGTCCCGCGCGAGGCGGACGAACTCCGGGGAGGTCGACCACAGGGCGACCGGTTCCTCCGAGGCCCCCCCGAAGCCGTCGTCGCCCGACACGAAGACGAGCGCGCCGGCACGGTCGAGCACGACGGCCCGGTTCGAGACCGTCGCGCTGGCGTGCCGCAGCGTCGCGATGCCGGCGAAGTGCTTCGCCTCGGGGAGGTTCGTGGGCAGCACCTCGGTGACCAGCCGCACGGCGACCCCACGGTCCCGCGCGTCGCGCAGCGCGCGGTCGAGGCCGCCGTCGATCATCGCCGGGAGCCAGCCTCCGGTGGCGCTGACGAGGATCCGCTGCTCGGCGGTGCCGATCCGCTTGCGCAGGAACCGACGGATCGACTCCCGGCCGTCCAGCACGGTGAACTTCTGCGCGCCGTCGTCGCCGGGCTCGGCGCGGGCGCTCTCCCAGTCCGCCAGGATCCGCGTCCGGTCCCGCTCGAGACGACGGAGACGGTCGGAGTGGCGGGCGATCCACCGGTCGACCAGCCGGTCCGGAGAGATCGCCGAGAACCGACGGGGCCGCGTCCCGGTCGCGTTCAGCAGCCCCTGGGCGGCGAGCCCTTCGATCAGCCGGTACGCCTCGACCCGGTCGACCGCCGACCGGCGCGCGAGCTCGCTCGCCGTCTGCGGGCCGGCCCGACACGCCGTGAGGTACAGCCGGGCCGCGCGGTCCGGGACCCCGTGCTCCACGAGAAGCTCGAGAAGGCCGGAGCCCGGTCGGCTCACGGCAGCGTAACCGCGCGCGCCGTTAAGAGGCTTCTCGAAGCCCGCCGGCCGCCGGCGAGGGCGCCGCTAGAGCGCGGCCTGGAAATCCTCGATCGTGAGCTGGTAGTCGACGTCGGCGCCGCCGGCGCGCGCCCGGAGCACCTCGCGGGCGAGCAGCCAGTAGACGGTGGCGAGCGCCACGCGGCCCTTGTTGTTCGCGGGGATCACGAGGTCGACGTTCCGCGTCTCGTTGTTGACGTCGCACAGGCCTATCACGGGGATCCCGATGGAGACCGCCTCGCTGAGGGCCTGCTGGTCGGTCGCCGGGTCCGTGACGACCAGCACCTTCGGCTCGAAGTACTCGGGGAGGTTCGGGTTGGTCAGGCAGCCGGGAACGAACCGCTCGGCGAACGAGACGGCGCCGACGGTCTTGGAGAAGATGCGCACCGGCTTCTGGCCGTACTGGCGCTGCGAGACCGCGAGGATCCGCTCCGCCGGGACGTGCGCGAGGAACTTGGCTGCGAGGCGGATCCGTCGGTCGGTCTCGCGGACGTCCAGGACGTGAAGGCCGTCGAAGCGGACCTTGAAAACGAACCGGCGCATCGACGCCGACTTCTGCTGGGTCCCGATGTGCACCCCGCTCGTGAGGTAGGTGTCCTCGGGTACGAGCAGCTCGCCCGGCCGGATGTCCTGGCCGTCGGCCGAGGGGGTCGGCTCGTCGGTCAGGGTCTCGTCGTCCGGCATCGATGAAGTCACGGCGGCGCGGCGCGGCCGAGCCGCAGGAGTTCATTTAGCTTTGCCACCCGCTCTCCGCCGAGAAGGCCGCACTTGAGCCCCCAGGCGCCCGACGCGAGGGCGACGTGCGCGAGCCAGCCCTCCGGAAGCTCGCCGGAGCGGTGGCTGGTCACGGTCGCAAGGCGGCTCGTCCGGGCCAGGTCCACCGTCCCGAAGGTTTCGGTGAGGGTGCCGACCTGGTTGACCTTGATCAGGATCGCTCCGGTCGACTTTCGCTCGATCCCGCGCCGGAAGCGGTCCGCCCGCGTCGTGTACAGGTCGTCCCCCACGACGAGCGCCCGGGAGCCCACCGCGCGCTGCAGCTCGGCGTGGGCGTCGAACGCCTCCTGGTCGAACGGGTCCTCCACGTAGGCGAGGCCGAACCGGTCGACCAGGCCGGCCACGAACGCCACCTGCCCGTCCGAGTCGAGGGTCTGCTCCCGGTAACGGTAGCGCCCGTCCCGGAAGAACTCGGCCGCCGCGAGGTCGACGCCGGGCCGGACGTCCACCTTCCGTTCGTCGCGGACCCGGTCGCAGGCCTCGCGGAGGAGCTCGAACGCCTCGACGTTCGTCAGGCGAGCGACCCAGCCGCCCTCGTCGCCGCGGCCGAGCGCCGCCTCCGGGCTCCGCGCGCGCAAGGCGGCGCCGATCCGGGCGTGCACCTGCAAGGCCGCGCCGATCGAACGCTCCGGCCGGGGATCGCGGGCGATCGCGAGGAACTCCTGGATGTCCGGCCCGCCGATCGCATGACGTCCGCCGTTCAGGCAGTTGCCGACGATGGCGGGGAACGCGGTCCCGTCGACCCCGGGCCGGGCGAGCAGCCTCCAGAGCGGACGACCCCCCTCCTCGGCGAGCGCGAGCGCGGTGGCCACCGACAGCGCGGTCGCGGGGTTCCCGCCGATCCCCGAGAAGTCGCTGGTGCCGTCGGCCGTCCGCAACGCGGCGTCGACGGCGGCGATCTGCGCCTCCGTGCCGAGGAGCTTCGGCCGGACCCGTTCTCGGAAGGCCCGGAGCGCCCCGGGGACGCCGTCGGCAGGGAACGGACGGACCTCGTGCCGGCCCGTGCTCGCCCCGCTCGGGGCCCCGGCGGTGCCCCGGGCACCGGAGGAGAGCAGGACGGTCGCCTCGACGGTCGCTTGGCCCCGGCTGTCGAAGATCGGCTGCAGGTCGACGCCGGCGAGCCGGCTCACGGCCGCTCCACGAACTCGACCAGGACGCCGTCGAAGGCGGTCGGATGCGCGAACCCCACGCGCCGGCCGCGAGAGCCCGGCCGCCCCACGCGGTCGACCACGGCGCCGCCGCGCTGGGCTACCTCCGCGAGCGCCGCGTCCACGCTGGGGACCCGAAAGGCGAGGTGATGGAGCCCCTCGCCCCGGCGCGCGAGGAACCGAGCGACCGCCGAGTCGGGGCCCGTGGGTTCGAGGAGCTCCACCTCGGCGGGACCGGCCCGGAGGAACGCGACCCGGACCCGCTGGGAGGCGACGACCTCCGGCGGGCCGTCCGGCGCCCCGGCGATCGGCCGCCACCGCTCCAGGGCAGGCCCGAGGGCCGGGACCGCGATCCCGATGTGGTCGAGCTCCACCATGGTGGCTCCTAGAACGCCGTCGACGGGGGTTGCTCGCCGAACTGGCGGCGCCAGACGTCCGCGACCTCGCCGAGGGTCGCGCCCGCCCGGACCGCGCTCAGCACGCCGGGGACCACGTTCGCGCCGGCCTCCGTCGCGTGCGCGAGCGCCTCCAGCGCCGCGGCGGTGGCCGCGGCGTCGCGGCTCCGGCGCCATCGACGGACGCGTTCGGCCTGCCGACGCTCCTCCGCCGGCGTGATCCGCTCGGGGCGGACGCCGCCCCGCCCCGGCTCGGTCAGGGAGAACCGGGGGTTCCCTTCCCGGAACGCGTTCACCCCGACGACGATCTCGCGCCCGGCCTCGCGGTCCCGGGCGACCCGGTACGCCTCCCGGGCGATCTCGCCGGCGAAGTAGCCGCGGTCGATCGCGGCCAGCGCCCCGCCCATCGCCTCGATCCGGCCGAGGTAGTCGCGGGCCTGGGTCTCGAGCCGGTCGGTGGCCTCTTCGATCGCGTAGGAGCCGGCCAGCGGGTCGACGGTGCTCGCCACCCCGGACTCCTCCGCCAGGATCTGCTGCGTCCGCAGGGCGAGGCGGGCGGACGGTTCGGTGGGCAGCCCGATCGCCTCGTCGAGCGCGTTCGTATGGAGCGACTGCGTCCCCCCGAGCACCGCCGACAGCGCCTCCAGCGTCGTGCGGACGACGTTCAGCTCGGGCTGCTGCGCGGTCAGGCTGGAGCCGGCGGTCTGCACGTGAAATCGCAGCTGCTGGGAGCGGGCGCTCCGCGAGCCGAACGTCTCGCGCACCACCCGCGCCCACAGGCGCCGCGCGGCGCGGTACTTGGCGATTTCCTCGAGGAAGCGGACGTCCGCGGAGAAGAAGAACGAGATCCGGGGCAGGAACGCATCGACCTCGAGGCCCCGGGCCGTGACCGCCCTCACGTAGGCGATCGCGTTCGCGATCGTGAACGCGATCTCCTGGGCGGCGGTCGCGCCGGCCTCGCGCATGTGGTAGCCCGAGACCGAGATCGTGTTCCACTGCGGCATCTCCCGCGTCGCGAACTCGATGAGGTCGACCGCGAGGCGCAACGACGCCGCCGGAGGGTAGACGTACGTGCCCCGGGCGACGTACTCCTTGAGCACGTCGTTCTGGACGGTGCCCGCGACCCGCCCGCGGGGCACCCCCTGCTCCTCCGCGACCGCGACGAGGAGCGGGACGAGGATCGGCGCGGTCGCGTTGATCGTCATCGAGACCGTCACCTGGTCGAGCGGCAGCTGGCGGAACAGCGTCCGCATGTCCCCGAGGCTGGCGATCGGGACGCCGCATCGTCCCACCTCCCCCCGCGCCCGGGGGTGGTCCGAGTCGTAGCCGTTCTGCGTGGGAAGGTCGAACGCGACCGAGAGCCCGGTCTGCCCGCCCTGCATCAGGAAGCGGAACCGCCGGTTCGTCGCGTCCGCGCTCCCGAACCCGGAGTACTGACGGAACGTCCAGAGCTTGCCCCGATACATCGTGGGTTGGATCCCGCGCGTGAACGGCGGCTCCCCGGGAAACCCGATGTCGCTGAGGTACGAGCCCGTTGGATCGTCGCCCGGCGCGGAGAGCAGCGGGAGCGGCCCGCCGTCGGCCCGGTCCCCGATCGCGCGCCGAGCCGCCTCCTCCCAAGCCCGGCGGGCGCGATCCACGGACGGCTTCCGGCGGGCCGGGGCCATGCGGCGAGCACCGGTGCGGTCTATTTGGTGATGTCGCGGGCGGGAGCGCGCCGGGTCCGCGGGGACGACAGGCCGTCGCGAGCGAGCCGCCACGCCCCGGCTACGGTGCGGCAGCGTCCTGCACCGTGCCGCGACAAGCTCATGGCCTGCCATGGGGCTCGGGGAGCCTCCCCTCCTGCATGGAAGATTCTCGCGTCGAGGGCCCGCCGGCCGCGGGACCTACGGACGACCGGACCCTCCCGGGCCGCGGGTCGGCGGGGTTCCCGCGCTGGTTCCTCCCGGCGCTCGGCGCCGTGCTGACCGGCGCATACTGCGTGTTCGTCCTGGCCCCGATCGTCGCCCTCGTGCAGGCAGGCTGGGGGATCGCGGGCGACCCGTCGGAGTACCTGCTGACCGCCTCCCAGGGCCTCCGGACCGGTCCGGGCGAGCTCCCGTACGTCTTCCCCGCGATGCCGTGGCTCTACACCCCGGTGGGCGTCCTCAACGTGCCGTTCGGGGCCGCGTACGCCGCCGCCGACGTGCTCTCCGGTATCCTCGCCATCGGCGTCGCCGGGGCGTTTGCCGCGCTGGGCCGGGCGGTCGGGCGCAGCTGGCTCTCCGCCGGCGTCGCGGGGGCGGCCGCGGGGACGTTCCCGGCGGTCCTCGGAGAAGTGGGGTGGGGCGGGCAGGCGCAGTTCCTCGCGATCCTCCTCGGCGCGGTGGCGGGGGCGGTGCTGCTCTCGGAGTTCGGCGGCCGTCAACCCCTGCGCGCTCGGCTGGTGGCCGGCCTGCTGCTCGGCGGCGCGGCGCTGGCCGAGCCGTACGCGGCCGCGTGCCTGGTGCTGTTCGCCTTGGCGACGACGATCCTCATGACCGGGCGCGGGGCCGTCCGCCTCCGGGCGCTGCCGGGGTACGTCCTGCTCCTCGCCCCGGCGGCCGCGGCGGTGGGGTTCGTTACCGTGCGGGCCGGAGCAAGTTCGCCGACGGACCTCGGGTCGCCGGTGATCACGTACGCCGGGAGCCCCGGGGGACTCGGGTTCATCCTGGCCACGCTCGGCTTCTCCGCGCCGTGGACCGCGCTGGGGTACGGCCTGGTCCTGGCCGCCGTCGTGGCGAGCCTGGTGCTGCCGCCCGGAGGGACCTCGCTCCAGCGTTCGGCGCTGATCGCCGCCGCCGTCGCCTTCCTGCTCCAGGCGCTCGTCGTCACGCCCGCCACGTACGCGCCGCGCGCCGCCGCCTTCTTCGTGCTGCCCCTGGTCGTGTCGGTGGCGATCCTCCTCTCGCCCACGGTCCTGCCGGTGCGGCGGCCGGAATCGTCGGCGCCGGCCCCGGCGCGGCGCCGGTGGACGCTGCGGGGAGCCGCCCGAGGGCGGCCCTGGAGGTGGGCCGCGGCGACGATCGCGGTCGCGATCGTGCTCATCCAGGTCGGGCTGGCGTGGGGCAGCTACCCGGCGAACCTCAAGTTCAACGAGTTCAACGCGGCCGCGATCGCGCAGCTCACCTGGCTGCGGGACCAGGGGGGCTCGGTGATGCTCGTGGCCCCGGAGACGCTCACGTTCCCGGTGGCGTTCGCCACCGAGCGGCCGCTGTTCCCGGCGGTGCAGCCGTTCTGGTTCGACACGCCCGAAGAACGGAGCGCCGCCGTGCTCGCGTGCACCGTCGCTTCCGGCGCGGAGTGGCTCGGAGCCGGCCCGCTCGAGGTGGTCGGGACCGGCCCGGCGGGCCGGCTCTCCTCGCCGTCCGTGTACGTCTACGAGTCGGCCGACCTGATCAAGGTCGCGACGGTCGTCGCCGTGGAGAACGGGGTGCGGTCGCCCGGGGTGCGGCCGGGGGCCGCCGCCACGGGGGCCCGCCCCGCGTCCAACGCGACCCTTCCCGGAGCGTTCGCCCTTCCCACGTACAACGTCAGCACGCTCGCGTCCGTGGAGCCGAACGGCACCGTGGTGGTCCACGCCACCTTCGCGCCGACCGGGGCGTCGGACGCCCCCGTGCGGTTCGGGCTCGCGTTCACCGATCTCGGCCTCAGCGACGTGCGCCTTGCGCCGTCGTCGGGAACCGCGGTGGCGACGTTCCAGGAGTCCGGAGGGGCCAGCGTGGCCCTCTCGCTGGACGTGGGCGTGGCCGGCGGGCCGGGCGACGCGGTCACCTCCGGGACGCTCAACACCTCGGGCACCACGGACGACCTTACCTGGAACGTCACCCCGCCGGCGTCCGGGCCGTTCAACGTGACCGTCTCCCTCGCGGTCCCCGGCCTCACGGTCTCGCCGGCGACGCTGGTCGCGGAGGCGACCGCGCTCGCGTCGGCGGGGATCCGCTGGGCGGTGATCGACACCGCCACCAACGCGAGCGCGATCCCGCGCTTCGAGCTCGACGGCCTGTTCGCTCCGGCGCAGATCACGCCGACGTTCGAGGTGTTCCGGGTGGTGTAGTCGCCGCGCGCTCCGCCGGTCGGCCGGCCGGAGCGGCCGGACCGGCGCGCGCGACGAACGGCCAGAGCGCCGTGAGGTCGAGCTCGGCGGCCGCCACCGGCACCGGCACGCCGAGCGCGTCCAGGACCGCGGGGTGGACCTCGCCCAGCTCGGCGACCGTCTCCCCGGCGACCCGGACCCTCGCGCCCCGGCCCGGGATCATCCCGGCGAGCTCGGCCGGCTCGCGCACCGAGCCGACGTCCAGGGCGCGCAGGAGGTAGTCGACGGTGGCCGCCGCCTCCGCGAACCCGGCCGCTTCCGAGGCGACGACGAAGCCGGCCCGGGTCCGGGTCGCCCCGCCGGACTCGGAGATCGCCGAGCGGACGACGACCGGGGCGACCTCCGCGAACCGCTGGGGGTAGCCGTGCCGGCGGTTCCTCCCGAGGACCTCGAGCTGCGAAAGGAAGAGCCGGTCCCGCAGCACGGCGTACTCGCGCGACACCGGGTTGGCGAGGCGGATCGCGGCCGTATCGCCGAGCCGGCCGGCCGCGGACTCCGAGACGAGGACGGTCGTGAGCGGCTCGGCAAAGCCGAGCCCCAGCAGGAGCGCGCCGACCCTGCGGTGGAAGACTGTCTCCGGCGCTCGACGGCCGCGCACCCCGCTCGGCGGGACGATCCCGTCCTCGGGGCCAAGGCCCCCGGCCAGGATCACCTCCTCGGCGAGATCCACCGCCGAGAGCAGATCGGGCCGCCAGGGGGGCACCCCCACCCGCCAGCCGCCGCGCACCCGGCGGGCGCCGAGCCTCGCCCGCGCGAGCCGGTCGACCACCGCCCGTGGCGCGAGCACCTCGCCGGTCATGGCGCCGAGCGTCGCGGCCGGCAGCT